>JAFDUB010000004.1 GCA_019594025.1 Thermoplasmata archaeon
TATAGCTATGTAAAAAATGGGAAAAAACAGAAAAATATAAGGAATAAAAGCAACATGAGAGCAATTCATGCTCAAATAAGGCTCGAAAATAGCTCTTGCCCTTCAAACCCTGTTTTTAGAAGGGTTAATCGAAATCCTCTAAAGTTATCGAATCTGAACTTGCACACATCGATGGCCCCCATCGCTATGTCTATACCATATACCGTATTTACTTGTTTTGCTAAATAATGAGCGTTTCGTCCTCCACCACAACCCAAGTCAAGAATGAGATTTCTCTTAAAAATAACACTGTTAGAAAAATAACCATGGCTAATAAGAGATGTTTTCGATCGATCTCGGGTTCTTTGAATAGACACTCACCTTCAATTTCGTCTAAATCACTTTTTTCCACTTGAGCTCTAGATTATTAAACTGATAATTATGTTTATTATATCATATTATATGTTCTCAATCACTGATACCACCTAACCAACAAACCTTAAGTATCCCTTCCCTCCTCCCTCAGGGGGTAACCGAAATGCCGTACGATGTAGAATATGTTGAAGCTGAAAAGGCTCTCAGTAAGATCGGTAGGGGAGAAAGGGTGTTCGTAGGCTCGGGTGCAGCAGAGCCACAGTACCTTGTCAATCAACTGATGGAATTGGCTAACCAGTTCTACGATACCGAGATCTTTCATATACAGACCCTCGGTGTGGCACCGTATACCGAGGATAAGTTCGAGGACCGTTTCAGGCACAACGCCTTCTTCGTCGACGATAACACGAGAGATGCGGTTGCACAGGGAGCGGCCGATTACACACCTATTTTCATGAAAGATATTCCAAACCTTTTCAAAACCGGGCGTGTACCGTTGGACGTTTCTTTGGTACAAGTATCACCTCCGGACGAGCACGGATGGGTCAGCCTCGGAGTCGCGGTTGACATCATTAAATCCGCTGTGGAGAATTCAAAGATGATCATCGCACAGGTCAATCCGAAGATGCCTAGGATACACGGCGATACTTTTCTGCATGTAAACGATATAGACTATTTGGTATTCCACGAAGAAGATATACTAGAATTCGAGCCCATAGCTACCACCGACGTAGCGGTTAAGATAGCTAAGCACGTGAGCAGACTGGTGGAAGATGGGTCCACCGTCCAGATAGGGTACGGTAACATTCCAAATGCCATCCTATCACATCTGGATAAAAAGACCGATCTAGGTATCCACACCGAGATGCTTTCGGAAGATCTAACCGAGCTTATGGAAAACGGTATAGTCACTAACAAAAAGAAGACCATAAACCCGGGTAAAAGCGTAGCTTCTTTTTTGATGGGGACCCGTAAATTGTACGACTTCGTTGAAGAAAACCCCGCCATAGAATTGAGACCCACTGATTATACCAACGATCCCTTCGTGATCTCACAGAACTACAAGATGACCGCCATCAACACCGCGCTTCAAGTGGACCTTACGGGTCAGGTATGTGCGGATTCTTTGGGTTACAGCTTTTACAGCGGTATAGGTGGTCACGCTGATTTCATGAGAGGCGCTTCTTACGCAAAGGGAGGTAAATCGATCATAGCACTATCATCCACCGCGCAGGACGGTGAAATATCGAGGATCGTACCTCATCTGAACGAAGGAGCCGGTGTGGTAACAACTAGAGGGGACGTTCAATACATTGTCACTGAATATGGAATAGCTTACCTTCACGGAAAGAACATCAGACAGAGGGCCATGGAACTGATCAACATAGCCCATCCCAAGTTCAGAGAAGAGCTTCTCAAGGAGGCAAAGAAGAATAAATTAGTTTTCTCAGAGCAGACACTTGTTCTTGAGGAAGGGGGAAGATATCCAGATGAGCTGGAAACTATCAGGGAGATCAACGGTAAGGAGTATATTCTCAGGCCCATGAAACCGACCGACGACGAGCTGTTGAAGGATTTGTTTTACTCTCTGTCAGACGAAAGCAGATACAAAAGGTTCATGAGCCCCAGAAAGAACATGCCCCATGAAAGAAGGCAGGATTTCGTCCAGATAAACTACAAAAAGGAGATGGCCATAGTGGTGATCGACCCGGAGATAGAAGGACCTCACCGTATGATAGGTGAAGCAGATTACCGCATCAAAGAGGGGCAGAACGTGGCGGAGATATCTGTCATGATCAGGGATGAATATCAGGGCCTTGGTATAGGTTCTACACTGATAGAATACCTAACGATGATAGCTAAGAACCAAGGTCTATATGGATTCACAGCCGAGGTACTAGCGGACAACAAAAAGATGCTAAAAGTGTTCGAAAAGATGGGTTACGATATAGAGAAAAAGAGGAAGTATGGTGAGTACGAGCTTAAGATGAGATTTATCTGAGCTCAATCGCAACCTTTATTTAAGTCACCACATTATTCTGAACCATGCAAGCTGTCATACTTTCAGGAGGATTCGGGACTAGGATGAGACCGTTGACCTACACAACACCAAAGCCACTCTTACCGATTATGAACAAACCTTTGATTCAGCACGTTATCGATTCGTTACCGGAGAGTGTGGATGAGGTCGTATTGGCATCCAACTACAAAATTGAGTTGTTGAGAGAATACTTCGAAGAATACGACGTGAAGGGTAAGACAATACACGTAGTTGACGAGCCTAAGCCCATGGGTACCGGCGGAGCGGTTAAAAATGTAGAGAACTATCTTGACGACACATTCTTCGTTATAAACGCCGATATCATATCGAGCATCGATCTGGAGGAGTACTTCAAGTTTTTTAAAAGCAAAGAAGCTATCGGCGCCATTTCCGCGTGGGAAGTGGATAATCCAGAGGAATTCGGTATTTTCGAGCTGGATGATATGGGAAGGATACTGCGGTTCGAAGAGAAACCGAACGCGTGGGAGGCCTTTTCCAATACCATCAATGCGGGCCACTATATACTGGAACCCGAGGTGCTGGACCTGATCCCGTCAGGTGAAAAGGTATCCATGGAACGGGAAATATTCCCTCAGTTGATAGACAAAGGATTCTATGGATTCAAATTTTCCGGTCACTGGATAGATTGTGGACGTCCGACGAGCTTTTTAGAGGCTAATAAGACTCTTCTTAAGTTACATGAGAAGGAACACGGTGTAAACCATTTGATAGGAGAAAAAAGCTATGTGGAAGGAGACCTTGGAGATCACGTATCAATCGGTATGGACTGTACCTTGGAAGAGTGTGATATATCCAACTCGATCATATTAGATGGTGTTGAGATAGACGAAGGATGTGTGATAGAGGACACGATTATAGGCTACGATGTAACCGTCGAAAGCGGTTCGTCTTTAAAAGGATGTGTTGTTGCAGACGCCGTGATCGTAGACGGTGATCATACCGATGAAAAACTCAGAGGAAGTGATTAGGTGACAAGATTATTCGGTACCAACGGTGTGCGGGGAGTGGTTAACGAGGATATGAACATGACCTTGGCCGGGGATCTGGGCAGGGCCATAGGTACCTGGCTAAAAGGAGGAAAGGTGGCTATCGGTACGGACAGCAGGATATCGAATCAGATGCTAAAATCCGCTGTTGCAAGCGGGCTGATGTCCACCGGAATATCAGTTGTAGATCTAGGAGAAGTACCAACACCGGCCGTGCAGTACTACGTTCGCGCGAACACGGACATGGGTGTGGTGATAACCGCATCACATAATCCGCCGGAGTTCAACGGTATAAAGGTTGTTGCAGGGGATGGAACCGAACTTTTAAAGGATATAGAAACGGATATCGAAGATATTTACTTCTCCAAAGAGTTCAACATCCCTTCCTGGAAGGAAGTAGGCTCTATGACAAAGGACGACCCGCTGAGGTCTTACCATAAAGCCGTTCTGGACGCGGTGGATAAAGAGTTGACCAAAAAAGCTAAACTAAAGGTGGTAATCGATTGTGCCAACGGAGTCGGCGGTTTATCTACCCCATACCTTTTAAGAAAACTCGGCTGTCAAGTTATCACCTTAAATGCACAGTTGGACGGGACCTTCCCTGGACACGAAAGTGAGCCCACCGAAAAGAATCTTAGGGATCTAAAAAAGATGGTGGTTAACGTCGGTGCCGACCTCGGTATCGCCCACGACGGGGACTCTGATAGAGCTATTTTCTTCGATGAAAAAGGTAGCTTCCTTCATGGTGACAAGACATTAACTTTGATGGCAAAAAAAATGGTAAAAGAACATGGAGGGGGAACGGTGGTCACTCCTGTAAGTTCCTCCAGCAGCGTGGAAGATGTTGTGAAGGAATACGGTGGAGAATTGGTATATACCGCCGTTGGTTCGCCGATCGTGGCAAGGACGATGATCGAACTAGGGGCCATATTCGGTGGTGAAGAAAACGGCGGCCTTATATTTGCAGATCATCAATACTGCAGAGACGCTCCCATGACAGCGGCAAAGATTGTAGAACTAATCGCAAAAGAGGAGAGATCATTATCTCAGATAATAGATGAACTTCCGAAGTACGCTTTGGATAAAAGAGGAGTACCTTGTCCTGACGAGTTGAAGGAGGAGCTAATGAATAAATTAAAGGAAGCCTTTTCTGAGCAAAAATATGACGATATCGACGGTTTAAAGATCCTGTACCCAGATGGGTGGGTGTTAATACGTCCTTCCGGAACAGAACCAAAGTATAGAATATACTCCCAGGCAGGTACTGTCGAGAGAGCAAAAGAACTGGGAGATAAACATCTGGTGGAGGTAAAAAAGGCTTTAAAGTCCTTCAAATGAGATGTATGACATAATCGAAAAACAATGCAAAATATTATATATGATTACTACCCTATTATGAGTTGTCTGACGGTAGTCAGACCCATATAGCTGGGATAGGATGCACTTCAGGAAAAAAAAGAAGGATGAGGATATGGACCCTACTACTAAGAAATTATTAGATCAGGGTCTGATCCGCATAAAAACAACAGAGGAAGAGGAAGGTGCCGTACAAAAGTTAAAGGAAATCGGTGCGGTGACCTTCGACTTCTGGAGCGGTGTCAAGTACATAATTGTACTTTCGGCACTGCTCTGGTGGCTTCCTCTTTTCGGTCCAATGTTGGCGGGTTACGTCGGAGGACGCAGGACCGGCGGACCGAAGAAAGGTCTAATTGCCTCGATAATCGGTCTGGTCTTGATCGGTATTGTGCACTTAGCCATCACTCGGAATGTACTACCCACCCAAATTATGGGATTGATGGCCCTACCGGGAGCTTTAGTAACTGCAGCTTATGAGGTTCCTGTTTTAGCAGCATATATACCCTTTCTGGAGATGTATTGGACTTCTTTCTTTACCTCTGTAATAGGGGGACTGCCTTATTCATCCAACAGTTACGTAATAACGGCGATTTTTGCATACATCGGCGGTGTAATAGCTGTTGACAAAGAAAGAGAGGTTTCCAGGGCACTCAATAAAAAAGAACCTAAGGTAACAATAGACATGTCCAAAACATTTCCAAATACACCTATACTACCAGTACAAAGAGGTTGGTCAAGTTCTAATGCACGTCCTAAAAAAGCATTTGATTCTGCCGAACGTAAGGAAATGAGAAATCAACGACATCTACAGGATTTAAAGAAGATACAATTCGAGAAACCAAGAAAAAACTACGAAAGACCTTCTACAAATGTACAATCACGCTCTTTTCGTAACCTTTCAAATAGAGAAACACAGAAGGACCGGCGGGATGCGCCCCAAGTCCGACATCATGGGATCCCCGAAGGGGATGACTGGGAAATACTTTAATCGTCAACAAATCAAATAACCGAGTGTTTGATTAATTGGAGTTTTATCGATTATCACAATATTCATTAGATAGTTAAAATATTCTGATCGTATGAGGTACGTTAGGTTTGAAGATAATAGCGGGTCTACCCAAGAGGGGATCATTGTCGACGGTGAGATAAGTTCGGGAAGCAGATTGTACGATCCCTCCGACGTTAATATACTACCTCCCATCAGGCCGACGAAGATAATCTGCGTGGGGTTGAATTACATGGATCACATCAAAGAAACCGGGCGTGAAACTCCAGAACGGCCCGCTCTATTTCTAAAAGGCCCTAACTGTACAGCTGGGCATGGGGAAACTATCGAGCTTTTACCTGGAAAAAAAAGAATCGATTTTGAAGCGGAGCTTGGGGTGGTTATTGGAAAAAAATGCAATAACGTTTCAGCCGAAAATGCCGTGGAATTCGTTAAAGGATTTACATGTGTGAACGACATTTCGAACAGAGACGACCAAAGAATCGAGCAGAACTGGGTTAGGGGTAAAGCCTTCGATAAATCATGTCCCTTCGGACCGTATATTGCAACCGTGGATAGTGTACCTCACGATGCGAAGATAACTTTGAAACAGAATGAAGCAATCAGACAGAAATCCTCCATTGACCTGATGATCTTTTCGGTACAGAAGTTGATTGAAGAAATCAGCTCATACATGACCTTAGAAATAGGAGATCTTATAGCGACCGGTACCTCATCCGGAGTAGGACCTATAAACGATAAAGATGTGATTGAGGTAGAAATCGAAGGTATTGGTACGTTGGTAAATTACTTTAGAAAGTTGTAAATAAAGAGGACAATTCATTAAAACTCCCTAAAAGTTTAAAATATTTAGTTTTTTTATCATAATAGTACTTATTAGTAATCAAGTATCCATAGTACAGCATAGTCAGCACTGTTGTAAATCGGCTTACCATTTACTGTATTCGTTGTGTTTATGGTATGTGTATCCCAGTACTCTAGCTTTTCGCCGTGTATGATCACCCCGTCTTTTTCAAAGAGATTATGGGTGAGCAAGTTGTAGCTTGATTTATAGAGGTAAAGACCTTGATTGTTGTTAGAGATTGTGTTTTCATTAAGGGTGTTATTGTGGGTTGAATGAAGTAGGACACCATACAGAGAACTTTCCCGAAGCTGGTTTTGTACGACATTGTTGCTTTTTGATTGATAGAGATTAATTCCATAATCGTTGTTAGATGCTGTGTTGTTTTCCATATAATTATCATTACTGGAGAACCAGAGAGCAAAACCATTGTAGTTGTTAAATGCATTGTTATTAATTATGGAGTTATAGCTCGCACCATCGAGGCGGATACCATACCACCCATTGTTCGATACGTTATTGTGATTAACAATATTAAAGCCCGAGTCGTCTAAGTAAATACCATGATAGGTGTTCGACTCCGGACCAACCTTCATCATCAGCCTGCTCTGCGAAGTCCGTGTTATTATCTATTCTTATGGGCCCACGTGGACTGTAGTCATCTTTTATTAAATATTCAAAAGACGGTACTATACTATCTCCTTCTGTGACGTTTTTGCTTTCCAAATGATATATACCATATGAGGCAAAGTCTTTCTCCACCATATTGTACTCAGTACTTTGTCGATAGTTTGGATTGAATAACTGTTCAATTTCTATATCATCTTCTCCCGAATGTGACCACTCATCTATAAAACCGAAATCTTCATCGGTCAGCCACATTTTTGGTTGCTCTGGATATATAACGGGTGGAACCTCTACCCGATGATACGTGGATTCCTTCTCAAGAGTATCACCGGACTGGGCTTCGCCCTTAGATCCTCGAATGTTCTCTCTTTCACCCCACCCTTCATTTCCCGTAGTCACCAATGACCTGCTGACTAGTACCAAAAACAGCATGAAGACAATAACTATAATAAACATTTTATTTAGTATGTTTTGAATTTTTACCACCATCTGTTAGTATCAATACATTTTGATAATGATATAACGTTTACTAAAAAGTTTTCATATTATAGAAACAACAATTTGTTTAAACGTGTTTCTCCCTTTTATTTATTTTTAGCTAGGTTGGAGGCCATTCAAGTTTTTTTAAACTGATACAGCCGATAATCTTTTATGCCATTTGTAGGGATAAGCGGACAAAGATGACCATAGAAGAAGAGATTGAAGCCATTGAAGAGGAGATACGAGAAACTCCTTACAACAAAGCCACTCAACAACATATAGGTAGATTGAAAGCTAAACTGGCCAAGTTAAAGGAGAAAAAGATTAAACAGGGAAAGGGTACCGACAGTTCGGGAGGCTATGCTATAAAAAAAGAAGGGGATGCTACTGTTGGACTAATAGGTTATCCAAGCGTAGGAAAAAGTACGCTCCTCAATGCAATAACCAACGCCAAAAGCGAGGTCGCTGGTTATCACTTTACCACATTGGATGTTATCCCAGGTATATTGGAGTACAACGAAGCGGTGTTCCAGATCTTGGACCTACCCGGATTGGTACAGGGGGCGGCAGCAGGTAAAGGTAGGGGTAAAGAAGTGTTATCAGTGGCACGTGTAATGGATCTTTTGATATTAATTGGGGATGTTCATCGTCCGAATATAAAAATCGTATCCAATGAATTAGAACAGATGGGGATTAGACTAAATAAAGAACCACCTGAAATAATAATAAATAAAAGAGAGCGAGGGGGAATAAAAGTTGCAAGTACTGTGGAACTCACTAAAATAGACCCTGAAACTGTAAAATCTATAATGAGGGAATATGGTTTTATAAACGCAACTATAGTGATACGTACGGATATAGATGTTGGGGAGTTGATAGATCACCTGGTAGGTAATAGAGTCTACATCCCGGCTATTTCGGTCATAAATAAAGTGGATATCATTAGTAACAAAGAGAAAAAGAAAATAAAACAGGAACTAACCGGTTGGGATCCTCTCTTTATTTCGGCGGAAGAAGGGCGTGGCTTAAAGGAGTTGAAACAGCGGATCTTCCACAGACTTGACCTAATACGGATCTACCTTAAACCCAAAGGTGAAAAGAGTGACGACGAACCGCTGATAATCAAACGAGGTTCCACGGTTGAAGATGTATGTAGACTTCTCCATACCGATTTCATAAGATACTTCAGATACGCTCGTATATGGGGTCCGACAGCAAAATTTCCCAAACAACGAGTGGGTCTAGACCATGTTTTAGAGGAAGGAGACACCCTCCGAATAATCGTGGGATAATTTTATATCCGATGTATTCAAGTTGTGTATCGATATGAGAGATATCATTTCTAGAGCAATGAGTTCAGGTATGGACTTCACTCGAGGAAGTGTGATAAAGGCATTCCTCGCACGTCTTGATATAGACCAAGATATGTACGATAGGGTGTATATCGCCCTTAAAAACATGGCTTTTAAGCAGGATTTTTCTAACACTCACTTCGATGACAGAATTGTGCTTTTACCTCACTGTTTGAGAAATGTCGAAAAATGTAAAGCCGAATTTACCGAACTCGGTTATATTTGTGAAAAGTGCGGCGAGTGTGATATAGGTGATATTAAAAAATTGGCGGACGAATTGGGTTACATGGGAGTTTATGTGATTCCGGGGGGTAGCATGGCGAGAAAGGTTATGGAAGAAACTAAACCCGCAGCTGTAGTGGGCGTTGCGTGTTTTTTGGAGTTAGCGGAGAACATGGAACAAGTGGTGGTGTACCACATAATCCCGCAGGGGGTACCTCTGTTGAAAGATGGCTGTATAGATACAGTGGTCGATACCATCGAGTTGAAAAGAGTTTTGAAACAGTGAAAACCTCAAGTTTATAACTAACTTATCTTTACCGATAACTGTGGAACGGATAAAGGCATTTTTGGAAGTAAGCCGATGGAAGATTCAGCTGGTTTCCCTAGCGACTATATTACTGGGTCCCCTTTATAGCGCTGAATTTCTATCTGAGATTTTCACATACGATGTTTTATTTTTTGCTCTGTACTTTTTATTCACTATCACATTCGCCTGCAACATAAACTGTTACTACGATAGAGGGGTTGACTCCCTCGGGAAAAAGCACCTGTCGAATTCGGTCGATATTGTCGGGCTCAGCAACCTAAAGAAAATCATGATCGTCGAAAGTATCTTTATTTTTGCACTGTTTTTCTTTTTTATCTATAGAAATCAGCTTGTTGTAGCACTTCTAGGATTGCTCGGGTGGGTTTTTGCTTATATCTATTCCTCCCCACCTACCCGTCTTAAAAGTAAAGGGCCCCTAGGTGTGATACCAGTGAATTTAGGAGTGTACGTACTCCCTATACTAGCAGGCTATTTAATCATCGATCCAAATATCTCACTAGATTTCCTTCTTTTTATCCTCGGCTATGTACTGCTCAACCTAGGTATTAATCTAGTTAATGTGGCCGAGGATTATGACGTAGACAAACGGTGTAACATCTTTACCATCGCACATAAATTAGGGATCAGGAAGACAATGAGTCTAGCGTCCGTCACCACGATCTTAGGTGGGATCATAGTTTTGATCACATTATACCTTCAAGTAAATACTACGTACTCCACAATAACCTTCCTCTTACTTTTAATTACTGTGGTGTTCACATCACTGGATATATCTTCGACTCTTTTAACCGGAGATATCAAAACCAGCGCGCAAACGAAGGGTAAACGGCTGCCGCTGTACTTCATTTCCACAAGATATCCCATGGTACTGATTTTATTGTTATCGCTAATTTAGTAAACCAAAAAACTATTATGTGGTATTAGTATAACATATATTGGTGATTTGATATGAAGGTCAGATGGTTGGGTAACGCCTGCGTGGACATACTTTCAGACGAGCGTGTTATAATCGACCCGCATCCTACCACGGAGTTAAACGGACGGGCAGATAAGGTGCTTATAACTCACGAACACGACGACCACTTTGATAAAGAGACCTTTGAAAGGATTTCAAAGGATGCCGAAGTGTACGCACCGAAGCATACACTAGATAAATTTAATATCGAAGGAAAAACGGTTAAACCAGGTGATGAGTTCGCCGGTATCCAAGTTTTAGACTGCGAATGCTGGAAGTCGGAGGAAAGTGTGGGTTACTACTACAAAGGTGTACTGCATCCCGGTGATGCTGCGGAATTTTACATCGATAAGCCGGTTTTACTGGCGTTCAGTCCGTGCTTTGAAAGTAACTACGAGGATTATCTGGAGAGTGTATCGGAGATCAAACCGGGGTTGGTTGTACCGTTCCATTACGATCATGGTGAGAAAAAATCTGAAGCCCAAGGATTGGTAAACCTTCTCGAAAAAGAAGGCTTTTCCTGCAAGTTGTTATCCCCTGGTGACGATATAATACTATGATCACCTGATAAGATTTCGATAATAAGCCGGTAACCTGGATTCAGTTTTATTCAAAGCGATGCAGCCGCACAAAGGTTCGGAGTAATTTTTGTGCATCTTCTCCCAAATGTCACGTACATCATCATTGTAGATATTACCCCATTTTTCATGAAGCATATCACATGGGAATACGTCCCCTTCCGCCGTTATATGCATGCGGTTGAAACCCGCGGTACAGCCCATGAACTGTTCGCTGTCCATAAACGGACCTGAGATGATCCTGGGGTAACCGTGCTCTTTTTTAGACTTTTTTTGTATGTTCAAAAGATACTTCCTTTCATCCGGAGCCAACATTTTATCTTTTTCAGTCAACATAGGTTCGAAGATGGCTACGTCGGTGGCTCCAGCTTTTTTAACGAATTTTAAATACCTGTCGAGTTGAGGTATCATCTCAGACGTAACAACAATCCAGCAGCCGGCCAGCATACCTGCCTTTTTCACGTTTTTGATGGATTTCAAGCTGTGTTTGTAAGCACCCTTACATCCCATCAACTGGTCGTTCTTTTTCTCATCATAGTGCTCCAAACCAACAAGAACTCCTTGACACCCGGCACGTTTCAAAGACTTCGCCCTTTCTAGGTCGATGGGTCCGGGAGTCGATACAAGAGCGACTGAAGCGTCACCGGTAGCTTTGACGATCTCCTCAAGATCCTCCCGGAGGATAGGGTTACCGCCTGTGAACAAAAACTGAAAGGTGCCGAGTCTTTTAAGCCCGTAGATAGCTCTAAGCAGCACATCTTTATCCAAGTCAACACGGTCCCCGGATATTTTACAGTGCCAGCAATCGTTTTTACAGCCGGTGGTAAGTGATATATTAACGATCTCTGGAACTGCTTTACCGTTAGAAGCTTTGAGCTGCGCATCAACGAAATTATCGAAGGCCTTCGAGGGAAAAAAAGGAAGGTAAATGGACAGCACTTTCCTACCGTCCAACTCCTGCACATTATCCGGATTGCGTATGCTCATGAAGTACTTAAATATAAACAGTTTAAAACGCCATGGGAGTGCTCTTACCTTTGGGTGGAAAAGCAAGTCCAAAATCATATCACACCTCTAAAGTTAGATCCTTTGCATGTATGAGCCTTTCAATAGTCGGATCGATATCCCCTAGTTCAGAACGAATTTGCTTTAAAGTATGGTTTCCATCACATAATCCAAGCAGCTTATTGTTAAATTCATTCTCATCTAATTCACACTCTCTGAATATAATTTTACCTTCCTTTGTAATAGGTTTAACAAGCAGCTTCGGACGATAATCATCTTTAAGCTTTGGTATGTCGAAGTATGTTGCACTTCCCTGGTGATGTATCGGATAGAATGCAAAAACCGGCGCCTTTTTACCGAACTTTTCCCTGTAAACATATCTGTAGCTCTCTAAACCGGCGGTGGTACCTCCACCCACCGCTTTTGCCAAAGAAAAGGGGGTGCCCGTTATATCTCCGGCAGCGAACAAACCATCGAATACCTTACCTCGTTTTTCCGCTTTGATAAAATTGTGCTCATCCTTATCACAATCGATAATATCTCCGGTGTATGTGGATAGCATATAGGATTCAAAATCTATCAATGTGTGATCTGCTGTAACTTCTCCTTCATCAGTAACTACGACGCCATCTTTGTACCCGCGTATGTTCTTCCCCGTATCCAGCACTTTTTTAACTTTCATCCTTCCCTGGTTGATTTCTTCAAAAAAATCTACGGTTTTATCCATCTCACCAGTACCGACGAACACGATAGTTTTTCCTCTCTCCTTTTCGCATAAACTTTTGAAGTAGTCTTCCATGAACCTATATCCTTTTAGAGTTCCAAACAATCCCTCTCCAAAATGTTCTCCCTCGTTCCAAGTCATCCTCATGCCCGTGGCGACGACGACGGCTAACGACGTGTATTCACCCCTATCCGTGATTACGGTGAATTTGCCGTCGTTTTTGACCACTTTAAGAGCACGTTCCCGCTTAACCGGTATGGAATAATCCTCCACATCGGCCATCAACCTGCGGATCACTTCTCCTTTCTCATAACTCCATCCGTCTCCGGTCATCCTCACCTTGGTCCAATCCGCCAAACCACCGGGAGACGAGTTTGAGATGATCATCACACTTGACGAGAGAAGGTTGTAGGTACGTACCCTTCTAGCTCTGATGGCTGCGGACAGGCCTGCCGGTCCGGCACCGATGACTATGATATCACTATCGTACATTGGGATCACCTGATTGAGACCCGGACTTTATTATTTTTACCATCCATTGGGGGTAAGTGTCGAAACGAAGGTCCTTTCCGTCGTTTAATACTAAAAACCCCTCTTCAGGGTAAACTTCGATAATATCCCCCTCATCAACGTAATACAATATATCCTTTACTTCCAAAGGCCAGATACCATTGTTAACACAGTTTCTAAACATGTATCGTGAAAGGCTTTCTGCGATCACACACTCGATTCCGACGAGCTTCATCGCCCACGCTCCGCTTTCCCTACCTGAACCCATTCCAAAGTATCTGCCGGCCACGATCATATCCCCGTCTTCAACCGTTTTGTAAAAGCCGGGTTGTACCCCTTCCATAAGCCCTTTTATCAATGTATCCGTATCTAAAGAAAAGTAAGAACCCGGGTGAATTTCATCCAATGTGATATCGTCGCCGAATACCCTCGCCCTATACTCCATGCTCACACCCCGTGATCATGCCGGTAACCGCAGATAAAGCACAGACCTCAGCGTTAGCTATGTAAATCTCTCCCACACCCATCCTTCCGGGATAATTTCGGTTCTGGGTGGTTACACACACTTCACCTTCCGCCATCAGACCTTTATCTATACCGGGACAGGGGCCGCAGCTGGGGTTTAATAAGACAGCACCCGCTCGTATTAGTATCTCGATTATCCCTTCTTCTATGGCCTTTTCCAATATCATTGTAGAACCAGGAGTGACCAACAGCCTCACGTCAGGATGAACCTTCTTGTTTTCAAGAACCTCTGCAGCATCTCTAAGATCACTCAACCTACCGCTGGCGCAGGAACCGATAAACACCTGGTCGACGGTTTTACCGGTTACCGTTGAAAGCGGTTTTACGTTGTATGGTTTTTGTGGTACGGCCACCAACGGCTCATGGATGGATATATCGATGGTTTTAACATACCGCTCCTCTTCATACAAAGGTACGGAAACGCTATTAGACATGTGGAATTCATCCAGGTAAGCTCTTGTAATCTCATCGGGAGGGAAAATAGCGGCTTTCGCTCCGGTTTCAGCAGCCATGTTAGCTAGGGTCATCCGGGAATCCATACTGAGCCCCACTTTATCAAAAAATTCTATTGTTTTGTAGTTGGCATCGTATCCAATTTTACCCAGCATCGAAAGGGCTACGTCGGTCCCATTTTCACCTGTATTTATATTGACACGTATGGTTTCCGGCACCCTGAACCACGTTTTTCCGATTTTGAGAATGTCCACAATATCACTGGCACCGAAGCCGACTCCGAAAGCACCGAGTGCACCGTACATTGTTGAGTGGCTGTCTATACCGGCAACCAGCTCGCCAGGTAACACCCTCCCCTCACACATCATCTGGTGGCAGATCCCCTTGTATGCCACAAAATCAGAGATCCTTTTCTCTTTAGCGAATTCTTTAAAACGTTTTACAAACCCCGCTCTTTCAACGGTGCTAGGTGGGCAAAAATGATCCACGATTCCAGTGACCCGATCTGGATCCCATATATCCACTCCATCCATCCCATCGAATATCAAGGGAGCGTTACCGTCGTGGAGCATGACTCTATCAACTTCCTTGAATACATACTCCCCTTCCTCTCCACCGAGCAGCCTTTCGGAGATGGTATTCATTCTTCTTTCCTCACTTCTTCTACCAACTGCCAGAAACGTTCCTCCGGGAATCCCAGCATGCTTCGATTGTAACTATCTATATCCCCAAAGAATTCGTCGACCTTTTTTTGTCGGTCATGTGATTTTTCTTTTTCGATCATATCGAGTATCTTGTCGATCTGATGGGGGGATAAAGACAAACCTCTAGTTTCAAGCAGTGTTTTTACATTGGTGGGCCCGGAATGTTTGCCTAAAACAAATTCCCGCTCACGCCCGACCTCTTCCGGAGGTATAGGTTCGTAGGAACCGGCATGAGCTAAAACTCCGGATACGTGAACTTCGCTCTCATGGCGGTAGGAGTTGTATCCACAAATGGGTTTTTGTGGGGAGATATATACACCCGATTTTCTTTCCACCATCTTGCATAATTCATAAAGGCGGGTGGTATCTACTCCCGTATCCACGCCAAACAGCTTTTCGAGTATCATCACCACCTCTTCCAATGCGGCGTTGCCCGAACTGTCGCCTAATGAGTTAACCGTTAACGTAGGATATTCAACACCCGCTTGTACGGCGGCCACGGTATTGGCCACCGCCAGTCCGAAGTCGTTATGACAGTGCACTCCCCAATGCCCTCCAACTCGTTCGATAAGTTCGGAGGTGAATGAGTACATCGCCTCAGGTGTGATAGAGCTGGCGGTGTCACAGATTATTAAACGCCGAGCACCCCTTTTATTAACTTCTTTAAGAAGCTCAGCAACGAAGTCAAAATCCGAGCGGGTGGTATCCTCGCTGATAAAATCAAACTCTACACCCCGTTCATTTGCGTAATCCACCGCATTAACAACCCGCTCGAAACACTCCTCCTCGGTAATGTTATGTTTATAGTGTAAATGAAATCTGCTGGTGGTGGAAAAAATGTATAAATTTTCAACTCCTAGATCAATAGCGGTGTCGATATCTTCTTCACGGCATCTAACGGTAGCACCGACTTCGGCCTTAAGGCCTAATGATACCAGTGCTTCGATAGCTTCCCTCTCCCCCTGGGACATCATAGGAAAACCGGCGTCTATGACGGAGATGCCCATTTCATCCATAAGCTCCGCCAGTTCGATCTTATCGTTAAGGTCGAAGATGACACCTGGACTCTGTTCTCCGCCTCTCAAAGTTTCGTCCCATATGTGAACTTTTCCGGGTACTCGTGTTTGGTTCACGAATCGAGAATTATTATCCACTATAAACCGGTCCATAACAACACCAATCAGTGCAATTCAAAGCTGTTATAAAACGATTGCTCATAAAATATAAGGTGAATCAAAAAGTATTTTGTGTATCCATTGATTATACAAAACTTTAAATGTTATGTTGATATTGACACGGGGGATGAACGAAGATAATAAATACAGTCCTAACCAACAACAACCTCCACAGCAACAGCAGTACCAACAACAACCTCCACAACAACAGCAGTACCAACAACAACCTCCACAACAACAGCAGTACCAGCAACAACCTCCACAGCAACAACCTCCACAAAAGAAGAGCAATAAATTACCCATAATAATTGGAGTAGTAGCAGTGGTAGCTGTCGTCGGCATTATTGTTATTTGGATGCTATTCTTAGGCGGAGGAGGTTTAGTTGGAACATGGGATATGGAATACATCGAGTACTACGATGGAGAAGAAACGATACGAGAAGAAGACATCGACGGTCGGATAAAGTTCAATAGAGACGGAACTGGAGAAGTATCTATAGACTATGGATGGGGCCCAATACAGGAGGATTTCGAATGGGAAGATCTAGGCGACGGAAGAGTTAGGATAACTTCAGATGGAAGCTCCGACGTTCTGAATTACAGCATCAGAGGAAGCAGATTGACCCTAGAAGACCCTGACGAAGATGATATGAAAATGGTTTTCAATAGAGCTTAAGCCATTTTTGTGTTGAATACAACAAAACATATATTGTTCTGCTAAATCCCTTTCCCTTTTTTCTTTCCTTCACGGGTAAATTATTTATCTCTCTTAGTGTTGAATCGATTAGATGAACATCGAGATACTTCACGAACAGGGCGATGAAGACATAGCGAAGGTATATCTTGGTACATTTGGCGATGATAAACTGGTAGAATTCGTCGATTCTTTAGGGATGGCTCCATCACGAAAGGAGAAATGGGTAGTTATAGTTTCCAGTATGTACGGATGTCCTATTGATTGTAAATTCTGCGATGCGGGAAAAAGTTTTCAGGGACCTCTTTCAACCGAAGAGATCATGGCTCAGGTAGACCACGTCGTAAAGAACCGTTTTCCATCTGGAAACATCGACTCTAAGAAATTCAAAGTACAGTTCGCAAGGATGGGGGAGCCAGCACTGAACGACAACGTTATCGACGCCATTTTAGAGATACCTCGAAGATACGATATTGAAAATTACATGCCCTGTATCTCAACCATAGCTCCCGCTAGCAGAGATGAATGGTTCGAAGAAATACTCAAGATCAACCATGAAGTACTCAACGGCAGTTTCCAGTTGCAGTTCTCTATCCACTCCACGGATGAGAGTTATAGGGACTACCTTATACCTACTAAAAAATGGACTCTTGAGCAGATAGCGGACTACGGGGAACGATTCTTTGTAGGTGGAAGAAAAGTTACGCTAAACTTCGCCGTAGGAAGCGACACGCCTATCGACGTTCAAAAGCTGAAAAGTATATTCTCTCCTGAACAATTTGCAATAAAGGTAACCCCACTAAATCCCACTAAGAATGCTGAAGAGTACGATTTAATCAACGTTTTCGATGAAGAAAGAGGAAATAAACTGCCGGTTGTGAATGAGATGAGAGACGCTGGCTTCGACGTATACGTCAGCATAGGAGATCTGCGGGAGAACGAAATAAAGAGTAACTGCGGGCAGATATTGATTACGTACCTAGAGAACAAAAATAAGGAGGTTTGAGTCGGTATATGGCAGGAGCGGATTATGTTAGTCAAGATAACCTCGAAGTAAAAACACGAAAATGGTTGGACTCGCTGCCTATCAGAAGAAAATGGGAAACAAAACCACTTTGGTCGAACAGTGCACTGCTGGTTATAGATATGCAGAACGTTTTCGTTAGCCAGGATTCCCACTCATTTTTACCCGCCGGTCAGGTCGTAAGTAAGAATATCAACCAGCTTGTGGAAGTCTTTAACGAACATGGCGCTAAGATCATATACACTAGACATGTGCAGGAAGAAGGTGATGAAGGCGTTATGGGTGAATGGTGGGGGGACATAATACGAGAGGGAAAAACCGCTGAATTATGGGAAGGGGTAGAGGTGAAAGGAGAGGTAATTACCAAACCGAGGTACTCCGCATTCCACAGAACCGACTTAGATGAAATATTAAAAAATATCGAGAACGTGTTCATCACCGGTGTGCTAACGGACATCTGCTGTGAAACTACCGCAAGGCACGCATTCATCAAAGATCACCGCGTATTCTTTTTAGCCGATGCTACAGCAACTACCTCTGAAGAAATACATTTATCTTCACTTAAATCATTATGCCCCGGGTTCGCGGAGATATTATCATGCCAAGAGGCAAAGCAGAGGTTGCGGTAATCGGCGGAGGTCCTGCCGGTGTAGCCGCTGCTTACCAGTTATCTCGAGAAGGAATAAAAGACGTTATCTTGATAGAAGAGGGAGATATAGGCGGGTTAATTTACTACGCTAACAAGATAGAGAATATTCCAGGATTCTTTAATTCCGAAGGAAGGGATATTGTCGATGAGCTAAAGAGATTTATCGAAAACAGAAACATTCCTGTAATCCAAGGTCCAGTTACATCGATATCAAAAAGCGAAGATCTTTTCGATCTTAAATTGAAGGACTCGACTCTTAAATGTAAGTATCTAGTGGTAGCCACCGGCACGGTTCCTAAAACACTTGATATTGAAGGTGAGGTATGTGAACCTCCTTGGAGGGATTACCATGGGGAGAAAGTACTGATCGTGGGTGGAGGGGATGCGGCTTACGATTACGCTCTTAGAATCGATCGGTTGGGTGGCAAGGTTACAATACTATCCAGGAGTGAACCGTGTGCGGTTGAATCCCTTTTAAAACAGGTTAGAGAAACTGGAATAAAAGAAAAAACCGGTGAAATAGTATCTTGGGATAAGGAAGGGGAACAACACATTTTGAAAACAGCTAACAACACCTATACTTGTGACACACTGGTCACCGCCGTAGGTAGAACGCCAAATATCCCCGCCATAGAATTCGGCTACCAAGAAGTTGAATTCCCTTCGGGTGAAACCTCGGTAAGAAGATTGTTCATCGTTGGTTCGGCAGTACTCGGTAAATACCGCCAACTACCGCTGTGCTGGGGTATGGGGATAGCGGCCGGTATGAAAATAAAAAAGCTGATTGAAAATAGTAAATAATATACGTTATTAACTCTATCCCCTTTCATGGCAGAAAAAGTACTTTGGGGAGAAATGACCAGGCTGGAATTAGAAAAAATAAGCGGACAAGTGGACACAATTTTACTTCCGGTAGGTAGTCTGGAGCAGCACGGACCTCACCTTCCCTTGGACACCGATTCCTTCGATGCTATGTATATTCTACTCGAAGCGGTTGAAAAACTTGACCCACCCAGACCGCCTATCCTGCCGACCATATCATACGGTCTCAGCGAACATCATATGGCCTTTTCAGGTACCGTAACGCTTCGGCCCGAAACTCTGTTTTCCCTGATATTTGATATAGGACGATCGGCAAAGCAGCATGGGTTCGAAAAGATATTCATATACAACGCCCACGGTGGTAACACCAATGTGTTAAAAGAGGCCGCGCTTCAATTGAAGTACGAATTGGATCTAACGGTATTCATAGACAGCGGAGAATCCATGGAACCTGGAAAGAGGGAGTTGGTGAATAGCAAAAACGACGTGCATGCCGGGGAGTATGAAACTTCCACCAGCTTGGCTAATAGAATAGACCTCGTCGACCAAGATAAAATAAAGAAGCCAACTTTAACTTTTCCCGATGAATCCTTTGAATTCGACCACAAGCCGGCATTCTTCTATACGTGGTCAACCGATGAATTGACCGATACCGGAGTTATAGGAGACCCTACAAAGGCGACGGTAGACAAGGGTGAACAACTGTGGGACGGAGGAATAAAACTTCTAGCTGAAAGGATTAAGACCGTTATGGAACTTTAAGGTAATAGAAATAGTTTTTACCCACCCCTCAATGTAGAGAGCCGATGTGGTTCGAAGTAATACTGGGAATCATCGCCTTCATACCCGCCCTAACGGCCAACTCGCTGGCGGTAATTAGTGGGGGAGGTACACCTATGGACTTCGGAAGAAAACTGGGTAATAAAAGAATCTTAGGTGACGGAAAAACCTGGAGGGGTTTTATTGGCGGGGGTTTATTTGGTGGTTTAATCGGATTTTTAATACACCTAGCCATGGGAAGTGTGCTCTATTCAAACTATCTTTTGCTTCCCTTCGCACTTTCTTTTGGGTGTATGTTCGGTGATCTTTTGGGAAGCTTGGTCAAGAGAAGGATGGGATTAAATAGAGGAGAAAATGTTCCTGTGTTAGACCAGTACGATTTTGTCGTAGGTACGTTTATAGTGATTATTTTAACCCATTATTCATGGACCGTGGAAACATATTTTACCGATCACGGATTGTTGACTTTGATATCTTTGATGATAATCGTACCCGTCCTTCACAGGGGAGTTAACATAATCGGATATAAGATGAAAATGAAAAAAGAGCCTTGGTGAGATATATGGAACTGAAAAAGATGTTAGAGAATTGTGGAGCAGTTAGGTATGGAGACTTTACATTAACCTCTGGAAAGAAAAGCAAGTACTACGTGGACATAAAGATGGCCAGTACAAGACCGGAGATACTCAAAGTAATTGCAAAAAAAATGGCCGACTTTGTAGACGAAGATAAGATCGCAGGTATGGAACTGGGTGCAGTACCTATAGCTACCGCCCTGTCCTTAGAAACCGGTCTACCTTACATCATGGTGAGAAAGAAGACTAAATCACACGGTACCAGTGGTCGGTTAGAAGGAGGGTTAAAAGAGGGGGAAACGGTGGTTATCGTGGAGGATGTAACAACCACCGGTGGTTCATCTATTGAAACCGTTGAACTGTTAAGAGAAGAAGGGGCGAAGGTCGATAAAGTACTAGTTGTGGTTGATAGAGAAGAAGGTGCGGCTGAAGCTCTAGCCAAGATAGGCGTCGAACTCGTATCTCTAGTGAGTGCATATGATTTACTGAACTGATTTAAGGGAATTCTTTCTTGGCAAACATAAATGAACCTAAAGCAAGCAAAGAAATCCAGACTAATATCAATACTACGATGGCGGTACCTAAACTCGCTCCACTATATCTGGATATCTCTCCATGATCAATTAAGAGGGATCCCAGACTGCGGATGAAATGATTGATTGTAAATTCCTTTATCTTACCGGGTAGGGCACCGACAAATCCTTCCCATACGAAAACGTAAAAAAGGCCGAAATACACCGGTTTTTTGAGGGTAAAGCTAACAGTAACAAACAAAGCTGAATACACTAGACTGGAAAACAACACCAGCCACAGTATAGCGATAAAGTAGTCAAACCTGAACCAGGTTAACCCGGCGGGAACAAAGTAAGCCATATAAGCCACGGTAGTTACGAACAGCATGACAAAGCTTACCGATACAAAGGCGGAAAAATAATATGTTAAAAATATTGTTGAGCGATGTATGGGGGCGGTAAGAACGTTGATTATACTTTTATCCTCCACAACATCGTTAATTACGCTAGTACCATAGACCATAGAAATCAGAACCGAGAAAAATGAAATTATCAAACTATCCATCATGTTTATGCCCATCACAAGTCTACCATCATCTAGAGAACCATAGAACATCACTATGGCGAGAAAAACAGTGATTAACAGTGGAACATATACTTTTTTCCCTAAAACGGTAGTTCTTATTGAATACATAGTCAATGCTTTGATTGCCGTTGTATCAATATCCATGTTGACCACTCATCAAATATTTGAATACGGACTCTAGATCCTCGTCCTTACTATACACTTCTTTTACTTCATAATCTTTCTCGATTACTAATGTTGAAAAATTTTCAAAGAAAGTTTCAGGTTCGGAAACTTTAACGATTAATTTATTTTTTTTACTTACATCTAAGTCAACGGAAGTTACCCATGGATACTCTATCAACTCCTTTACCATATCTCGGGGCCGATTACACTTAATCACAATGTTGTGTGGAAACTGATCCAGTAGGGACCTGATTTCAGATATGGTTCCAGTAGCTATGCAACGTCCGTTATACAACAGCGCAACGTTATTCGTAACCCTTTCTATATCGTGCAAAACGTGGGAACTTATGATGATGTTTTTTCCGTCTTTGTGAAGTTTTTCAATAATCTCAAATATACTTCTTTTCACGTTAGGGTCTGTCCCCGCAAGAGGTTCATCCAAAATAAGAAGAGACGGTTCGTGGATCATGGTTCCAGCTATCTTTATCCTCTGCTTCATTCCTTTACTATAGCCTTTGATACGTCTATCGAGAACTTCGATCATGCCTACCTGATGCGCTATCTCATGAATCCTTTCTTCCAACTCCCACCCTTCGAGGCCCCTTAGTCCACCCACTAGTTTTAAAAACTCATAGCCAGAGGAGTTTTCCGGCAAAAACTCATGATCAGGTAAATACCCGATATCCTGCCTCAATCGATAATTAGTCCATGGGTTCTGCCCTTTTACCAACACAAATCCTTTATTGGGTCGTAACAAACCTAACAACAGCTTGAACAAAGTACTTTTACCGGCACCGTTAGGGCCTATAACTCCCGTTATTCCTGGTTCTATATTCAAAGAAAAAGAGTTCAAAGCGATTACCTCTCCAAACCATTTTGAAACATTATCGGCAGCCACCAAATCCATCATGATTCCTCCTCTTTTATTTTCACCCTCCACGCGGTTATAACGAATGGAGGTACTAAGAACAAAAAGAGCGCTAGCACGTACAGCCTACCGTCTATATCCAAAGGCAGACCAAAACCATATATCAACTCAAAAGAATAATGTAAGATATTCATGGGATTGACAAGCTTCCAATGTGGTGAGAAACCTGCAAAAAACTCTCCTATTATGGTTAAAGAGAACAGGCTCATGAAGGTTCCTATGCCGGCGTAGGCTTTTCTTTTTGTTAAAGAAGAAAGCATCATCCCGTAGGGAAGAAAGAATATTGAGGCAAAACTACCTGCGATGATGGTCAAAAGTAACACACCAAACCCCTCTCCATATTGGGGTCCGGTTTGAGTAGCCATTATCATCAAACCCACCACAATTGTAGGCAGTAAGCAGAAGGCGGCCATCACTAGAAACGCCCCCCCAAATTTACCGATTATATACTCGGTAACTCCAATTGGTCTTGAAAAATAAATCACAAAAGACCGATTCCTCATATCTTGGGAAATTAGGTTCGATGTTACTCCTGCCGATAGTAAGAAGATGAATATAGAGAATAGTCCACTGGTGAGATATGACCAACCAAAGAACCCCTCTCCTACAAGCATCCAAGCTGTTAATCTTGCATGGGGAGTCATAACGAGCACAACCCCTGGAAATGCATGAACCAAAACTATACCTATTATAAATATGGACAATATACCTTTAGATGAAAAAGAAGCATTTATTACTCTATATAATATTGCGGATAAACGAGTCAGGTATTGAGTTCTTATACCAGACCAGTCCTTATACTTAATCGGCATCAAAGGCATGCTATGCACCCTCCATGAAAGTCATAAAGAATACATCTTCTAAACTCTTTATATGAGGTTTATAACTGCGAACTTGGAGGTCGTACCTTTGAGCAAGTTTGAATAGCTCCTTGGCACCGTTATCCCATTTGACCAACATATTCAACTCATCTCCAGAGAGGTTATACTGGTAGACCTTACAGTATGATTTAAGGTGTGTTTGAAAAGAAGATATGTCTTCTAGGTCTCCTATCACTTTAAATCTCACAGTCTGTTCATCACCCTGCAGTATTTGTTTTAGGGGTCCGGTTTTAAGAACCTTCCCCTGGTCAATTATCACTATGTAATCTGCAGTTTTTTCAACTTCATGAAGTTGATGTGAACTGACGATTATGCTTTTCCCTGTGTCACCGATAAGGGATATCAAATCCAACATATCGTCTTTGCCATCAGGATCCATACCCTCCGTTGGCTCATCTAGCATCAGTATCGGAGGGTCATGGACCAGAGCTTGGGCAAGTTTTACTCTTTGTTTCATACCCGTAGAGTAAGACCCTATTTTCCTATATCGTTCTTCCCCCAACCCTACAAAATCCAAGACCTCGTGAGCCCTCCATGTCGAATCGTCTTTTTCCATTCCTGATATCTTTCCGAAGTAGGATACGAAGGCTACCGCATTCATTTCATTTATCAAGCAGTCGTGCTCCGGCATATATCCTATGTTGTCCCGTAAATATAAGGTATGTTTCCAGGGTATCATCTCCTTCACCCTTACTCGCCCATGTTCAGGCCTTTTTAACCCTATAAGAACCTTTATCAAAGTACTCTTTCCAGCGCCGTTAGGACCGAGTAATCCTATAATACCAGCCGGTAGTGAAGCTGAGAAAGAATCAAGTGCCACCACTTGACCATAGGTAACTCGAAGGTTCTTTATATCGATAATAGGTTCTTCCAGCCTCTATCACCTCTTTACACAATCATAAGTATCTGACCATAGATATACATTTTTCCCCATCCGTATAAAAATTATCTATAATTCCCTGTTTTTGAAACCCCCGTTTTGTGTAAAAAAATATTGCCTTTGTATTGGAGGGCCTAACTTCTAATTTCACTTTTTTCATGCCGTGTTTGACGCAGCTATTAATAAATGCATCTAGAAGCCTACTTCCTATTCCTCTGCATCGTTGATTGGGTTTTACCGCTAACATTAATATACGAGCACCATCAGGGGATTCGACTAACCCGCATATAAAACCCACTACGGTGTTATTAATAGTATACACATAGAAATTAGAATTTTGTGCCTGATATATAAATAGATAAACGTCTGATGAGTACCTTTCTTGTAATGAGATGTTGGCGATGTTTTGGACATCTCTCAAATCCTCAAGATTAAACGGCCGGAGCATAACTATACAATGAAGATAGTTCCGTACTATGTATATATTATTTATCGATTTTTGATACGCCTTAGGAATTGACCATAAGCTTTATTTAGGTCTGTACAATTGTACACATGTATAAAGAAGCAATTGTTTAGGTGCGCAGCGATGCTCGACCACAAAACTTTGATTAACCAACCCCGAATCGCCTCTTCTAAAGTGGCCTTTATTCAATGCCTTGAAAGGGCAAAAAATTTGGCCGAGGAAGATGAATTTTCCAGGTGTATTGATCGAGCTATTGCAGCGGTACAGTGAGCCCTAAAAAGTTTTTCCCTATAGGTAAAACATCTACAATTGAATAAAAAAAAGCTGATAACATGTCTCTTGAACAAGGTAGCAAAACTGCAGTACGAACGTGCATGGGAATAAAACAAAAGGATAAGATCACTATACTATCTGACGAAGGAAGCAAAAGTATAGGCCAGGCCCTTCAAGAAGAAGCCGTAAAAATTACAAGGGATATCCACTTTTTTAACATGGAGGATTTCGGCGATAGGCCCCTAGGATTTTTTCCTGAAGAGATCAAGGAAAGTGCTAAAAGGTCCACGGCTACATTCTGGACGGCAAAGGCCTTCGAGGATGAACTAAATTCAGTCAGAATGCCTTTTTGCAGAACCGCCATCGAAGGAGGGAGACACGCACATATGGTCGGAATCACTGAAAAAGTGTTTACCACGGGTCTCTCGGGGGACTATGTTGAAATAGCCAGATTCACGGAAAAGGTGAAGGATATCCTCGACAGCGTTGATA
Organism: Thermoplasmata archaeon; assembly: GCA_019594025.1. Lineage (GTDB taxonomy): Archaea > Thermoplasmatota > Thermoplasmata > Halarchaeoplasmatales > Halarchaeoplasmataceae > Halarchaeoplasma. The sequence continues at coordinate 25,971 of JAFDUB010000004.1, forward strand.
CAATAAGAATACGTACCGAAAGGGGGACGGACCTGAAAGCTAAGGTCGGAAAGTACAAGTGGGTTGCATCCACAGGCCTGGTGCGGAAAATTGGTACATGGCACAATTTGCCTGACGGAGAAGTATTCACTGCACCCTATAGGATGGAAGGTACTGCGGTTATCGATGGAACTTTAGGGGATTATTTAGATAATTTATACAAACCGGGACATACCGAAAAATATCCTTTAAAACTTGAAATAGAAAATAAAGAAAGACCGGTTCTTGTCAAGATTGAATGTGAAGATAAAAAACTCGAGAAGGAATTTAGAAATTACGTCGATAAAGGTAAAAATTCAAGGTTCATCGGTGAATTAGGGTTTGGAACGAATCTATTATGTAAATCACTAATGGGAAACATGCTCATCGATGAGAAATTCCCAGGTATTCATATAGCTCCTGGAGACCCTATTGGAAGTCTCACCGGAGCAGAATGGGAAAGCTCCACCCATATAGACCTTATAATAAAGAAATGTAACGTATGGGCCGGGGAACAGCAAATCATGGAAAATGGTAAGTACTTGATTGATGAATTTGACTAAAAATTTAGATTGATACGAAAGGTTTATTAACAAGTGGACCAATCAACCCATGTACGTTGGTACAAACATGCATATGTCACGATAATCACCCTCCCTCCCTTTTTTTTTAACTGTTCTTTTTTCAATATGGCTTACTCCATTCCTTTAATTTAGATAAGTATTCCTCGCTCAGGCCGTGCTCTTTTGCCCCCTCTAAAATCGAGCTCATATATTCCTCCGAAGGGTCAAAATGGGCCTTTTCCCTATATTCTACAGCACGGTTAATGAGGTAGGTTACCACGGTTTTCCATCCGGAGTCGGTTTTTATTGGGAGATAGACTCTGCTGTACAATCCTATCTCCATGTGTCCCTTGATCACTCTACTTTCGTATCCGTCTAAAGTAGAGAGGTCTCTGGAGTCAACTACATATATGATCCCTTCAACCCAATCGTCTTCTTCACCAGGTAGAAGGTCCACAACTCCACCTTTCCACCCCTTAGAATAACGTGTAAAAGCAATTCTCCATCCAGGAATTGTGCCTATCTCAGATTTCTTTATATGGACATCTCGTCTCTCCATCTGTGCGGTGCTCAAATTGTTTCCATAGGCGAAATAATTTATGTGCTTCTCAGTCAAGAGTATCACTCCTATTTTTTTGTTGTAAAGAGTAATGGTTAAACCCATATAATAAATCAACCCCTGCGAAGAATACATATATTATGGTATAGAATATCCCATTAAGAGGTCGGATAAAATGGATATAAGATTGGAAGAGGAAAAGGTGAAGGAAATAGACAAGTTCGTAAGTGAATGGATGGTCGAAGATCGAATTCCCGGAGTGAGCCTGGCAATAGTGGGGGGGCAAGGTGTAAAATATTCACAGGGTTATGGCTCCCGGGAACTTAAAAGGAATCTTCCGGCGACCGATGATACTTTGTACGGTATCGGTTCCTGCACGAAATCATTTGCCGCCCTAGCGGTGATGCGGCTAGCTGAACAGGAATTAATATCTACCGATGATCCTATTTCCGACTATCTACCTGTCGACTTTGGAGAAAGTGATATTACTATCCATCATTTACTCACCCATTCTTCTGGTATGCCTTCTTTAGCAGTGAGTGAGCTTCTAATCGATCGTTTAATAGATATGGATGAGAGGGGGGCGCCTATGGGGGAACTGGGAGATTTCTATAGGCATCTTAATAATGCAGTAGATGAAATCTCCGCCGATCCTGGAGAACGTTTTTTCTATTTTAACAGCGGTTACTCTTTATTGGGTGAACTAGTGAGGAAGATAAGCGGACAGCCCTTCGATCGGTACGTGGAAAAGAATATCCTTAAACCCTTGGAAATGAATAGATCCGCCTTTGAAAAGGAAAAATTTGAGAAGGATGACGATGTAATGACGCCGTATTTTATGGAGGAAGATGGAGCTAAACCTACTCCCATACCGTTGAGAGAACTCGGGTATGCACCCGGCGGATTGATGAGCTCGGTTAAAGAGATGGCTAATTACATTGAAATGAACCTAAATAAGGGTGAATTTAGAGGAAAAAGGCTCCTATCTGAAAAATTGTTGGACAAGATACACAGTGCTTACATAGAACGCCCTAGTGGATCCTACGGTTATGGTTGGTCTATTGATGAATTTATGGGGAAAAAATTCGTGGGTCACGGAGGCTCCATAGCAGTTTCAACGGCATATGTCGGATTCACTCCTTCTATCGGTATAGCCATTCTTGTGAACACCGCACCATCAACTTCTCCTCAGCAGATCGCAAAAGCATGTTTATCCATTGCGGAAGGTAGAGACTACAAAGAAGACGTCCCTTACTTTAAACGTAAAGAACGTATGAACAAATTGACGGGAGAGTATCATTCATACAAAGGATTAAAGAAGGCAAAGGTCGAAGCATTAGGTGGAGTACTAAAACTCACATTCTTGGAAAGGTTGGAACAACAAATACTAGCGTTGATACCTGAAGATGAATCACTAGAGGAAAATAGATTCTACGCGATAATGGCTGATGGTACAAAGGAGCCGGTGGAGTTCGACGTTAATGATGATAAAGTAGATCTATACATAGGAAGATGGAGACTTCACAAAAAAGAGTAATGCGAATTCATTAACAATGGATTATTTCTTTATATGGTATTGTATATAGTAAACTTGATATAGTAGTAGTTGCATTAATTAAACCTTTACCTTCAGAAGGAGGTGATAAATAGATGAAGAAAGAAAAAAAGGGAACAAAGAAGGCTCGTAAGAAGTAACCTCTTTATGGTAAGGGGAGAGAGAACTTCCCCTTACTTCTTTTCCTACTCACCCTTAGATACGATTACATCATCTATTTTCGAACCTAAGTCTACCTGACGATATCTGATATCGTCTTTGCCGCCGAGATATCCTTGTGTAAAACATCCTCTCCCCTTTCTCTATATGTTCCTTCTTGAAGTATTATTATCGGTTCACCGCTTGAATACATTTTTTTCACCAATGCATTATATCGGTATGAAAATGATTTATCCTTTTGTACCTTGGGTTTGGGAAAACGATAATAAGTTCTACGTAAATACAAAGAATAATGAAAGTACTGTATTATAATGAAAAAAGGGATGAAGATATGGAATACCTTCGATCGTTAGTCCCAACTGAAACGGAGATAGATAACATACCGCCCTCAGAAACTGAGGTGGCCATTTCAAATGCGGAAAAATACGAAGCCGTTATTGGTGCAAGAATTCCAAAGGAGTTTATGACGGATGCGACGTCTCTCAAGTACGTGATAATTCCATTTGCCGGTGTGCCACCACAGGATAGATACCTACTTGAGGACTACACTGAACTTACTATAATAAATTCGCATTTCAACGCTAGATATGTGGCGGAACATGCATGGGCTTTACTTCTAGCAAGCGCTAAAAGATTGATCCCGATCCATGAAAAACAGAAAGGGGGCGATTGGACCCCGAGATACGAGCATAAACTCAGCCTATCTTTAGAGGGAAAAACACTGCTTATACTCGGATACGGCCACGTGGGTAAAGAAGTTGGAAAGATCGGAAAGTCATTCGGCATGCGTATAGAAGCCATCAAAAAAATACCTGCGGAAAACCATAATATTGACTTCTTGGGAACCAACAAAGAACTTCATTCGAGATTGCCGAAGGCGGATTTCATAGTGGTTACACTTCCTCTCACAGATGAAACAAAAGACTATCTAGGTGAGAAAGAGTTTAAAATGATAAAAGAAGGTGCACATCTCATAAATGTCGGTCGGGGATCGGTGATCAACGAAAAAGCACTTTACGAAGCCTTGGAGAGTGGAAACATAGGAGGAGTTGCCCTGGATACTTGGTGGATTTATCCACCGGACGAGGATTCCCGAAGCTCAACAATGCCCTCGAAGTATCCTCTTTATGAATTTGAGAACGTTATATTTAGCCCTCACCGCGCATCTCATGTCGAGGGGAGAGAGAAAAAAAGAATAGAATCCATCGGAGAGATATTAACGGCATTAGAATCGGGAAAAACTTTAGAGGAAATCAACAAACAAGCGGGCTATTAACTTTGTCATTAAGATGAAGCGTCCTCGTGTATCTATTTATAGTGGCATTCGTAACTCTTTTAACTTTACGAGCCCCGAATAGTCAATAACCTTATAATTAAACAAAAAGTCGGGTTATTGGCTATATTACATTATTCATTGGAATTTTTTCATCTCTTCTTCTAGATCTATGTCATTTTTCTTAGATAGTTTCTTAACCTGATACTCCACACCTTTTCGGCATATCTTTGACATAGGTATCATTGTAATTTCAGATACACGCTTCATTTTTTAAGGCCCAAAATACTTTAATCATGCATTAAACTTATATATATCCCCACCATATTACCTGCTTGTGCCTGAATCAAACTCGGAAGATGGGAAAGTGGCATTTTACATGAAGATGCCTGAAGAACTATATA
>JAFDUB010000034.1 GCA_019594025.1 Thermoplasmata archaeon
AGACTCTTACAAGGTATTGGCCTGTCTGAGCAATATATTCCCCGAAGCGGAGTGGTATATTGAAGAAGAGGTGGTGAAGGGATACACTACCTCTCTAAATAAGTTCGCCGAGATCCTGCAGACCCAGAAGATAAGGGACACCGCCAAAGAGTACCTTATGAAACGGAGCTCTGAAAATCATTGTGAGTTCTTCTTATCGAAACAAGCCTCTTGCAGCTCACGAGTGAATTTTTTTGATGAAGGACAACCTTTAGGGGGGATTAAAGTAAAGTTAACTTCGCCATCCATAACAAAGGTCATCGAAGACTTAACAAATAAAGGTGGAGATAAATGATTCTTGCATCAAATCCACTTTTTTGTTTCGAACCTTTTGAGTCTATCATGAACAAAATTCAAAGCAACTTTGAAGGATGGGAGTTCCTGGCAGAGGCAAAGCATGGATGGGATCATCGAAACAAGATATATGACGCATTATCCACTTCGGATATGACGATACAAATACACGCTCCTTTCAACGACTTGAATATAATGAGCATGAATTCCAAATTAAGGAAGGCTTCAATCAACGAGATTGTAAGGGCGTTGGACATGGGTAACGTACTCGACGTGAATGTGATCACCATTCATCCAGGAATATATTCACCTCTTGGTAAATATTGGGATGGTACGGAAAAGGCTCTTATGGAATCTCTCGAACAAATATCTCTACAAGCTGAAGAAAGAGGGATAAAACTCGCCCTTGAAAACATGCCGGCTCCCTTCCCCACTGCTGGTACTCAACCGGAAGAGATCTCCTCTATTTTGAGTCAATTAAATATTGGTTTCTGCCTGGATATCGGTCACGCATTTACCTCTGGAAAATTAAAAAAATTTCTGAATCTTGAACCTATAAATCTGCACCTCCATGATAACAACGGTCATGATGACCTTCACCTTCCTCTTGGTGACGGAAAAATAGACTTTGAAATGGTGATAAAAAAAATGAAAGGATACAAAGGTAATAGGGTGATTGAAGGAAGGTCTTTAGGTGAGCTCAAGAAGAGCAAAGAATATTTAAGAGAGTTGCTATCTACTCTTTAAATCGAGGTAAAAATAATTAAAAGTTCAAAGATAAAGTGAATAACAATGGAAGTAATACATCTGGTATATCTGTTATCATTGGGTTTATTGATATATCTCAGCGGCCGTTTTTCTGGTGCTGAGACCGCACTAACCGCCCTTTCAAAAGTTGATTTAGCTCAAATGAGACTCGACCGGGAAAAACATCTAGATATAATAATCAAGCTCAAATCCGACATGGACGCCACCATAATAACCATACTAATAGGCAACAATCTAGTAAACATCACCGCATCCGCCATAGCGACAAAGTTAGCCTACGATACATTGGGTAATCTCGGTATTTCTATCGCCATCGGTTTACTGACCATACTGATATTGATTTTCGCAGAGATTACGCCCAAGGGCTTCGCAATCAAAAACAGAAAACATTTTAGCATCAAAAACGCTAGGTTTATATATTACCTATCTAAAATATTTTACCCACTTATTGTCACATTGAGTGAAATCTCAAATGGGATCATAAGACTGCTGGGAGGGGAAACAAAAGACGAGAAGTTACATATCACCGAATCCGACGTCAGGGACCTTGCGTCCCTACTGGAAGAGGAAGGGCAGATAAAGGAGATAGAGAAAAAGATAGTACACAACGTGTTTTGGTTTGGCGATGTCAAAGTGAAAGCGGTCAAAATACCTAAGGAAGAATCATTTGTTTTAGATTCGGAGATAACGGTGGATGAGGGCGTTGAATTTATAAAAGAACACGGTCTTACCCGGATACCGGTGGCCAAACACGAGACGGAACTAATAAGAGGTATACTGTACAGCAAAGACCTTTTAGGTGAAGAGATTGGGAATATGGGAGACTATGCGAGGGAGGTTCCCATGGTCGTAAAAAACCAGGACGATATAACCGAGGTTTTTCAAAGGATGAGGAAAAATAGGATACATATGGCTATCGTTGAAGATGATGATGATAAATTTGACGGTTTGATAACTCTTGAAGATATCGTAGAAGAGTTACTCGGAGAAATATACGACGAGTTCGACAGAATTCAATAAACAAATCACCAAAAAACCTTTTTACATCTACATAGATGGCTGCTGGAAATGGTATTACAATTGATAATCGGGACTTTATTCATCTTCTTTCTTCCTGGCTTTACCATAGTTAACGCTCTTTTTCCCAGGAAGGGTGAACTGGATAAAGAATTCGACATGCTCTACAGGATCACATTGGGTATGGGTATGAGTATCGTTACTACAATTCTAGTCGGATTCTTCCTTGGCTCTACACCCGCGGACCACGATGTAAAGGGATATTTTGTAGCCACTAACATCTGGGCTGCACTTATCTCAATAACCGTGATTTCCTTTCTCTTGGGTTGGTATCGAGGAGCCTATCAATGGGTGAGTATTATATCACCGGTGCTAGAAAGACCGGCACCCCCGCCTCCGGGGCCAAAAGATTTTGATTATGCAGACGATAAGGACATTCTATACGAGATGCAGAAATTAGCGAGGAAAAGACAGCAGTTGAAGTATCAGATTAAGGAGGCTAGGGGAAAAAGTAAATCTCAAGCCAAAAGTATAAGGGAGCATTACAGCATGAAGAAAAAGAAGGCCGAGGAGGAGTTGAAAGAGGTCGACGAGAGGCTGAAGGAACTGGAAAATCTGAGGGCTGAGGAGATATACTAGGTGATCAGTTTTGTCTTTTAAATATAAGATGGTATTGGTGTTCCGTAAAGATTTGAAATTGTCTCGCGGTAAATTGGCTGTTCAGGCAGGCCACGCCTCGGTAATGTGTGCTTTAAAAAGTAAAAAACTCAGCAAGCACTTTAAAAAGTGGCAAGAGGAAGGACAAAAAAAGGTAGCGGTCTATTGTGACGATGTAGAACATATGGAGTTCTTAAAAGAGATGACAAAAAAGAGGAATATTGTAGCTATCGAGGTAACGGACGCAGGTCTCACTGAGGTCGCTCCCGGCACAAAGACCTGTCTCGGCATCGGCCCTGGGCCTGAGGAGATCATCGACGAGATTACCGGCAACCTTTCGCTAATGTAAGAGGATGAAAGATTTGAAAGTAAATATTCGAGCGATTGGAATCGACGACGCACCCTTTTCATTTTCCGACGACGAGGTACTTTTGGTCGGTAATTTAGTTCGAGCACCAAATTACCTGGAAGGCATCCTCTCTACCTATGTAGAAGTAGATGGGAATGATGCCACTGAAAAGATCGCAGAGATGATAAATATATCTAGATTTGCAGAACAAGCTAAGGTGATATTTACCGACGGAACAGCGGTTGGTGGATTTAACTTGATAGATTTAAAAGCCCTCTTCGAAAAAACAAAGATACCGGTGATCAGTGTGTCACGGAATGAACCTGATTTCGAAGGTATAAAAAAAGCTCTCAAAGGGCATTTTGATGACTGGAAAAGTCGTTTTGATATCTTTAAAAAGGGGAGTATCCAAATGGTTGAGACAAAACATCTTCCTATCTATATCCAGTCCGAAGGGTTGAATTTAAACGACGCTAAAAGACTTCTGAAACTGTTCACGATAAGAGGGCGATTACCGGAACCCATAAGAATAAGCCATATCGTCGCATCGGGTATAGTGAGAGGAGAATCAAAGGGAAAACCATAGTTGTGGTGGGAAAGTTTTATATTAGAGAGATGTCTTTGTTTATGCAAATTATATACAAAACCGAAGGTGGTAAAAATGAACAAAGAATGGCCAGATAAACCCGTGGAAGTTACCGATGGCGATATGGACGATTTTATTGATGATTATCCCTTGGCAATGGTTGATTGTTGGGCGGCGTGGTGCGGACCGTGTAGAATGATGGAACCAGTTCTTGAAGAACTAGCTGAGGAATTGAAAGGCGACGTGGCTATAGGCAAATTCAACGTTGATAATAATCGTGAAAAAAGTGGTGAATACGATGTATCTTCCATACCCACCCTATTAATCTTTAAAGACGGTGAGTTAAAGGATAAAGTTATAGGTGCACTCCCAAAGAAGGACCTAAAGGAAGTCTTAAAAAAATATATGTAGACGGGTTATCGACCGATGATTTCAAGCCTCCTTAATCGAACATGATCACTACGTCATCGGTTGAATAAACCCCCTTTTCAGTAATATACCCTGTAATGTATTTCGCTGGGGTTACATCAAAGGCTGGATTTTTTGCCGTTGAGCCCGGAGAGACCACTCTTTTTTCGTTGAGATTCAGCACTTCCTCGGAAGGCCTCTCTTCAATTGGAATAGCCATACCGTTTTCGGTATTTGGATCAAAAGTGGTAACCGGGGCTGCCACATAGAAAGGAACGTTATTTTCCTTAGCCACAACCGCCTTCTCATAAGTACCTATCTTATTGGCAATGTCCCCATTGGCGGCTATTCTATCCGTGCCCACTATGACAATGTCTATTTCTCCTCTCTGCATGTAATGACCTGCGGCGTTATCCACTATCACAGTATGGGGTATATCTTCGTTAAAGAGTTCCCAGGCTGTAAGTCTAGCACCCTGTAAACGAGGGCGGGTTTCATCTACGTAAACGAAAATATCCTTACCATCGTCGTGGGCGACCCTAATCGGGGATAGTGCGGTTCCATAATCAACAGTAGCTAATGCTCCAGCATTACAGTGAGTTAATATGCGATATCCATTTTCTATGAGCCTTGAACCGTGCTCACCGATGGCCATGCATTTATTTATCACAGATAGTGCGTAATCATGGGCGGCCTCCAGGGGATCCACACCTTCCTTTATTTTCACACGCATATGGTCAACGGCATGAAAAAGATCGTAGGCGGTTGGGCGGGCACTTTTGATAGTTTTCTCCGCCTTTCCGATATCGAACCAACTTATCGATGCCTGGGCCATACCATAAGCCGCGGTTACACCTATGGCCGGTGCACCACGGACCACCATGTTTTTGATGGCTTTGTGTATGTCATCCGGATCCTTGGCGATAAATAACTTCAGCTTCTCTGGAAGATATCTTTGATCGATCATCTTTACAGCATCATCTTCCATCCAAACCGCTAACATGTCCCGTATACCTTTTTTAGTTTTAACTTTCATTTTTATCACTCACCGACTTGTAAGCTTTCCATAACTTAGGAACCGCGTTCAAAGATTTTAACTTGTTTGGTTCGATCCATCTATATTCCGAATTCTCCCAGTTAAGTTGAATGTCTCCTGAAGCTTCAAACAAAAATGGATATACTTCCCAGTTTGTTCCTTTATCCCGTACTAAAAGAGGTTTTCCTTTAGAAATAAGCTTGGTTTGCAAACTCGTTTCTTCCTCTATTTCTTTTTTAGCTCTTTCCAAGGGTTCATCGCCCTCTAGATAACCGGATATCCCCCCCCATCTCCCAGGATAAGTTTTAACGTTATCACTTCTTCTCAAAACAAGGACCTTATCTTTTTTTTTCAGAAATGCGGTAACCACCCGTTTTTTCTTAACATCCAGATATTCTTCGTGTTTTTTGTTACTGTTTCGCTGTGAATTATCTTGAGCGTCATCTTTTCCGCTGTTAACCAACTTTTCCTCCGGGCCGGTGTGATACATCCATCAAACCTCAAGTGCCGCAGGCCGGACTTGAACCGGCGACATCCACGTCTTCAGCGTGGCACTCTCCCAACTGAGTTACTGCGGCTAGGGAAATCGTTAAGTGGTTGTTGGATTTTAAGTTTACGCTTAAAATTATCTGTAAGGATGTGGAAATCGTTAAATATTAAAAGAGTTTGAACATTTACGTTCGAGTGGCATAACGTTCTTAAAGGGATATTATGGATTCCTTTTTGCGTGTAAGAAAAGTCATAAAAGTCAGTAGCACTCATTCTTGCTCCCGTAGTGTAGTCCGGCCAATCATTTTGGCCTCTCGAGCCAAACACCCGGGTTCAAATCCCGGCGGGAGCATTTACATATTTCTGAACGCTAGTGAAGAAATTGTAAAAAGGAGGAATCTAAGATTCCTGCGCATTAAAATTTCCTTTAATGCGAGCCAGTGGAAAAAGAATTTTTGGCTTTTACTGGGTATGATCCCAGGCTGATGAAGATATGTGGAGATTTAATGAGCAGAAGTAGGTCGAGAGAGAGCTTAGTGGCCAAAATATTATATACGCATAATCCCATATGTGTTCATAAGGTATATGGCATGGTGACGATAAATGACACATGAAATATACGATGTCGTTTTTGTCCTGACGCTACTATTAGGTCTGTTAGTGGATAAGGAAGGAACGACGCTTTCAGGAGAGAAAAAAGAAAGAATACAAAACAAAAAGGTGATAAAATATGGATATTGACAATATGCTATCGACTCCGAATATCAACCCAAATCTACCACCTAAGATAAAAGAAGTCAGAGAGATGTTCAATTACGCTTCGATATTCTTCCTTGTGGCAGCTCTCATTTATGTGTTATGGGGGTTATGGGACATAACGAGAGGATTATTCTGGGGCACCTATTGGTATGGAAGTTATTATGGCACCTGGCGTATCGGTTACGGTGTGATCCGGATCGTCTTCGCCGTTGTAGCCTTTATACTAAAAGGTAAATTCGACGAAACCATTATCAAACCTATTGACCAGGGAAATTACAAAGCATCTGAAGATAACATGATCCTTTATATGATTCTCGGATTTATCTTCGGGTTGGTCCTTTCAGGTCTATTTATATTACTGGGATACATGAAGTTAAAGGATATCGATACAGAAGCAAAATTTTGCCCGACCTGCAGATCAAATCTCAGGTTTGTACAACAATACAACAGTTGGTACTGTGATAGCTGTGGTGACTATAAAATACCAGTGCACACAGCAGAACCGTCCTACACAACTCCGCCCCCTCAAAGAGCTCAACAGCAACCTCAACAACAGCAGCAATGGGAGCAACAACCTCAACAACAGCAACAGGAACAACAACCACAACAACAGCAACAGGAGCAACAACCACAACAACAGCAATCCCAAGGTGCAACGCCAGGAACCTGTAATACATGTGGAAACCAGGCTAGATGGATTGCAGAATATCAACGTTATTATTGCGACAATTGTCAAAAATATCTGTGAAACATCCGCTTGAATCTGTAGAACTAATTCGAGAACCCGGTAGGTCTATTACGAGATAGAAGGAGATAATTATCCGTCCAGCTCATCCTCGGCTATCATATTTAACAAGGAGACCATGGATACAATATCTTGTTTGTTGTGTTCGATTATAGGTATCACAGGTCCGGGGTTCTTCTTACGCAAGTACAGTTCATAAAAATGCGGAACTACGGCACTAGATATATCTGACTCCCGTTTATTACCCAACACAAACCTTTCCAAAGTTACCAACCTGTTGTTAGGCACCGACCACCGGCCTCTACACATATGCAGTAAATCAAAGTGGGGTATGTCATTGAAACCTCTCAGACCGTGCAGATCCATCCTCTCCTTAATATATCTAGAATCAAAACTCCTTCCGTTAAAACTCACTAAAATTTCACACACCGAGAGTCGGTTTAAAAACTCCTGTATCACCGCTTTTTCTTCAGAAGTATCCCTAGCGAAGAACTGTTCTACGACAAATCTATCGTTATCAAATTTTCCTATACCAATCAGAAAGAGGGGGCGAAAACGTAATCCCATAGTTTCTATATCGAAGAACAATAGATCCTCAGAATCTGCAAATCCGGTCAATAGGTAACAGTTAGGATGGCTTAACGGGTGCCATCTTTCTACTATGGATAGTAACTTAATCAGATTTTTTTCATCAGTGAGTTCTAGGATGTGTTTAACCTTTGAACACCAATTGGGGTCGTTTTTTAAATCAGACATATCACAAATCCCGTTATTATTGAATTTTTTAGCGGTCGCCGGACCTACACCTGGAAGCAGATGAAAATCCTTTAGAATAGATTCTTTTGCTTGTTTCTGGCTCGGCAGCCTCAATGATTTTTCAAAAGAATTACTTATGTGGTGAAATGTACCAATTTGGTTACCGCTTTCCTTACCACCAACAATCTCACCTATCTCTTTACCCTTGTTACTCCTGATCAAATCCCATTTCAACCGTTCTATATTATAATAGTCCTCCAACGGTTCACCTCTTTTCTTCAATCAACTTAATCACTCGATCGGGTTTTTTTATACCTTTTATAACCATGGGATCACCGCCTAAGGGGCCGATATTGATATCCCCATGGTCAAGCAGTTCTCCCATGTTTGATTTGACCAATGAAATCTCTTCTACTTTATCCCACTTTAAGTAATCAATTTTACTATCCAGTATAGTCCAACGTTTAGAATATATCCCTTCGGTAGTGATTAAAAATTCCGACGAGGCGATTTTAAAGATTATGATGAATAAAAGGATGATACCTAAAAAAAACAATAATGGATAAAAAAGACCAAGAAATATCCAGGAAATAGAAAATAAGATCCACATAGAATAACTTCTCCAGCTTCTATTTCCACGGTAAATCACCTTTTCGTTGGTTCTGATTTTAAAGGAGCCTTCTGTTTTGTAACTCATATTCCACACATCCTACTCTAAGAATTCGGGAGGAAGTTCTTCAGTATCCTCGTCTTCAAATTCAATTTCCCCAAATTCTACCTCTTTATTTTTTTCATGCACTATGAATATAGCTAGAGCCATTATTCCGGTCACAACAACGATCACCGCCGCGATTACCAACAGTAGGTCGTACCCTGAAGGTTTTACCTGGTTCATACTAATCTCTCCAATGTCTACTTCCTCGCCAGCAATCACTTCTATTTCTACGACCTTGTCTTCGTAACCTTCTTTAGTTAAGACGGCAGTATGGGTTCCTGAATAAGTTTCTATTCGAAATCCACCCTGATTATCGGAAAAGGTTTCCATGTGTTCCAGAGCTATCTTCGCCCCTGAAATTTCCTTTCCATTCTGATTCACTATTCTACCCACCACCACTCCTCCTGTTTTGGTACTAAAATACCAGCTGTGTGTCGTTAACTGGTTGCCGGCTAGATCACTACCGTTAACATAAATGTTATAAGTCTTCCCGAAATCCAGTCCATCCACAACTTGAAGCCTCAGCACCGTTTCGTTCAACCATTGTAACTCAATTAGAGTTACGTTTGTCATAGATACGTTAACTGCTTCCTGGTTCATCGGTTCAGAAAATACGACTCTGATGTTAGCATCTACGTTTACGGAGTCTCCAACGGGCTCGTATGAAAGCACTTCAGGCGGTGTTTTGTCGATGGTGAATATTACTCGCTTTGTTTCTTCGTTTCCAGCATTATCCACCGCTCGAACCCACACTGAATTCGTCCCTTCTGTAACGTTATAAAAGGTGTATGTAGTGTTTTGACCAACCTCGATCCATTCCCCTCCAGTTATTCTAACCTCAAAAAAATCTATGCCTGAATTCAAATCCGTACCGTTCCATCTGACAGTGATATTCCGCTGGTTGTGGTATGAATCCTCGTGGGGCTCGATTATATGCAGTTCAGGAGGCGTGCCGTCCGGAACTCCTTCTACAATTTTTGTAGAAACACTTTCTCCTACGGAGTTCACCGCGGAAACCCGGTAGTAATAGGGTTTCTCGTTAATAAGCCCCGTATCTGTAAAAGAAGTTTTATTTGCATCAACTACACTTAAAAGCGTCTGGGACTCAAGAAGTTCTCCCATATATATCAGGAAGCTATGAATCTCAGAGCCACCATCGTAATGCGGCATATCCCATTTTAGTTGTGAAGAAGTATTGCCTGGAAAGATAGTTAAATTACGAGGGGAGGTTGAAATCACGGGCATGGGCGGCTTGGTGAGAGGATATCTGTCTCTAGCATCACTTCCGGTGAGATTATAGGAAATATCGACAATGCCGTCACTCCCTTCTTCATCCTGTTCAGAACCGCTGTAATTATCAGGTCCAGTCCAATCAGACCAGTAGTTACCACCCTTTGGGTACGGTGCGTTCCATGAATTCTGTCCGGTTTCGTCCCGGGCTTGAATTCTACTGGCATTAAATTTATCTTGTGCACGATTGTTGTATAACAACGCATTGCCGTGAATTTCGTTGTGGTAGGAATTATGCAATACTTTCACGCCTTCTCCAATGGAGCGGAATATCCTATTATCCCTAATAACATTCCTCTCGGACCTGTGGATGACCACACCGTTCATCGATAAAGTGTTATTTGATATTGTATTGTCGTGGGATCCGGAATCTGCAATTATACCGTCCTGTAAATTACCTCTTAACACGTTATTATCCATACTGTTAAAAGTAGAGCCGATCATCCTTATACCGAATCTGTTATTGGTTATCAAAGAATTGGTAATGTTCACGTGGGAGGAATAACGGACATTTACACCTTCCTCGTTATTATCTCTTACCTCGATGTTATCGATCATAATTCTGGACGAGAAAGCCAATAGAATGTTACTACCCTTAAGCTCAAGGTCCATGACATGTGCTTTTGAGACGTTGGCCATTATAATCTGACTAGCATCGGTGGACAAATGATCCCACTCCATATCCACGTTATTGAAGTACAATATATCCTTATCACCTATTTTATTACCTTCGATCTGTTGAGATACGTAAGTTTCCCGTGAACCGGAAAGACGAAAACCCCCTCGATCGAACATATTATTCTGAGCGATGTTGTTAGGTGAGTTTGTTAGCGAAATTCCATAGGTATTATTTTCAAAATAGTTGTTAGTTACCACATTGTTCGAGCTTCCAGTAACGAGAATACCAAATCGATTGTTGGTGAATTCGTTAGAATCAACATGAGCGTTTACTACGTTATAAAGTTCAAGACCCGCCCCCCGATTCCATACGGCGTCTTTTCTTGTTCCATAAGCAAAAGAAGAGTTTGTTATTACAAAGTGAACAGTAGTATTACCGATAAACAAGGAGTTACCCGGTTTGTCAGACTCAAAGGTATATCCTTGAATAATAAAAGGTGAATCCGAGGAGCCATCACCCTCCAATCCTTCATCTTCTGCGAATTGAATGAAATCCTCGTTACTATCTATCCGAAGAATGTCGAATACCTCCTCCGCATCTACCGGTTCAGGAAGATAGTGTAAACTCAACAAGGACATCACCAATGCCACCAAGATGAGCTTCTGCTTGATTTGGCTGTTTTCGCTTTTTTTCTGCATCTCTATACATATTTAAAAATCTCTATCTTTTATAATTTGTGTTTCTTTAGTCAATTTTTTCGCTAAATATTAAATACGAAAGCTTTATTGTAACGAAAATAAGGTCACGAGCATGAAAATAATAAAAGACTTCATAAACGCGTTCAAAGACCACTTAGAACTATGGAAACTAATCACCTTTATAATAGTGGTAGGTATCATCGCTCTTTCTGTAGGCGCCTATATAAATGGAAGCGTTGCTTTAGTTTTACTTATCATTGGAGTCTGTCTATCTGTATCAACGTTTTTTGGTACCCTTGGGGCTACCATGTATGAACAACCTATGGGTGTGTTATTCGGGTTAATAGGCGGCCTCTTTTTTGGAACCTATCTTGCGTTTTTTTTAGGAGGGCCACACGCCGCCTTTTTCGCTTCTTACACGGCACCTGCGGTTGGTGTAATCATAGGGTACTTTATTCCCAGATATATCGATGAATAATTTTTTATCATGCTTCGTGATTGTACCGATTGTATCGGATGGCAGAAACAAAAAGATTTGGAGCGGAATCTGTAGAACCCAAGAATAGACCTAGAGTGATGGCTTTAGGTATAGGAGGTGCCGGTCGAAATATAATTATGGACTTGGGTAAAGACAATTCTTTATCGAATATGAAGATGTATGAAGTCGGAGGTTCCGACCGTTTACCTTCTTTGCCCTTCATTGAAATCTCAAAAAGGGACATGTCTGACGCCTATCAATTGGAGGAAGCCTACAAATTTAGGCCGCTCAATGACTCCGAAGAAAAAATTTTTAGAAGAATAAAAAATACAGATATTCTTTATCTCATCGCGGGAATGGGAGGTGAAACCGGTAGTTGGACCACACCTGTTTGCGCTCGTTTAGCTAGTTTAAAAAATGTATTTACAGTATCCCTTGTTGCAATGCCCTTTAACACGGAGAACATCGACAGACGTAAATTTGCGGAGGAAGCAAAATCAAAGGTGGTGGAATCTTCAGATATACTCGGGTGCTTCAGCAATAGTAAGCTGTTGAGGTTAAACCCGCATCTACCGATGACGAAGGCATTCGACGTTATGAATACCATCATCAGTTTACCCATCCAGGATTTCAACTCCGTCGTTACTACAGAGGATATACCGTATTTAAAGCAATTCTGCACTCGTGTAGACGAGTTCCATATCGGCGCAGGATACGGGAAGGGAAGGAAACGTGGGAAATATGCATTACGTGAAGCATTACGATCTCCGTGGTTGGAGAATATACGGGAATATAATACCATACTAACGGTAGTTACTAGTGGAACGGGTTATGCGGAGATGGAAGCACAAGATGCCTTAGAAGCGATACGGGAAGTCGCACCTGAATCGGATATTATGTGGGGACTAAGAAAAGAGCCGGATATAGGAGAGAGAGCAAAAGTTATTCTACTGGCTGGAAAATAAAAAAAAGAAAGGGGGTTTTACTTTTTTCTTCGCTTATAATGGTATATAGCAGCCGTACCTATGGCAACCATCGCCACCATGATACCAGGATGCGGTATGCCTTCGTCTTCAGTGGTAATCTCGATCCACTGTGTGTTGAAGTGTTCGATGTGGAACACGTAGACCGCTGCGTGACCCGCACTGGCATTGGAGTTGTCCATGCCTTCGTAATTCACCGCATCGCTGACCGATATGTCCAAATTTCCTTCGGCGTCATCTAAATGCTGGTCGGCAAAGGCCTTGTTTATCAATATCGTCACATAGTTCGTGGTATTGCTGTCGGTAGCTTCTATCCGAAGTACACCGTCCTCAAAGGAAACAGTTACGGCGTCTACACCTCTTGGGTCCCCAGCGTTCACGACCAGGGCGGCCCACGGCTCGTATCCTTCTACTTTTAGGAAGGTTGCTACACCGTATGCGGCGGCGTTCTCTGCACTATCTTTAAATGCCTCTGAACCATCTACCGGCGGATCGAAATCGTTGGGTGGGGAAACTGCTGTCATCTCTATCCACTGTGTGCTGAAGTGTTCGATGGTGAACACGTAGACCGCTGCATAACCCGCACTGGCATTGGAGTTGTCCATGCCTTCGTAATTCACCGCATCGCTGACCGATATGTCCAAATTGCCTTCCGATTCATCGAGATATTCGTCTGCAAATTCTTTGTTTATCAGTATCGTCACGTAGTTGGTTGAGTTACTGTCGTTTGCTTCTAGTCGAAGTACACCGTCTTCAAATGAGATGGTTACTGCGTCGACACCTGCGGGATCACCAGCGTTTATAACCAATGCTGCCCACGGTTCGTATCCTTCGACGTACAGGAGGGTCGGTCCCCTATACGAGGCTGCGTCTTCCGCGTACCCGATAAACTCCTCTGCTCCATCTACTGGAATTCCTGAAGCAGTCGGTATCATTGAATACCCCAGTATCAAGCTGGTAGAGAGGAGTAGTACGATGACGGCTTTCTTCACTTTCGTTTTTTCCATTTTTATCACCTATACCTGAGTTAGCAGGTAATGTTTAAAAATAGATTATGGTACAAGGGTGAAACAGTAAAGAAAAAAAGAAGAGTTTTTTTGATCAGCCAAAGATGGTTCCCACGCCTGCGGCAGCGTCTTCGTCCGCCTTCTTAATAGCATCGTATACTTCTTCTTTATCTTCGAGAGCTTCGACTTCTTCCTCTCCAAACATTTCTTCCGCTTTTTCTACGGCTTCTTCACTTCCCTCGATCAAAACATAGGTCACATCTTCGTCGAAACCAAGACTATCCCCGTCTCTTACACTCGTACTCTGCCGGCTGATCATTTCATCGGAGAGTATCTTCGGCACGACATCTTTTTTATCCGCTGGGACTTTAAAGATTGTATACATGGTAATCAGTATCCTCGATTAGGTTATATGATAAAAATGTTACTATTCAACAAGTTTACTGTGTTATTCTCCAAATAGTTCATCAAAGTTTAACCGAATATCAATATCGAAAAAAGAATATGAATTCATATTCCCGCTTTAGTAGGGGATTGATAATGATTCTTCTTCGACAGTTTTCGTCATACATCCGCATCTACCTCGATCACCTCGCCGGTACGTGCATTTATTCTGATAATAGCATGTACAGGATCACCAAATATGCCTCCAGAGTATGACCAATGTATTTTCCAAGCAGGATCAGAACCGCCTTCACCTCCAAAAAGAGTGAAGCGCTCGACATCGGCACGTTTATATTCAGAAAGGAACTCTTGTATTTCATCGTTATCTTTGGCTGTCTCATACGCCTCGTCGCTGTCTATATTCCAATTGTAGATTGGGTGGTGATGTAATGTACCCTCAAATTCTCTTATAGTGTAAGTCATATCTGCGTTTACTGCGATTCCAATTTGTTCAACACTATTTGAAACATTATCACTAACTGCATAGCTATAGTCCCACCTTGA
>JAFDUB010000001.1 GCA_019594025.1 Thermoplasmata archaeon
ACCATGAAAAATAGAATGCTACACCCAAAGCTGCCAGTAAACCGTAAAGCATGCTTAGATGTTCTTTTTTAATAAACTCGTTCTCGGTCATGAATCAAAAAAGAAAGAAAGGGGTTATTAAAAGGTTTTGCCGCTTCAGGACGAATAATGTGATTCGTTGAAGGGCTGTAGATTCAAACCTTTGCGTTCACGTATCTGCTGTGTAATTTCTCCCTGCATATTTCTGGGAACACGTTCGAAGCCGAAGTGTTCTGTGGACCAGAGAGCCTTTCCGCCGGTAACGCTTCGTATATCTCCGGAGAATCCGAACATCTCGGCCACCGGTGCCTTTGCTTCCAGCATGGTGTTTGCTCCCTTCTGTTTCATATCCAATATTTCTCCCCGCCGCTGCTGGATCTCCACCGTGGTGTTACCCATCAGATCCGCGGGGACGTCTATGAACACCTTTTGTTTAGGCTCAAGAAGAATCCTACCGGCCTGACACATTGCTCCGTAGATCGAGTTCTTTACCGCAGGTATGGTCTGTGCCGGTCCTCTGTGGATAGCGTCTTCGTGCAGTTTGGCATTTACTAATTTAACCTTGACGCCTTTACACTGCTCCCTAGCAAGAGGTCCCTCTTCCATTGCCTCGTGGTAGCTCTCCACCACCAGTTCCATGGTCTCATAAAGATACTGAATACCTTTGGTCATGTTGAGCAGAACGTTGTCTCCGTGGAAATCAACTATATTCTTTGACTCGTCCTTATCCATACCTAGTTCCTGCAGATCTTTTGCAAGTTGATTCTTGTTCTCTATCTTTCCGCTCACCTTTATGTCGCCTTCTTCAATGGCCTTGACTATCTTTTCTTCCATGGGTTCCACTTCTATGTAGAATCGGTTATGTCGATTTGGAGAAACTCCTTCGAAGGGTCCACCTATACCTTCTACGCTTTCTCTGTAAACCACTATAGGTTTAGAGGAAGTTATAGGCACACCCTGTTCTTCCCGTATCCTGTGTTCGGTGACCTCAAGATGTAGTTCGCCCATGCCTGACAATAGATGTTCACCGGTCTCTGCGTCGATTTTGACCTCTATACTTGGATCCGCCTTGGCAAGTGACCTGAGCACTTCGATCAATTTAGGTAGATCCGCGGTGTTTTTTGCCTCGACGGCCTTGGTAACAACAGGTTCCGAGTAATGTTTCATTTCCTCGAAGGGCACCATGTTTTCGATCGAACTTACGGTTGAACCTGCGATAGCGTCCTTCAATCCACTGATCGCTACCACGTTTCCCGCCTTTATCTCATCCACTGTTATCCGGTCGGCTCCGACGCTCAAGGACACCTGCTGAACCCTATTCGGTTTAGGCTGTTTATCTATATGCAGCATCATACCGTTGGAAACCCTACCGCTGAATAACCTTCCCACAGATATCTCTCCCGCGTGGGGGTCCATGATAATCTTCGTCACCATCATACCGGTGGGACCGTTTTCGTCACACTCTATCATCGCTTTACCGATATCCGATTCCTCATCACCCCTCCATATGTTGGGGATCCTGTACTTTTGAGCGCATATCGGGTCAGGCATATGACGTATTACCTGATTCAGTAGCACTTCGTGGATGGGTGCCTTCTTGGCTAGTTCCCTATCCTTTCCCTCGTTTATGTACTTGTAGATATCTTTAAAGGATATACCTTTGGCTTTCATGTAGGGTACAGATATGGCCCAGTTGTAGAGGGCGGTTCCAAATGCAACCGTACCGTCTTCGACGTTTAATCTCCATTCATCCCTGAACTCTTTAGGAGCCATCTGTTTTACCAGCTCGTCAACTTCCTGAATAATGGTATAAAGACGCTGCTGCATCTCATCTCCATCGAGTTTGAGTTCGTTTATCAATCGATCGACTTTATTGATGAATAAAATAGGCTTTACCTTCTCCTTCAGAGCTTGTCTTATTACCGTCTCTGTCTGAGGCATAACACCTTCGACACCGCAGACAACGATTATAACACCGTCCACGGCCCTCATGGCCCTGGTCACGTCACCACCGAAGTCAACGTGGCCGGGTGTGTCCACCAAATTGATTAAGTATTCATCTCCTTCATAACCGTGCACCATAGAAACGTTGGCGGCGTTTATGGTTATACCTCTTTCTTGTTCCTGCTCATCGAAATCGAGCATCAACTGCTTGCCTGCCAATTCTTCGGACATCATACCGGCTCCAGCAATCAGATTGTCACTGAGTGTGGTTTTACCGTGGTCGATGTGTGCAGCGGTCCCAATATTCCTAATGAACTTTGGCTTATCCATCAATTTTTGAGCTTTTTGAATATTCTTTTCCTTTCGTCCCATAAAAAAATCACCTTGATCATCTTGCGGACTGTGCCATCCTTTCCATTTCGTCCTTTCTGGAAACGCCGAACGAATTTCGGTCGTTGTTGGATGCCTTTATCAACTCGTCCGCCAAACAGGCGGCGATGCTCTTATCGTTCTTGTAAGAAGCCTTTACCGCTCCTTTTGCATTGTTACCTAGTGCGATGGAGAGTCTGCGCCAGGGGGAAACGTCTACGGCCTTCGGAACTGATATACCTCCGTAAGTGATCTGAGTGGTCTCTTCCTTTGGTGCTGAATTCTCTATAGCCCTTACCAGTATCTGCACCGGATTTTGTTTTGTTCTCTCGTGAATTATATCAAAACCTTCTTTGACCGCGTTGTAGGCCTTTGTCTTTTTACCGGTGTACTTCTCTCCCCTCATCATGGAGCTAATCAGTCTTTCGATTATACTTACTTCCTCTTTACCAAACCTTTTGTTGGCGTAAGAACCCCCGCTGTGGGGAACGAGTATAGGTTGTAGATTTATGTATCTCTTGAGTCCAGGGTCTTTAACGACGACTTCACTCATATCGTATTTGTCGAAAAGAAGGGGCATCTCCAGGGTATCGAAAACGCTCTCTTCCTTAACATCCTCTTTTTTATTCATAAAAAACACACCTTTATCATCTTAACGGTTTTTCTCTCCTACCTGCGATAAGTTCTTTCAGGGCCACTCTGTTTACTTTAACAACTTTGAAGCGCACTCCGGGTATATCTCCATATGCCTTTCCTCTCATCCCTCCTATACCTTCGATTAAAACTTCGTCGTGTTCGTCTATATAGTTGATAGCACCTTCACCGGGAGCAAATGCGGTAACCTGTCTACCGTTTTTTATGAGCTGGATCTTAACACACTTTCTGATGGCCGAGTTTGGCTGTTTTGCTTCTATACCTACTTTTTCCAGCACAATACCTCTTCCCTGGGGTGCACCTTCCAAAGGATCGGTTTTTTTCTTGAGATCCTTTTCTCTCTTTTTGTAACTAAGGTCACTCCATCTGAACTTTTGTCTGCTTTTTTTTAGTTTACGTGCACAATTTAGACCTTTAGCCAATGTTTCAACTCCGTTAAACTTTATGGGTTATTGGATTGGGGTCGCTAATAAAGCTTTTGGTATTTAAAATCCTCGCTCAAACGAGAATCGGATGCCTTTCCTTCATATCTTCTTCCGTTTCCCCGGTCTCGTCCATTATAAGTGCTATCAAGGCGTCTAAAAACACCATGGCGGAATTCTCGAAGACGGTACCCAACGGTGCCAGGGAAGCGTCCTTTTCAGAGCGGACCACGTCTAGGACCATAAGAACATCAGCAAAATCAGCCAGTGTGGAATCAGGGCTCGAGGTAAGTACTATCACCTTTGCCTTCACCCTCTCTGTAACTACTTTCGCCGCCTGTATGGCAGTTTGTGTTTCCCCGGTTTTGGACACAAAAAGTACGCAGTCGCCGTCCTTAACCGCCGGGGTTATGGTCTCGCCGATAAAAAAGGCCCGTTGTCCTAACTGCATCAATCTCATGGCAAAAGTTCTACCCACGAGACCGGAACGCCCTGCACCGTATACGAAAACCTGCGGAGCATCTATTATAGTCATGGCGGTTTTACGGACGTCACTTTTATTAGAATTCTTTAAAACTTCGTTCATGGACGTGCAGATATATTCAATGGACTCAGAGAATTTGATGGTCATTTCTTTTTCCTCCTTAAGTCCTTGGCCACTTCCCGAGCGTATATACGCTCGAGTATTACCTTCATGTACATCGCGTCGTGTTCTTTCAGCGGGGAGTTTGATATTATCGTCACTTCCGGATATTCTTCGATAAGGTAGTCCACCAAAGATTCGAAATTCAGCTCTCCTCTTTTTATCGGCGTGAGTCGGTAATTTCCTCTTCTCATCTCCATCCCTGAGAAGTTTACATAGTAATTAGATGGAACGAATTTTTTACATTTGTCGAATACGGCTGCAAAATCATCTTCTGTTTCTAGTTCGTATTCGCCCCTTGCCTTTAGATGTGGAAAGTTGATCACCGGAATAGTTGCAGATACCTTTTTACATACTTCTAAAATCTCGTCTAAGCTACCGTAGGCGTCATCTCCAGCCTGGTTCTCCAGGCCTATCAGAGGAGTGTTTTCGTAGTGTTTACTCATCCAATCTCTCAGCTCTCGCAAGTTTTGAATAACATCTTCCCGCACATCTTCAGGCTCACTTCCATCATCGAGTAAACCTAGATGGGTTACCACGATTTTTCCATTCATTTCCCCCGCCTGTACGGCGGTGTATTTGAATGCCAGTTTGGATTTTTTAACTAAATCGTCATCCTGGGAAGTGAATTTGATGTAGTACGGAGTGTGAATGGTTAGAACTATGTCCAGCTCTCTGGCCACCCGCCCTATTAAAGGAAGTCTGTAAAATTCCTCTGCCACACCCCCTGATAGGTAATGGGCTACGTCACCAACCTTTAGCTCCTTATCCAAATCTTCTACGAATATATCTTTCTCGTCTGACGGTCGGTTAACACCGATGATGAACTTATCTTCTACCTCCCTGCTTTTAAGACCCGCTTCTTCGTCTGTAACCGGTCTCTGGCTAACGTTCGTTCGAAGGAACTGTACCTCCATAGCTGTGAGACCGAGTTTATGAACGTCCATAATACCATCTAGCAGGGTTCTCCCCTTGCAGGATAGAGGTATTCCACTGGGTCCGAAGCGTATCATGTCATACTTTCCCCCTGTAAAAACATCGTCTCATTTTTTCCCTCATATTTCAGGCGGCTATTTAAATTTACCCCTGAATCTATTATAACTTTATGTTTCTCATTGCCGACACCTTTTTAATCCTCTATTTATACTTAAGTGCATGAGAGTGAAGTTGCAGGTCGCGCTGGACTTGATGAACCTGAAGAGAGCTATTAGAATCGCCCGTATGGCGGTGGAAGGTGGTGTAGATTTTATAGAGGTTGGAACTCCTTTGATAAAATCTGAAGGCATCGAATCGGTGCGAAAGTTAAAAGGGGAGTTTCCCGACAAAAAAGTGGTGGCGGACATGAAGACCATGGACGTCGGAGGAGTGGAGGTAGAGATTGCAGCTAAAGCAGGTGCAGATATCGTCGTGGTACTCGCCGCCGCAGACGATGAAACCCTGAAGGAAGCGGTTAGAGCCGCTCGTAACTACGATGCTCAGATCATGGCGGATATGCTGGGGGTATCCGACCCTGCGGAACGTACAACGGAGGTTTGTAAATTAGGTGTTGATTATGTAGGAGTACACGTAGGTATCGATTCTCAGATGAGGGGAGAAAATTCATTGGATGTGCTCTCTCGGGTCGTGGATAAAAGCACCGTACCGGTTGCGGTGGCTGGAGGTATTACACCGGAGACCGCCGCCTCCATAGCCCAAAGGGGTGCGGCCATCGTGATAGTCGGTGGTGCCATAATAAAAGCAAGCGACGTACGAAAGGCAGCCGAGGCGGTACGAAAGGCTTTGGACGAGGGTGTTTCACTTGAATCGGAAGTATCGAAAAAGTTCGGACTAAAAGAGATCAAAGAGGCCCTTTCCAAAGTATCTACTCCAAATATATCTGATGCAATGCACAGGAGCCCGTGTATGAAAGGTATTCAACAGCTTACTGGCTATGGAAAAAAGGCAATCGGAAAAGCATTCACCGTAAAAACCGTCGACGGCGATTGGGCTAAACCGGTGGAGGCGATAGAGAGTGCGAATGAAGGTGACGTTATAGTAATCGATTCAGGGGGTGGTGAAACCGCAGTTTGGGGTGAGCTGGCCTCCTGGTCATGTAAAAATAAAGGCATTTCTGGAATAGTGATAGATGGTGCGGTTAGAGACATTGACGACATAGATGAGTTAGATATTCCAGTATTCGCCAGGCATATAGCCTCAAACGCCGGCGAACCCAAGGGTTTTGGAGGTCTAGAGGTCGATATTGTCTGCGGTGACGTTCGTGTTCGAACGGGAGATTGGATTGTTGGGGATGCCAGCGGTGTGATGGTGATACCAAAGGAAGAAGCGGTGACCATAGCTAACCGAGCTTTGGATGTTATGGAGAAGGAGAATCGAATACGGGAGGAGATAAAAGAGGGTAGGACACTATCTGTGGTTATGGAACTGGAGAAATGGGAGAAGGTTTAGTAATCAAAGAGACGAAGGTTCTACCAACTCCGCTCCCGCACCACAACACCATCTTTCAAGACGTTTGGAAAAGGAACTCGGAAGTCCGCCCGGGTCAATGCATACCAAATTCGTCTTCGACTGTTCCAAAGCCATCATCAATCCCTCTTTAGTAAGGTCTTGTAACGCCCATCCTGGGATCAGATGTCCCACAAGCACATCCTTTTCCTTAACTAAATCGGTAAAATGAGGTGCGTAGTGCCCTCCTCCTACACAGACAACAACAGGCTCGCTTGATTTGCACAGTTCGCCCTGCCTTTCAACGGCGGAAGCAACCACCTTACCGGCACTTTCATCCAACCACGACTCTTCATCGCTGCCGATCTCTATGTAGTACGTTGGCGTAGTTAGATATGGTCCGTGATGTGTTACTTCAAAGGACACCTCGTAGTTTTTATTCAGCCCCATTTTTTTCGCCTCTTCATGCAGATATATCAGAGCCGTGGTCATCTCGGCGGGTGCCGGAGGAACCAACATATGGTCCTTTCCTCCGAATTTAGCCTTACCGAAGTTACCCACGGGGTGAACTGTTAGAGAGTGGATCCCGGCCTTCGAAGCGTGCTTTGATATGTACACCACAAGATCGACCTCTACATCCAGCATCTGGGATATTTCTTTATCCACACCGTCCACGTATATGTGGTGTTTGTTGACCGTGGCAAGAATATCTTCACCTCTCCCATAGATTGGATTCCCCTTCCATTCGCCCACACCTTCCCACTTAGAGCTCAACAAATTCTCCTGGATGTTCTGGCTCGCCGGGTCACTTTTAGACGAAACGATCAATCGCATGACAACTAATATCCAAGCCGATTATAACAATTTTTTGACTACATTCGATATCGTTAAATAAGACATGATAATATTTAACTCCTTAATGGACGAAGATACGCTTACCCAGGTTTACGAATCCTCTCCCAAGTCGATTGCGGATCTGGAAAAGATGGCAATACCTGCAGTACTGATCACCTTGGGAGGTTACGTTGCTATGGGTCTGGGATTTACACATTTCTTTGTTTCTGTACTAACCAGGACGGAATTGATATTCGTTTTCCAATTCATCGTAAACCTTTTTTTCGGATTTGCCCTTTTAGTTTCCAATATGAAGCTGGAAGAGGACATGCGTAGATGGACAATCTTTGCAGCCGTTTTCGGGCTAATACTGATGGTCCTTGGAGGTGCGGTTGGTGCCATTTCCGGTTTTATAGCCCTCACCGGCGCCGTACTTGGATTTATAGACGTCGATTGACGGTTAAAATCATCGATAAAATAATATGTACCCTACAGTCCTTTCATAAGCAGGTGAGAAAATGAAAAGAAAGATAGAGATCATATCCGATCTCATGGCCGTTTCGGCAAGCACCGTACCCAAGGCGGGTGGCGAGTCTTTTATAGACATATCCTTGTTGGACGATGGGGAACGAGAGATACTGGCCGAAGAGATGTTTCAGCTATCGGATGAACTTAACGATGAAGAGTACTCTAAATACGGCAGGATCATAGAAGAAGAAGCTCTGGCTGTTTTGTTGATAGGACTGAAAGATCACCCACCCCTGGGCATAGACTGTCGTGGGTGTGGTTTCAAAGATTGCAATGAGTTCCAAAGTACCACCGCCGAGGGCATATTCAAAGGACCGAATTGCGTTTATCGTGTACTGGACATGGGCATGTCCCTGGGCAGTGCCTTAAAAACCGCCGGCACTCATAACGTCAGGGCGTCCGTAATGATAAAAGGAGGCCTAGCCGCAAAGAACGTTGGATTATCAACTGCTAATGTTTGTATTGCGGTCCCAATCATCCTCGACGAGAATCTGCCTTACTGCTGACTCCTCCCAGCAAAGTTCCGTCCAGCAGGTATACGTTTTCTTCTCTAACAGTAATATCTCTGAAAAAGGGCCCTAGATAACCATCCTCATTGATACTAATCCCTCCCAGCAACGGGTTAAAATTGGGCATAACAACTGCTTCTCTCTCTATTTCATCCAACGTATACTTGATTCTAACCCAGCACGCAAGTTTGTTTCGCTGTCCCAAGTTATCCACCAAGGTCACTGAAGGATGGCTGTGTGCCACAACTAGAATATCCGAATCAAGCACTTCATCTCTGGGCCTGGCGTGGCCGTGGAAGTAACCTACACCATCCCTGCGGTATCCTCTGGAATCGTGCACTTCAACATCCATGGGAAGATAGTTCTCTATACCGCCGTCATGGTTTCCCACGACCAGATGTATTTCGTCAACTGCCTTCAACCATTCATCTATCGCCCGTGGTATCTCATCGTACTCCTGCCAGGAAGCCTTTGGAATGTTGTGCTTCAAATCTCCGTTGATGATCAAGCAATCTACCTTATGCTGAACCAGCATTTCTTTGATTTTGCTAACCATCTGAGGGGTTCTAGTGGTGATGTAGATTCCCTTTTTCTCCAACTCCCTCTCATATCCTATGTGAAGGTCACAAACCACAAGGGTTGACCCTTTGAGCAGTGCCCGTTGGTTCCACAGAGGTTGAGGAAATTCCATGCTTATATCATAGAGTAGCAAGGTATTTCTTTATTTCCCAGTCCGTAACCTGCTGCCTGTATTGATCCCAATCCTCTTTTTTTACATGAAGGAAGTGTTTATGGACGTGCTCACCCAATACATCCTTCATAAAATCACTCTCTTCGATGTATGAAATCGCGTGACCAAGGTTCGCTGGAAGTGATTGTATTCTCCGATCCTCTCTCTCTTTGGGACTCATGGAGAATATATCGTCCTCCACCGGTTCAGGAGGTTGGATCTTATTCTCGATACCATCCAATCCGGATGCAAGCAGTACCGCGAACTGCAGATAAGGATTACCGGCGGGATCTGGATTTCTGACCTCTAACCTGGTGGCTTTACCCCTACCGGCGGGAACTCTAGCTAGTACGCTGCGGTTAAGGTGGGCCCATGAAACATATACCGGTGCCTCGTAACCAGGCACTAATCGTTTGTAGGAATTTACCCAAGAAGCAAGTATACCGCACACCTCCCTTGCATGTTCCAATATTCCTCCAGTGTAGTACTTCATCGTCTGGCTGAGTCCATCTGGACCCTCCGGGTCGTAGAATATGTTCTTACCACTCTCATCCATGAAACTTTGATGTATGTGCATCCCTGTACCGTTGACACCGGTGATGGGTTTGGGCATGAATGTCGCGTGTAGTGAATTCAGCTTGGCCACCGTCTTGATGCAGTGTTTGAGTGTTAGAATTTTATCGGCCATACGGATAGCGTCTCCGTAACGCAGGTCGATCTCATGCTGTCCCGCGGACACCTCATGATGGGAGGCCTCGACCTCAAATTCCATATCCTCGAAGTATAAACTACATTCTTTTCGCACCTTTTCCGTCCTATCTAGAGGCATAAGGTCAAAGTATCCACCACTATCATCAGGGATGTTGGTTGGGTCCCCGTTTTCATCATGTCTGAACAAAAAGAATTCGAACTCAGGACCTACATTGAAATGATATCCCATATCCTTAGCACGATCGATAGTTTTTTTCAACAGATACCTAGGGTCACCCTCGAATCGGTTGCCATCGGAATCGTATATATCACAGATCATGCTTCCTGTTTTTATGGAGTTATCACTCCATGGATAGATAAGAAAAGTGCTCAGATCTGGATAAGCCCTCAGATCAGATTCATCTATTGTTGCGTAGCCAAGTATCGACGAACCATCAAAAAGGATACCATCTTCTATGGCATGGGGTAGATGGGTAGCCGGTATAGAAACGGTTTTTACCATCCCCTGTATATCCATAAACTGCAGCTCCACGAACTTAACGTTTTCCTCTTTTATACGGGCAATAACGTCCTGTGTTAGCCTTTCTCTCTGCATAGCCGCAATTATTTTTCATGCTTTTTAAGCATGTCGGCTCGGAAAGACAAATATACGATAAAGGCCGTTATGTTTAGTAAAAGAAAAAAGGTGATACCATATGGACAAATACTGCTGCGATGTATGCTCTTATGTTTACGACCCTGAAAGAGGGGACATAGTCGGATCCATCGATAAAGGAACCTCATTCGAAGATCTGCCAGAGGGATGGAAGTGCCCGGTTTGCGGTGCTATATGTGAAGAATTTACAAAGGATTGAAACACAATGTCTGTGAGAAAGCTAAAAGAAGGAGTTTACGAAGTAGGTGCTGTAGATTGGGACAGAGAAATCTTCGACGAACTAATACCTCTACCGGACGGTACAAGCTACAACGCCTATCTAATTCAGGGCAGCGAAAAGGTCGCTCTATTAGACACTGTAGATCCAACAAAGGAATCGGTGCTGATGAGAAATTTAGAGTCCCTGGATATCGACCATATCGATTACGTGATATCACATCACGCCGAGCAGGACCATTCCGGTTCTATACCGGCCATCCTAGAAAGATTTCCAGACGCCAAAGTTGTTACCAACGCCAAATGTAAGGGCATGTTGATTGATCACCTGCACATCCCCGAGGGTAAATTCACAGAGGTGGAGGACGGTTCAGAAATATCTTTGGGAGATAAAACACTGCGTTTCGTTTTAACACCCTGGGTACATTGGCCGGAAACCATGTGTACCTATTTACCGGAAATGAAGATAATTTTCACCTGCGATTTCTTCGGCTCCCACCTAGCTACCAGCGACCTTTTTGTAAGGGACAAAAGAAAAACATACCTGGCCGCCAAACGATATTACGCTGAAATAATGATGCCGTTCAGAAGATTAATCAAAGGGCATCTGAAAAAATTGGACGAGCTTGAGTTCGATATCATAGCCACCAGCCACGGGCCGATATACGATGAACCAGAATTCATAATCGACGCTTACAAAGATTGGGTATCCGACGAAGTTAAAAACGAAGTTATCGTCCCCTACGTATCCATGCACGGCAGCACCGAAGTGATGGTTAACCATCTAGTCGATACGTTAATGGAGAAGGGTATAAAGGTCACACCTTATAACCTTACCACAACCAACCTTGGAGAGCTGGCGATGTCTACAGTAGACGCTTCTACTATCGTTTTAGGAACACCGACGGTTTTAACCGGCCCCCATCCTAAAGCCTTCTACGCGGCATACCTCGTCAACGCTCTCCGCCCTAAAACCAAATATGTATCTCTAATCGGTTCCTATGGATGGGGTGGAAGGATGCCCGAGATGATAAAGGACACCCTAAAAAATCTCGACGCAAAGATGATAGATCCAGTCATTGTAAAAGGCCTACCGTCCCAGGAGGACCTAAAAGAAATAGAAAGGCTGGCGGAAGACATTATGGAAGCATAGCTCAAAGGTCGTCTATCAACTTCTCAGCCCGTTCACTCCAGGGATTCATCCCCATCTCCTCGAATTTATCCTTTGCAATGGATAGATTTCTTATTCCCATCTCAATATCATTTGCTTCAAGGTGGGTTTTGCCTAATTCGTAATATGCTCTAGCTAACTCAATCTCTTTATTTGATTTTTCAAGGGTCTCTACCACTTGATTCAACTCTTTTAAACTCCTTTCCAGGTCTCCTTCTTCCCTAAACGCCGTGCCGCTTATTCTCATACACACCATCTCTCCTAAGGTGGTGCCTACTTCTCTTGAAATTCTCAAACCTTCGTCTATTCTTTTACGAGCTTTTTTTAAGTCTCCACTTTTTATAAACAACTCCCCCAAGTATCCACAGATTTCGATGTTTTCATATTTCTCACCGATTTTTTTGTGGAAATCATAGCTTTTTTCGTAAAGTCGAATAGCTTCATCGATCTCCCCCCGCTCCTTTTTTATCTCCCCCTGAAGGCTGTTCACCATAGCGACACCTTTCATATCTCCGATCTCATTCAATAAGTCCGATGCCTGGTTTACGTACTCCTCAGCCTGTTTCAGTTCTCCTTTCAATATATGCACGTTACTCATGAATCCAAGTGACATGGCCCACCCCTGTTTATCTCCCATCTCCTTACGTAGGGACAGACCTTTTGTTTGATACTCGATGGCTTGGTCTAGATCTCCCATGTCTAAATGTACGATACCAAGATTGTTGGTAGCCATGGCCATTCCCCTTTTATCACCTATACTTTTAAAGATCTTTAAAGCACGATCAAAATTTTCCTCAGCCTCTGTAAGCTCGTCGTTCATATATTGAAGTGTACCAAGGTTTGCCAATATGGCCGCCATGCCGCCTTTATCTCCGATATCCTTTTCAATTTCCAAACATCTTTTGTAAGTGTCAAGTGCTTTGTTGATTTCTCCTCTACATTTATAAACAACACCGATGTTATTCAGAGACTTCGCTATACTTCTTTTATCCCCTATTTTTTCACGTATCTTCAGAGCCTCTTTTAAGTATTTATTAGCTTCCTCGTACTTTCCTTTATGAATCATCAAAGTACCTAAGTTATGATTTGAATTACTCTGCAGTTTTTCATCGCAGAAATCTTTAGATAACTCCTTCTCCTTCTCAAACATCTCTCCAGCCCCTTCAAAATCACCCTTTTGCATTAAGGTCCAGCCCTTCACTTCGTACAATCTGCAGGTTTCTACAGGATCTTCGTCGTATGTTTTAAGTGCCCTATCCACCAGTTCCTCCGCCTTTTCAAAATCGCCCTGGGTCTCCCATGTTCTAGCTATCTTCCGGTACATTCTTTGTATTCTTGACGTGTCATCCGTTTCTTCAACTATTCTTTCGTAATGCTCCCTGGAGGAAGATAGGTTACCCAAGAGTGAATTTACATCGCCCAAATTCTCTAGTAGTTTGAATCCGATGTCGCCTTTCTCTTTATCCCATAAATCCAGGGCCTCTTGGTACATCTTCAAGGCATCTTCCTGTGCATACACCTCCTCGGCACGTTTTCCGGCTTTATAATAATAGGAGATTGCCTTATCGGTGTTCCCGGCATTCTCAAAGTGGTTGGATAAATCAGAATAGTAATCCACTAAGTTGTTTTTATGAAGCTCTTCAATCTTTTCAGCGACTGTTTTATGCAGCCTTTTTTTCTTTATATCCGGTATGCTGTTGTATGCTGCTAGATGCACTAATGCATGGGTAAAGGCAAACATTTCTTCCTCAGGCAGTTCTTTCCATAAGTTCGTACCGAGCAGGACGTCTATATGATCAAAGGCGTCTAACTCTTCCATACCACATGTGTTCAACAATAGATCAAAGGGTATTTCCTCTCCAATTACACATCCCAGATGTAGAATTCTCCGAGTATCATCGGACAGCTGATCAAAACGTCTTTCTATGATGTTGATTATTATATTAGGTATGTTTATTGCTTTCGGGTCGTCGGGATAACGATTTTTTTTAGGGTCCAAATTACCTTCCTCCATTAGTCTTTTTATACATTCTTTAATGAAAAGCGGATTTCCCTCGGAAAGGTCATGAAGTAATTTCACAAAATCCGTTGGCACACTCGATACTCCCAACATTGCGGTTATTATCTTTTTCGTGTGTTTCCACTTTAACGGTTTTAATTCCAGCTCGTTGTAAATCCTCTCCCTTCTCATCCTTTGGCGTACCTCTTTTAATAAATCGTTCATCTTTACATCCCGAGGTCGGAAGGCACCAATCACCAGCACTTTGGAATCCAATAGGTTCTCTGAAAGGTAATGCGTAAGCTGAAGAGTTGCCGCATCCGCCCATTGAATATCATCCAAGAATATGAGCAGTGGCTTCTTTTTAGCGAGGATACGTATATCCTCGGCAATCTCGAAAAAAGTCGCTCTCCTTTGATAATCGAACATCTTTTTATCTTCCGCACGGGGTCCGGACTTGCCTGGATATATGGATGTAAGTTGAAAATGAGTATCCTTGTTTTTTGTGAATTCCTCGAAGGCCTTTTTAAAAGGTAGATATGGGTCCGAACTTTCAAAGTATGCTTTACCTGAAAGGAACACGAATCCTTTCTTTTTGGAATACTTTTTAAATTCTGATATCAAGCGTGTTTTTCCTATCCCTGAGTCACCAACTACGAAAAGGACCATTCCTCCCTCTTCCTCCACCTCCTTCAAGGTTCGTTTGAGAAAATTCATCTCCTTTTTTCGATCGATGAATATATCCTCCTCTATATCATCAACTTTAGTCAGGTCCAGGACTCCCTCGTCGTTTACTCTTGAAAGAGAGGTTAGAAGGGGATTGTCGCCCTTTATATATTGGTCTATGTCTTTTACCATGACTTCACTTTTACCTTCGGGAGTGAGAATTGTTATTTTTTTGCCGTTGAATTTTTTAATTAAATACTGTGCCTTCCGAACTCCTTTTGGAGTAAGAAAATACACCTTCCTCTTTCTTTTCATTCCCTTTACACGCTTGATATCCTCCTCTATAAGACCTGTTTCATCCTCTACAATCTTACGTATCTCCTGACTTAAATGCGGTCTGCTGACTCCGACCGCATCGGCGATACCCGGTTGAGATATCTCATAGGGCACCTCGATTTTAGACTTGAGTTTATAGTATGGATATAAGTGTATTAATATCCTCTCTTTAACTGTTGACGACACCATGGGACAAAGGGGTAATCGTGTGGTGATAAGTAAATTTTTCCTCTGTTTCCCACCGAAAAGTAATAACAATAGTGTTCTATAGTCCACATAGTGATATGATGGATGTATTCGTTACCAGACGCATACCCGAGTCAGGACTGAAAAAGATAACTCAAAAGTACGATACCTATGTCAGTCCTAAACCACGTAGGCTGACAAAGGAGGAGATAATAGAAGGTGTCAAAGGAAAGGATGCCCTGCTGTGTATATTGACAGACATTATAGACGAAGAGATAATCGAGGCGGGGGAGGACCTAAAAGTCATCTCTAACTATGCGGTTGGGTACGACAATATCGATGTTGAAAGCGCTACCAAGAGGGGTATTGCGGTAACCAATACACCCGGAGTACTCACAAACGCAACGGCCGAACTCGCATTCGCTTTAATCCTGGCGGTGGCTAGAAACATCACGTTAGGCGATAAGTTCGTCCGAGAGGATAGATTCGAGGGGTGGGACCCCACTTTATTGGTTGGTAGCGAATTAGCTGGTAACGTGATCGGTATAGTTGGCATGGGGAACATAGGCACAGCGGTGGCCCACAGAGCAAAGGCCTTCAACATGGATGTTATTTATTTCAACAGGAGCAGGGTGGATGAGGTAGAAAGAGAGATAGATGCAAAATTCGTTGATTTCGAAGAACTTTTAAAACGAGCCGACTTCGTATCACTCCACGTACCGCTTACCGAAGAGACCAAACACATGGTAAGTTGGAATGAACTAGATATGATGAAAGACACCGCTTACCTAATAAACACCGCCAGAGGCGAAGTCGTGGAGGAAAAAGCTCTTATCGAGGCTTTGAAAGGCGACAAGATCGCCGGGGCCGGAGTTGACGTTTTCGCGGACGAACCCTATGGAGCTAATCCGGGCTACTACGACCTGGATAATGTGGTTCTGGCACCCCACCTCGGCAGCGCATCTCATAGGGCTAGGAACGGTATGGCGGAGATGGCGGCAGACAATCTCATCGCCGTGTTGGATGGTAAAATGCCGGAAAATATAGTTAATCCCGAGGTATTCGAAAATGGAGGATATTAATGTGATAAACAATCAAGTAAGGCGTATGAAACTCAGTGGAATCAGAAAGATGTTCAAGTTGGCAGACGAAACTACCATAAATCTTGGACTCGGACAGCCTGATTTTCAGCCACCGGAGGATGTGATAGAGGTGTATTGGAAGGCCATGCTGGATGGCAACAACTGTTATGGCTCTACCTATGGTTTTCCTGCGTTACGAGACGAGATAGCACATCATCAATCCAAATACAGGTCGGACTTAATCGGTGAGAATATAATGATAACCGTGGGCGCTACCCAGGCGTTAAGAATTGCACTGGAATCCACCGTGGATAAGGGAAATGAAGTTCTTTATCCCGAACCGGGATTCGTTCTTTACGCCCCTCAAATAAGGCTTACCGGTGCAAAACCGGTCCCCTATCCGGTCCACCAGAACAATGATTTTATTCCATCACTTGAGAAGCTGGAAGAGCTTCGCACATCTAAGACAAAAGCTATAATCGTGAACTCCCCAGGTAACCCTACCGGCGGAGTGTTCGCCGAAAAGGCGGTTAAACAAATAACGGAATGGGCCAGAGAGAACGACATGCTGATAATATCTGACGAAGTCTATGAGATGATGGTATACGAGGGGAACCACGTTTCCTTCCTCGGAGACTACGATAACGTTATTTCCATCAATTCATTTTCAAAGACGTTCGCCATGACTGGTTGGCGAATAGGTTTCATGGTCACCCAAAGTGACTGGATAGAGCAGATCGGAAAATTACATTATTATACCGTCGCATGCCCTCCCACGCCGCCTCAACACGCCATACTTTACGCACTAAAAGAGCGTCTGGATTTCGTTGAAAATATGACTCGTACATTCAAAAAAAGAAGAGACGTTATCGTCTCCCGGTTGAACGATATTCCCGGAATCGATTGTATAACCCCAAAGGGTGCTTTCTATGCATTCCCCTCCATCGATCTAGGCATGTCCTCGGATAAGTTCGCGCTCATGCTCCTTGAAAAAGGTGTTTTGGCAACACCGGGCAACGCATTTGGACCGGCAGGCGAGGGTCATATACGATTCTCCTATGCCAATTCAACCGAGAATATCCATAAAGCCATGGACATAATCGAAGAGATGGTGGAAGGATTGGACATATAAATTCAGTGATAGAATATGAGTCGACCTTCACATAAGTTGCTAAAGGTGTTGTTCGTCACCGAGTCTTATCCCCCTAAAAGCTACGGTGGGGGAGAGATATCCTGCGCACTTTTAGCAGAAGCTCTTGCGGAGAGAGAGGATATAGAAGTTACGGTGCTAACGTCCGAAGTCGAGGGATTGAACCCGAGAGAAATTAAGAACGGTGTGAAGATAATTAGGAGCTTGAGAACCGGGAGTGACCGCAGTTCTTTAAAAGAAAATCTAAAGAGAAGGATGTACTTTAAAAAGTCCGTTAAAAATGAAATAAACAGAATTTCCCACGGATTCGATATTATACACTTTTTTAATATAACTAGTATGATCAACGTGAATAAACCTTCCTTCGCCACCATCAACTCGTATCTTAATTTTTGTCCCAAGGGTAATCTGTTTTACAAGGATAGGGAAGTTTGTACGGGCTGCAGCTTTTCAAAATTTATCGGATGTATAACTAAATCCGAGTACGTTGGGGGGTACAGATTAAAGAGCTTACTAAAATACAATCTATTCTTCTGGATCGCACTTTACTGGGATTACAAAAAAAGAAAAAAATGTTTGAAATATGTTGATCACTTTTTTAGCTTAAGTACATTTATAAATCAGCTACTCTCGAATGAAAACGTTGATCTAGATAGGGTAACAAAGCTGGTCAACATACCTAGCATAACTAAGTCCACCCGAAATATCGATTTAGATAAAGACCGGCCTGTTGTGGCCTATATCGGAGACCTAAGTAAGATCAAGGGCGTGGATATGCTGATAAAGGCATTCAACCGCGTTAACGCCGGAGCAAAATTGATAATCGTCGGCCATGGACCGGAGAGAGAAAAACTTGAGAATTTAGCTGATTCCACTATCGAATTTTTAGGAAGAGTGGATCATGATTTGATGCATTCCGTGTACCGCCAGGCGGACGTTATAGTAGTACCGTCTCTATGGCCTGAGCCTTTATCCCGGGTTCTTCTGGAATCGGCATGTTTTGGAAAACCGGTTATAGCCACTAAGGTGGGTGGCAGTCCGGACGTTGTTAAGGATGGGTACAACGGACTCCTTGTTGATCCTGTAGTAGGAGATCTTACGGACAAGTTGGAATATATCATACAAAAGGATGAGAAACGACGAATCATGAGCAAAAATATGAAAAAATATTATGAAGAGAAATTATCGGATGAAAGGCTAGTTAAAGATATCATAGAATCGTACAAGGAACACATATAATATGTTAAAAAGGATTTGAGCACAGATGAAAGATGGAAAATCGATAGGCGTACTACGTTTCCCGTGCACTGCGGCCGGTGCCAAGCCAATGTACGACCTGGTGTCGATCCTCGAAGAATTGTTTGAGCGGGTCTGTGTGATCTCCGGAAACGATGCTTTCAAGGAATTCGATTTTAGTGATGATGTTGAGTTACATAAAGTGTTCCATCCATCAAGTAGATCTACACCCATACGGACCATTCGATTTATATTGACACAGATCAGACTGGGGATCAGTTTACTGGGAGCAAAGGACGTTGATTCTTTTATTTTCTTCGACGCAAATCCCCTTATCATACCTATGATTCTTGGTAAATTGTTTAAAAAAAACATTCATCTGATATTAACCGGCTATCCGGCAACCAGGGAGAATATCATCCCGGATAAAGATGATGATATATCGAGTCCTTTTTGGAATCTTTACCTTTCATTATCGGATGGAATAATACTTTACACCCCCAGACTTATACGCGAATGGGATCTGGAGGAATACAGATATAAAATATCTATAGCACACCGACACATTATAGATGTTGATAATTTAAAGATTGAGAAAAATTGGAAAGAGAGAGTATTCGACTTGGGCTATATAGGACGTTTTTCAACAAAAAAGAATGTGATGGGATTTTTGAAATCTGTGTCTTATTTAACCGACGATGGGAAAAAATATAAGATTTTGTTAGGGGGAGATGGTAACGAAAAAGAAAGAGCGATGGATTTCATAGAAAAAGAAGATTTAGAGAAATACATCACCAATACAGGATGGATATCCCGGGACGAATTACCTTATTATCTAAACGATCTGAAGTTGCTGGTAATACCTTCTTATTTCGAAGGATTACCGAACATGATGCTCGAGGCCATGGCGTGTGGTACGATCGTATTGGCATCTAGAGTGGGATCCATACCAGATATAATCGAAGACGGGAAAAACGGGTTCTTATTGGATGATAATTCTCCTCAAAGTATCAAAAAAGGTGTGATGCGAACGTTTGGACATGAATACCTAGAGCATATCCAGATGAATGCACGAAAAACGGTTGAAACGGGATTCTGTAGAAACGCAACGATTAAAAATGTTAAAAGGGTGA
Organism: Thermoplasmata archaeon; assembly: GCA_019594025.1. Taxonomy (GTDB): domain Archaea; phylum Thermoplasmatota; class Thermoplasmata; order Halarchaeoplasmatales; family Halarchaeoplasmataceae; genus Halarchaeoplasma. The sequence continues at coordinate 19,635 of JAFDUB010000001.1, forward strand.
TGGAGCGGATATGAGGACGGATGGACGACAAGAAAGCGAAACAAGATATGTTAGTGTCGTGATACCTACATACAACCGAGCGGGGATGCTAAAGCGTGCTATCGAATCTGTTCTAAGGCAGAGTTATAAAAATTTTGAGATCATAGTTATAGACGATAACTCCCGAGACAAAACAAAAGAGACGATGAAAAGCTTCAATGACGACAGAATTCGCTATATAAAAAATAAAGAAAATCTTGGGGGTTCTGCAGCAAGAAATATTGGAATAAAGAACGCTAAACATTACTATATCGCTTTTTTAGATGATGACGATGAATGGTTACCTAAAAAATTGGAAAAACAGGTCAAATTATTGAACTTCCTTTCTAAGGACTTTTGCGGAGTTTATTGCGGTACAGCACGTTATAAAGATGGTAAGCAAATTAAAATTCAAAATCCAATCCACGAAGGAGATATATTCGAGGAACTATTATACGAAAACTATATCGGTTCGACTTCTTCGGTGTTGGTCAGAAAGAGCGCTTTGATGGAGGTAGGAGGATTCAACGAAGAGCTACCTGCCAGCCAGGATCTAGAACTTTATCTGAGATTGGCGAAGAGATATAAATTCAAAGCAGTAAAAGAAGTTCTGTTAAAATATCATCTACATGAGAGTGACCAGATTAAAAATAATTTATCCGGATATCTACAGGCTAAAAAATATGTCTATGAAAAGTATAAGGATGATATAACTAAAGATAAAAGATTGTGGAGTGTCAACCTATATCAGATCGCCATAGTCGAGTTACTGATGGGAAGAAAAAAACGTGCAAAAAAATTAGTTAACAGGGCATGGCGCATAGATCCGATGAACTTGAAACATCTTTTCGTATCTACTTTACTTTACATATCTCCCCGATTGTATTTGATGTTCAGAAACTGGTTCTCAAAAGAGTAGGTCGATGATATGTAAAATCTTAAAAAGCGCACAGTTATTATCATAACGAAAAATTATAGGTAAAGAAAAATGTCTAAAAAATTGTATACCGATATGGTGAGTACCACAGGCGCATATATCTTTGTAACTGTTGTAGGTGTAATATCCGGCGTTCTGTTCCCTCGGTTGTTGGGCCCGGATGAATGGGGCTTATGGGCGATAACGGTAGGCTTGGTTGGTATTCTTGGACCTATTGCACAGTTAGCTATGAGTACCACCATTGTAACGTACATATCAAAATATAAAAAAGACAAAAAAAAGGTAACATCACTTGTGAACTCCGCCTATGTAGTAGCGATAATTGCGAGTTTTACAGTGTCTGTATCCCTGATCCTTCTTAGTGACTATTTAGCCGGGTCGGTATTTGGAGATGTAAGATTGAGAACTTTCTTTTTGCTGGGCGCTGGAATAATCTTCCTTGACCAATTAAATATAATAAATAGGGATTATTTTAGAGGGTTTAAAAATTTTAAGATGTACAACGCACTCAAAATCATCCCTACTTTATCGTTATTTTTACTCACCCTTTCACTTATTGTCCTTTTTTCTTACAGGGCGATACACTTGGTAATTTCTCAAGTAATTGTTTTTTCCATCACTTGCATATTGGTATTGGTCTACCTATTTAGATATGAATCTACTTTTAAACAGTTTAAGATACCTAGGAAAAAAGAAACTGTAATGATATTGAAGTTCGGTATACCATTGATATTCGCCATGACTTTCATCACTATCATGAAATCTATAGATCGTATGTTGATCGGTTATTTTTTAGGTACCATCGATGTAGGCATATATTCTGTCGCATCCGTTATACCATTGATGCTGGCAAGCGTGCTAGCCCCCATAAGTATCGTTTTACTTCCCACCTTTTCTGAGAGGAAGGTAGAAGGTATATCTTCTTCAACGCTTCTTAATGAAATACTATCGTTGTTATTATATATATCAATACCTTTGATAATATTCATACATATTTTTAGTGAAGATATATTGTTGATCGTTTATGGTACGGAATATACCATAGGCGCATTGGTCTTATCGATCGCCTCATTTGAAATACTTCTCTTCGGCGGATACATACTATTCAGAACATCGGTACAAGCGGCAGAAAAGACCGTTAAGATGGCACTAGGTATCGGCGGTGTAGCCGGCACGAATATAGTATTAAATGTGATATTGATACCTCGGATAGGCATAGAAGGTGCCGCGCTAGGCACAGTTTTCTCTTTCGTTCTTCTATTTTTCTTCATGATCTACGAGGTAAAGAACAATTACAACTTGGACATCTCAAAAATAGACGCGAACTTTCTCACATTATTAGCTCTTTCTTTGCTTATATCTGGTTTCCTTATTCATAGATTCTTTAGCGGGTTTTATTCCTTTACCCTCGCCCTGATAACTTTCATCGGTATATGGTCGTTATTTGTCCATATTTCGTCTCCTAGGTGGTATAAAGAGATGATGGGCTATATACGAGATTTATTTTGATCTCAGCTAGACATTATATAGTTAATACTGATCTCAGATATATCCGATGCATAGGAACCGGTTCGGGAAATACTTTCAATTATGTAAGATAGGGGGGCAACGTCCTCCCGGTGCTCTTCCTTAATGTTTTTCATGAGCTCATCGTTTATCTTATCCAATTTCTTTCGCATATCGATGGAATGATTTGCATCATCTAAATTTTCTTCAAAGAATGCCTCAGATGCCTCTTCCATTATCTCTAAAGCTAGCTCACTTTCCTTTTTTATCCCATTTTTGAGTTCCTCTCCAAACCCATCAGAGAGCATCAATGTATTCTCGGCTATGCGAGCTGCGTGGTCTCCTATTCGCTCCATGGTTCGGGAGACAAGCATGTAACTCAAACTCCTTTCTTTCGATATCTTTAAGCTTTCAAGTAATCGTGGATTCGTAAGAACCATGTTGTAATGTTTTGTGATCATCCAGAACAATCTGTCACAGTCCGTATCTCTGGATATAACATCCTTAGCTAGCTCTTCATCATTCTCTAAAAATGCTTTAATCGCGTCCTGGTGCATCTTTTTTACTATCAAATACATCCTCCTTAACCCCTTTCTCTGGGAGAACTCCGATGGATCGATGAGATCTTTAAGAATTACTCTGCTGTTGGACTCCTCGATTATCTCCGGGCCGATAACCATCCTTGTAAACTGCATTATAGCACTTCTTAATTCCGGCTTAATTTCTCCCTTAGCCTCCAATTTGATTTCGGAATAACCTGCCATGTACGTACCGATTAGAGACCTGATCAACGACGTGGGACTTTCCTTTGAAATATCCATTTCTTTAACATTCGCCTTTTTCTCGAACTCCCTTTCAGGGCTAACCACAATCGAGCCGTCGCTTTGAATGGATAGAACTACTGGATCACCCGGCTTCAACTCTTTATCTGTCACCCATGGTTTAGGAAGAGAGACTATAAACGTAGAACCACCGGTTAACTGTACCTTTCTAGTTTCAATCATCGAAAGCTTAGCGTTCGATATCTATTTAGTTTTACCGCAATCTATTTAGAAAGAGTGGTTCATTTGTTTTCTGTTGTTGCAACCAGCATATCGGCGACGTTCTCCGCATGGTCCGCTATTGAATCCATCCTATCAACTACCTTCAAAAGATGTATCGCGGTAAGGGGACTTTCGTCGTAATTGAATAACCATCGGGAAATTCTAGATTCTATTTTATCCGCTTCGTATTCCATCTGACATATCTGTTCATGTAACTCTCTAGTTTTTTCCTTAGATGATTTGCTGAAAGAGGTATTGAGCACCTCGGTAAAAGTGTCCATAATCATATCATATGCTTTAGCGGCATCGAATATCTTGTCTGCGAATTGCTTGAAATCGTCGGATATGGTTTCGGGAATTTCTTCTTTCCTCATGGGTAATAGAACGCTCACGTTTTCAGCATTATCTATGATAGCGTCCGCTTCTTTCAACAATTTCATAAAGTCCTCTCGCCTCATGGGCATGAAAATGAAGCGGGGTAGGTTTTCCCATATCTTCATCTTCACTTGATCTGCTTTGTGTTCTATTTTAGAGACCTTTTCAAAGTGGTCTTCCGCCATCTCAAATTCACCATCAACATACAACTTGATACCTTTTTTGAGCTCTTGTATTCCCAATTTGGTCAACTCTGCATGCTTACAAAGTCCATCGAAGGGTGATTTAAAGAAGGTATCTTCAAGACTTGCTCTCCTAAATTTTGCTCCCATCATTTACACCTCTTTCTACCATTATACAAAAAAATTCATTCCTAAATAGATTATTACGCAAGTTATAGCTGCGATTGGCACCGTTATTAGCCATGAGATTACTATCCTCCTTATAACTGATAAATCTATCGCTTCTAACCCCCTTGCCAATCCCACGCCCACCACCGCACCAACTACGGTATGACTAGTTGAGATCGGCATTCCCAGTTTACTAGCTACAAGTATCGTCGTTGCCGCACCGAAGTCAACGGCAAAACCCCTGCTATTCGTCAGTTTGGTAACGCTAAAACCTACCGTTTTCATGACACGGTAACCCCAGGTAGAAATACCGATAGCTATACCTACCCCGCCCATCAGCAGCAGGTAATTTCCGCTTAAATAAAAAGGAAGAGGTTCACCTATAGGCATTGCATTTTCCACAGCAAGCATTAAAGGCCCGATGGCATTTGCAACGTCGTTGGCACCATGAGAGAATGCCACGAAACAAGAAGTGATTATCTGCAGATTCTTAAACACATTTTCGACACCCTCGTAATCATCTCCCCTTTCTATCCCTCTTACAAGGATCGGTTTTCCGATTATACCAAACAACCCGCCGATAGCTAATGATAGTACGATAGCTTCGAGGTTCGTTGGATATCTGCCAAATAATCTAAATGAAAGTGCCGTCTGGTACAACAAAGATAATGAAATTATAAAAAAGGTGGCTCCTATGAAAAGGGGACTTATTTTTTTGATAGTATTAAAAGGGTCTTCACTGTTAAAAATAATCCGAACTATTAGGCTGAATATGAGAAAGGAGATGATCGCCCCGGAGATCGGGGAGGTTATCCAACTCAATATTACTCTTCCCAATGTATCCCATCCTATTATAGATGGTCCTCCGGCAACCAAACCGAAACCCAGCATCGCTCCAATGATCGAATGGGATGTTGATATGGGGAGAGATTTCCATGTAGCAACCGTTACCCACAATGCGGCGGCAATAACCGCGGATAAAGAACCTAAAGCTAGAGCGGTCCTTGGGACTGCTTCAGGGTCGAAAATTCCACCCTTTACAGTCGCAGTGACGTGTTCGCCTACTAAAACTGCTCCCAACACAGTTAGTATCGATGCGATAATAATAGCCTGTTTGTATGTTATTGCCTTTGCACCTACAGCGGTGGACATGGAATTAGCAACATCGTTAGCACCGATGTTCCAAGCCATGTAAAGGCCGCCGGCTAGGGCGGTAGCCAGTACTGCGGCCTGAAAAGTTATAGAACTTAACATACAATAGGTGCTAAATGGAGTACATATTTCAATTTACCTTATATAGTCTATATATACTATATAGAAGTTTATTTTTATTCCACTATAGTTCCATGGAAGTCTTTATCACCGATAGCTGAAGATAAGTTCTCTAAATCATCCCCTGAGAGGATGTAGGCTTTGATCCGAGCTCTTTTAATTATCTTCGCAGCTAAGGGATCGAAAACAACGTTCGGCCCGGCACCGCCTTCGACCTTTTCTACTATGGATATCAATGAATCATAGTCCAGTTCATCGTACCTCTCCGCCTTTTCATTCTTACGCGGGTCCTCGGAGTAAACACCGTCTACCGAGGTGACGTTGATGAGACGTTTACATCTAAGCCTCTCGGCCAGCATGGCGGAGACCGCATCGGTGGTATGTCCAGGGTGTGTCCCGCCCATTACCACCATCGGGTAATGCCTGCCGGCCATCATGGCTTCGTGGAAGTTTCTAGCCGGTGTGGGGTTAACGTCTTTTCCCAAAGCTAGGGAAAGTAATTTGGCGTTTAGACGTGAAACTGATATGCCCAACTCGTCCAATGAAGCTTCGTCAGCTTCTAATTCTCGACCCCAATTGATATACTTCCTAGCGATCCAGCCTCCTCCGACAACAAGATAAAGTGAATAGGATTTAGAGCATATTCGAAGAGTATCGGCTAGAGATCGCAGGTAAGATACATCACGGTCCTTGGGTAACATTATAGACCCACCGATAGATACTACGATTTCTTCTTTCACTGTAACACCTGTAGGGATAAAGTGATTTGCTATATAAATGGATACGGTAATCACTCCTTTTTCTTGGTGACTAAAGAGAAAATCGTTATACATAGCAGTATAACGATAAACCAGCCTAAACTGGTGAACTCAGGTATGTTGGGTGAGATCATGAACGGCTCTAAACGTATCGAAGTGTCGATACCTGATAGGATATTGGTATGCTCCATCTGGAAATCCCATGAATCTTCAGTTCGGTTATAGGTCCATGAGGCTAGAGTGTCGTCCATCATAGCTACAAGGAAAATGTCTCCTCTTGTATCCTGTATAAGCTGTATCCTCTCCGGATAGTCCACGTTCTCGTAAGTTATACTTCCAATCTCTCCCCAGTTTCCTTCGTGGTACCTGCGGTATACTGGATATCCATATTCTTCAGTACCCCAGACGAGTATAACTGTGTCCTGAACCGAGGAATCGTACAACAGGTCGAAACATCTGTTCCCCAACGTGAAAGTGTCCTGATCATGAGTTGTTTCGTCTACAAAGTTGTTGTCTTCGATCTTTAATGTTTTCAAAGGCCATGAGTTTTCAGTCTCATAACTCACCGCTATGGTCATTCCATCTCCGCTGGGATCCGGTGCAACCGATATCCATCTGCCTTCTCCTCCAATATCGTAGCTGAATTCCGTTCCCCAACCCTCCTCAGGTCTCCACAATCTCATGTACAATTGACTGCTGCCGTCCCTGCCCCACACAAACAGAGCGTTACCCGCGTTATCGAAGGTAATGTCCTCACTCGGTAGTATCTCCCCATTCATCGCTGGTACCGGCCCATCGTCCAAAGCCTGTAGGTCGATCATCTCGTTCCCGTCCCATATCAAGCCGACTCGATGGTTATTTTCGAAATGGAATGTGTTATAAGCAGTTAAAAAGATGGCGATATCGTCGCTGACTGGTGAAGAGGATGTTTCGATCCAGTCTATTTGACACATGGCCCGGGCGAGATCGTACATGATTTCTTCCGACCACGACGCATTTTCCCTGTCCCACGTTCTATAGTTGAAGAAAGAACGAGGCTCGTCTTCATCCGCGGTAGCGTTGTAGTAGATTATATGCCCCTGTCCGGTGAGACCCTCGTAGGCCACATCGAAAACTCGATGTGTACTGTCAACTCCTATGTTCATGGCGATGGGTTCTGCACCGGTCCAATCTGTTCCATTCCAAACGTTGGCAAATATATGAACCCCTCCATCGGCGTCCTCCACTTGAACCGCAATTATCTTTTCTTCCAAAGTAGGATTCTGCCGGTTTACCAACCATTGTATTTCAGGTCCACCAATTTGCCCCTCTTCGGTTCCACCCCAGTTCTCCCCATCCCACCATGAGTACTCGAAGTCTCCATCTCCGATTCCATAGGATATCAAAACCTCCGACATCTCCTCCATGAGCTCTTCGTAATCCCGGATCTCAGCATTCCGAACTGACCTATGAGGTGAAAGAACAACCCGATCCCCTCGTCCTTCCCAGTTGATTGTTTTGATGAGACCGGTTTCAAAAGATGTACCACCAGCATAAATTTCCAGTTGATTGTACCATTTAGCACACTCCGGTTCGCTCTCTTCCTCTATCCATTCACCGTTTTCATTATAGTAGGAGGTAACATAAAGTATTTCGCCGTACTGCCCCCTTACAACCACTTTTCTGTCCGCGTCGCTGCCGTTATATAACATTCCAGAACCATCTTCGTCTATGTAAAATATGACTTCATCTTCTCCAGATATTCTTTCAACCACGGGGTCGGGTTCTACAGGGTCGGGCTCGTAATCTGGAGTGTACACATCAACCCCTTCCGGTATGGCGGTTCCCTGGAGAACCCTGCCTCTTGTTTTCACGTAAAAGAAGATATCCTCCTCGATATATCCATATTCTATAATATCAACGTTAGCTGGTAGGTTGTATTCCACACTGTGCTCCTCTTTTAAATCCTCCCATTCAACAAAAACACCGTCTATTTGCGCTTCATATGAAACTTCTTCAAAATAATAGGAACGTGGTTCACCGGATATCGTTGTCACAGCTTCAGTTTCCACATCCTTTACCTGTACGGTAATAATCTCATCGGGGGTCGCGGTACCGTTAACTGTAATTCTTATGCTGGTGTTTTTCTCCACTAACAAGGGATAATCTACATCAACCTCTACGGTCTCGAAATTACCGTTAAATGAGATGTCTTGAACCGTCACTTCATCACCTCTAGCGGTCAAGTTAAGCACCAGTATGTCTTCATCAGGCGAGATCACATGGTCGTTTACAGGACTGTGTTGATAAATTGACAATGAAGGTTTTCCGGGGACGATGACATGGTCGCTGTGAGCCTCTACTCCCTTTGAATCCCTTGAGACAATATATATTTCTACGTCCTCTTCGTCCTGAACGGTAACGTGAGGAATCGAGAACTCCAATTCGTTTTCCACTTTAGCGACGTCTATATTACCTATAATCTCCCAATCATTCCAGTTTCTTTGGTCGGTTCGATTTTCGTACTGATATACAGCTCCAAAAATTTCATTCTCCCATCCCTGCACCTTTACCAGATAATTAGCCTTTATGGTGGGTGTGTAGTAATGGTTTTGGTCTTCGTCCGTGGTGATATTAAGGAAGAAGTAGAATGAATCCATGTTCCCTTCTTCATCTCCAACCAGTATTTCCTCCTCCGTTCGGATATAGAAGAACAAACGTTCGTCACAAGTAGTCACAGCGCTTTCTTCGATGCTGACGCTGGACGATATCTCTTCAAGTTGGAAACTATAGGTGTCTATTTCTCTCCAATCTTCAAAATCACCGTCAATGACCATCCTTTCATCATCTTCGAAGGGAGAATAGAACAAGAAAAAGGCAAAGGATGATATTATTATCAATGTAATAACGAAAAGTGCGACGGGAGCTTTTTTCCTTTCTGTTTTCCGTCTCTTCGTTTTAACGGGTCCTGCGGATTTTCTTCCATTAACTAAACCACCTCCAATCTCCACATCCCTTGCACGCAAACCGTTTACTTTACCCTCCCTAGGTTCGTCCTTTTCTTTTTTCTCGGCAATGGGCATGTACACTTTTTTAGGCTTTTTTTCTTGTCTCTTCTTCTCTTCTTCTAATTTGGATAAAAGCCCGTTCGCTTTTTCACAAGCGTTTTTGTAATTGTGTAATATAAGCTCCTCTTCTATCTTGTCGATATCTTTCGAGTATTTATCGAGTGATAGATGGTCTTTTTGCTCTTTCCAGATGTCTTTTATTCCTTCAAAATCCTTATTGGTCTTTTTTAAATATCCTATGTCTCTAAGTATTCCGTAAAGTCTCTCCCACTCTTTATCGGTTACACCATGGCTTATCTGCCGATGTATATCCTGTAACTCTTTTTCAAAGTAAGCACGGTGATCGTTGACCACCACTCCCGCTTCAATACCTTTTTGTATTGAATTTTCAACCTTTTCAATCACTTTATTTATATCCTTTTTTTCCTTCTCCTCTTCCTCACAATGGGTGCATGATCCTTCCGATTCGATAGGTTCACCACAGTTTTCACAAACCTCCATATCTGCTAGTATCTCTTTAACGTCTTCCAATATTCGCCGAGCTGTTTTTGGCCCGATGCCCTTTACTTTCTTTAGCTCTCCCTCATCAAGCTCCGAAAGGTCCTTTAAGGACTGAACTGCAAGTTCATCCACGATTGTATTAGCGGTGGTTTCTCCTATCCCTTTTATCTGTTGAAGATGGTGGATTATTTTTCCCATGTTCTGGATTTTTTACATGTGAATAATCCTCTAAATAGTTTTTGGAAAATAAGTTCCGATAAATGAGAAACTTTATTTTGGATGAAATGTTACATGACCTCGGTGTAGATATGCCCACGAATAAAACTAGCAGTGCAGATGGAATTGAATGGAATTTGACAGATTTTTACGAGTCATTAGACGATCCGAACATCGAGCGGGATTTAAATAAAGCCCTCAAGAGGGCCGATGATTTCGCTGAAAAATATAGAGGGAAGATAGAAGAGCTGAAGCTCACACCTTCCGAGTTTAAAGAGGCTATGGATGAATATGAAAACATCTACGAACTAATGGCAAAGATAGGGTCCTTTGCTGTACTTTCATATTCTGTAGATACGCAGGATCCGGATAGAGGTGCCCTGTACGCCAAGGCTCAGGAAAAATCCAGTGAAGTAAAGAACAAGTTAATATTTTTTCAACTAGAATGGCAGTCCTTGGATGATGAGAATGCCGATAAATACATGGAATCCGATGAGTTAGATAAGTACTCCAGTTTGATCAGACATTGGAGGAGATATACTCCCTATATGTTATCCGAGAGAGAGGAGCAGCTGGTGGAATCTTTGCAGAACACGGCCAAGAAGGCGTTCGTAAGGTTATTCGACGAGACCATCGGAGATATAGAGGTGCCCATAGAGATCGAAGGTGAGGAGAAAAAGATGGTCCTTGACCAGGCTCTTTCTCTTCTCTTTGAAAATGATCGAGATGTTAGAAAGAAGGCGAAAGAGGGTGTTACCAAAGCCCTCAAGGATAAGAACAAGCTTTTAACCTTTATTTTCAACAACATCGTCCTCAATCACGATACCATAAGTGAATTTAGAGACTATCCCCACCCTATGACACCTAGAAATCTTGATAATCGAGTGGATAAGGATACGGTTGATGCCCTGATGGAGGCCTGCATTAACAATGTGGAGATGGTACACAAGTTCTACGAAATAAAGAAGGACCTCCTCGGGTATGATAAACTCTACGATTACGATAGATACAACCCACTACCTGGAGCCCCTTCTGAAATCACTTTTGAGGAAAGTAAAAAGAAGGTGCTGAACGCCTTCGAACGTTTCTCTCCCCAGATGAGAGAGGTGGCTGAGAAATTCTTTGACAATTCATGGATAGACGCCCAACTCAAACCCGGAAAAAGAGGTGGTGCCTTCAGTGCTTCCACAGTTCCCTCTGTTCATCCCTACATACTTCTCAACTTCACGGACAAACCCCGCGATGCTATGACCATGGCTCATGAGCTGGGACACGGTATCCACCAATATCTGGCTAGGAAGCAGGGTTATCTTCAGCAGAGCACTCCTCTTACCACTGCAGAGATGGCCAGCGTGTTTGGAGAGATGCTTTTATTCGATAAAATGCTGGAGGAAGAGGATCCAGAAACGAAATTAGCGCTGATTGGAAACAAACTCCAAAGTGATTTCGCTACCGTTTTCAGACAGGTCGTAATGACCCGCTTCGAACTTTCGCTTCATGAAGCTAGAAAAGAAAAAGGTGAATTAAAACCCCAGCAAATTTGCGAACTATGGCTCGAAGCCAACGAAAAAGAGTTCGGAGAATCTGTTGAACTCACCGACGACTACGGTTGGTGGTGGTCGTACGTTCTTCATTTTGTACACTATCCCTTCTACTGCTACGCTTACGCATTTGGAGAACTTTTAGTACTCGCACTATACGGACTTTATAAGGAACAGGGCCAGGAGTTTGTACCTAAATACATAGAACTGTTGTCTAGAGGCGGTTCAGAGGATCCAAAAGACCTTTTAGCTGAAATAGGCGTTGATATCACCGACCCCGAGTTCTGGCAGAAGGGCCTATCGGTTCTTTGGGAACATCTGGATACCATGGAAAACCTTTTAAAAGAAACGGAGTGAATCAGCGTAACACTTTAAATAGGAAAACACATACAATAGGTAGATAAAATGGCATGGGAACAAAACGAAGTCAGAAATCTCAAGGTCAATCATTATATAATGATCGATGACGAACCTTGCAAGATTAAGAGTATAGATATATCTAAACCTGGGAAACATGGCGAAGCCAAGGCTAGAATACAGGGTATAGGTATATTCGATAGAAAAAAGCACAGTATGATAAGCCCGGTTACTCATAAAATACGAGTACCGATAATAGATAAGCGAAAGGGCCAAGTTATCAGTATCCAGGGAAATGAAGTTAAAATAATGGACCTTGAGACCTACGAAACCTTCGGTTTAGCAGTTGATGACGACGAGATAATGGATAAAGTTGAGCAGGGCCAAGAAGTCGATTATTTGGAAACCGTGGGTAAAAAGAAGATTACAAGGGTGTGAGAGAAAATAACCGTATTTGCTAGTGCGCGGAGCGACTACGAAGGGGCGGAGTATGTATTTTTAGGAGTCCCCTTCGACAAAACATCCTCTTTTCGTACGGGTACCGCACAAGCACCGTCTTCCATACGTAGAGCGTCCTACTGTTTCGAGCCTTATATGATGGAGTATGATGTTGATATAAGTACCATACCACTTCACGACTATGGGAATTTGGTGGAGTACTCGTTGGAAGATATGGGTTCAACGGTTAGAGGAACAATTATGGATATACTGGAAGACGGTAAGTTTCCTTTGATAGTCGGAGGTGAACATTCTATAACTCCGCATGTTGTGTCCGCCTATGAAGACGTCAGCGTTTTGATCCTGGACGCTCATCTTGATTACAGAGATACTTATGAAGGTATGAAGTACAGTCACGCCACAGTTTCAAGAAGAGTTTCAGAACAGATAGCAAATGACTTACTCGTTTGTGGTGTGAGATCTATTTCTTCCGATGAGATTAAAGAAGGTAATTTACCTAATTATATATCCGCTAAAGAAATAAACTCTATGGGGGAACCTGTTGATAGGGTAGGTGAAAACTTCAAATCCTCTAGAATTTATCTATCTATAGATATGGACGTGGTTGACCCCGCCTACGCTCCAGGAGTTGGAAATCCTGAACCATTTGGTCTAAAACCTATCGTTTTGAAGGAAATCATACATAAACTAGCCGATAGAATGGTTGGATTCGATATTATGGAGGTATCTCCCACCAACGATGCAGGGGGTATAACTTCGAACCTAGCCGCTAGGTTGATATACGAGTTTCTCGGCTCTCGAAGGTAGATTTAGTAAACGTTTTGGATTTTCTTCACCTTTTTATCCGGAACCACCAAGTGCTTTGATTTTATACCAGTAGCTACCAGCATCACTCGCAAGGTATTTTCCAGTTCAGGCTTGATGTTGCATCCCCATATTATATGCGCATCGGGACTGACAACCCTTTCTATCTCCTCGGCCACCATTTCAGCTTCTCGGATCGTCATGCTGCTGCCGCCGGTGACGTTGATGAGAGCTCCTTTGGCTCCACTGATATCTACATCCAATAAGGGGGAGTTAATCGCTTCTTCAATTGCTTCGAGAGCTCTATTATCTCCCGATGCTGAAGATTCACCCATACCTACCATGGCCATCCCAGCGCTCTGCATTACCGTCTTCAGATCGTTGTAGTCCAAGTTCACAAGTCCGGGTTTTGTGATCATCTCTGTCAGACCCTTAATTGAACGCATCAGTATTTCATCGGCGATCTTGAAAGCTTTGTTCAAGGATAATCTTGGGAACAGTTCAACCAGTTTATCGTTCGGTATTATTATCACCGTATCGGTGAGATTCTTCATCTGTTGGATTCCCCATACCGCGTTCTTTTCTCTTGATTTTCCTTCGGAAGAAAATGGTTTCGTCATAACCGCTATGGTTAAAGCTCCTTTTTCCTTCGCCATTCTTGCTATCGGTGCGATTGAACCGGTTCCGGTACCTCCTCCTAAACCGCAGGTAAGAAAAACAATATCTGCACCTTCTAGTATCGGTTCGAAGTTATCGATAGCTTCTTCAGCTGCTTTTTCACCTATCTCTGGTTTAGAACCTGCACCAAGACCACGGGTTAGGTTACGACCCATCAGTACCTTTCGATCGGCGTGTACACTCAAAAGGTGCTGGGCATCTGTGTTGGCCGCTACAAGGGCGGCACCTTTTACACCTTCTTCGGCAATTCGATTTAACGTGTTTCCTCCGGCTCCACCGAGACCAACTATCACTATCTTGGTCTTGAGACCCTTTAGAACCTCAACTAGTTCTTCATCCATATCTTGGTCCGAAAAAACCTCTTTTTTATCATCATCTTTTAGGGCGTTCTTTATGAGGGAGTCCATGATTCTATTCTCTCCTTTAATTTTATTAATTCGGTGTATGATTTGAAGCCTTTATAATGTTTATGGGTAGTTCTATAATTAATCCACCCTAAAGAAAAAAAGATTGAGAGGAAAAAGTTCCCTCAGAAAAGAGAACCTAGTCCTGCTGCCGCTTCTTCTTTTTCCTGCTCTTCGTCTCTTTCTTCTTCCTCTTCTTCTTCCTCTTCTTCTTCGGCTGCCTCTGCAGCAGGTGTTGCCGCGACTCCGGCAGAAGGCATTGCGATACCCTCTTCTATTGCCGCCTCGATATCTACGTCTTCAAGGCATGCGGTGAGGGCTTTTATCCTGGATTCGTCCGGCTCTATACCGGCCGCATCAAGGATTCCTGCAATTCCTTCTTCGTTGATCTCTTTACCCGCGGAGTGAAGCACCAAAGCGCTGTATATATATTCCATATTCTATGCCTCCTTGAATCTAATTTTTATCCTTCTGTTTTTCTTTCGGTTGTTCTAGTCCTAACTTTTCTATCAGTTCACTTCCAAGCACGTCCGGATCGATTTTTGCCGCTAAACTCAGCAAATCTCGATGAGCTTGGGAAAGTTTCAGCTTGACGGTTTCGTCTACTATTATATCCGTATTGAATGCTAATGAGAAAGCGTCTCTGTGAGCCTTCATTATAAGAGGTTCGATGTTCAAAGACGTTGGATAAGCTGCGTTTACGGAAAGGTTGAAAGCCGATTGAGCCGCCTTTTTGATACCATCGAAATACCTCTGTGTATCTATATCAAGGGTATCACTATCGAAGAATGTTCCCTCTTCATATGCGATTTTCAAATCGAGTCCTACAGTGATGGGATTAATATCAAGCCGGGTAAGCATCTTTGCAAGGTCGGAGGATATTTCCTCCCCTTTCTTTGCCACCACTTTCGTTTTGTTGATTTTTACCTTACCACTTTGAATCGAAGCAGGTATACCTGCCTTCTGTAGGTCTCCTACGATGGGCCCCGGCTTGAAAGGAGTATCTCCCCTTTCTACCTTTATATTCTCCGGAGCTATGTCGCCACCCCGGGCGGGAGCCTTGGTTTTGGTCGCTTCCATTCGTTTGTACAATTTGAACGGATTTAAGTCTGTGGTAACAAGTGCGGTCTGACCGCTTAAATATCCTTTTAACTTCGTTATACCTTCTCTTTCCGATGAAATTGCGTCTAAAGCACGTTCTATCAGGGTATTCCGGGATACGATGAGATTCACTGAACCTCTCAATCGCGCTCTCATCTGCTGCATCTGAAATGAGGGTATATTTTCTATATCCACTACCGCTACAACAGGACTCACTTTGAGAAGCTTGGTCAACCGCTCGACTTCTTCCTTTTTCCATGATGGTACCGTAACCATGTTATCCCCTCACATCAACCTCACTGCCGGACCCATAGTGGTCTTAAGGTAGATACTGTCTATGTTCATTCGTCCTCTTTCGAGTTCTCCTATTACCCTTCTAATTACGGTGTCGATGTTGTCCGCTATATCTTCTGTATCCATATCCGCTGTGCCCACTGGTGCGTGGAATGTTCTTTTATCCTTGGAACGGACTAGAATGGTATTTCTTAGAGAATTGATTGTGTCGTTTATGTCCATGTTAGGTGTTATAGGTGTAGGCATTTTACCTTTTGGTCCCAGGATAGCACCCATTCCTTTACCTATTACCGGCATTAGTTTTGGTTCAGCTAAGAAGAACTGATGCTCTTCAGCCAACAATCTTGCTTCTTTTTTATCTTCCATAAGCTCGTTTAATTCATCTGGTTCGATAACTGTGTCTGCGGATTCTTTCGCCTTTAAAGCTATGTCTCCCGAACCAAAAACTCCGACTTTGATCTCTTTGCCCCTACCGTGTGGTAAAAGAATCTCTTCATTTACCCTTTTATCCGGTACGCTTAGGTCTATGTCCCTTAGATTAATCGCAAGTTCAAGACTCTCTGTAAAGTTTCTCGATGGAGCCCTTTCAAGAGTCTTCTTTACCGCTTTTAATATGTCTTTGTCTGCCACGTGATTACCTCCTGTAGTACCAACGGCGTTTTCCCGACGACCTATCGGCCGTAACTAGGAAAACCTCCTACAGGTGAAAGGAACCAAAGGGGATAGATATATAAACATTTTGGAACCTAAACAGCCCTATTCCCGACCCCCGTTTGCTTAAAATATTTTTCCTAAATTACACGAATACCGTGGTTCCTTGATACTTTCAACC
The DNA here is from genome assembly GCA_019594025.1 of Thermoplasmata archaeon. Lineage (GTDB taxonomy): Archaea > Thermoplasmatota > Thermoplasmata > Halarchaeoplasmatales > Halarchaeoplasmataceae > Halarchaeoplasma. The sequence goes on from JAFDUB010000001.1 coordinate 36,128, forward strand.
TTGCCCTTTGTATGAATTTCGGCAAACCCTCTACGTCTTTGACCTCTTTCTTTACGTATTTGATAATCTCTTTACGGTATTCCATATGACAAGTGATCTCATTTGCCTCGCAGGCCTTTTTTATCTTATAAGCAAGCCTACCGCCTGTTTTATCCCAGTCGGTCATCACGATAACTTCTTCGTGTTTACCTCTCAATCCTTCAATTATATGAAAAACGGAGCGTCTTTTTTTTATCCTGATTATTTTTCCCGAAAAGTCCAATCGACGGAGTGCGGCTACGTCTTTTTTACCTTCTACGATTATAGGGACGGTCTTATTCATTTTACGTATATCCTCCAAAACCGTGGTGACTCCTTCAAGCTGTTCCTTTATTCTCATCCTTTATCCTCCAAGTTCAAACCTCTTAAAACATCAGAATGACTTACTCCCTTTATGAAAAGGCGTTTTTTTCTAACAGTTTTTCCTTTTACAATATTCACCTTACCGGATGACACTTCAAGTAGTTTTGATATTAAATAGACCAATGCTGCATTTGCCGCACCATCCACAGGCTCTTCGGTAACAGCCACCTCTAAACAATTCCTCCACGGATTTACGCCTTTAATTTCGTCTCTAGAAGAACCTGGTATAAGGTGAATACTTACATAAACTCCTCCTTTGGAAGAATGGAGAACTCCTCGATATGCTTTTTTTCCCATGAATAATCATTAACTCCTATCGTTAAGTACGTTCGGCAGCGAAGCTAAATCAAGACACATAGCGAATTCTACTATCTTTTTTATTGTTCATCGCTTTATGCCCGTTATCTAAACCTGTCAATACAGACATCAGTTTGATCTTGTGTTGATACTGGGGATCTACTCGTGCACCAAAGATAACATTTACACTAGGATCTAAATTCGAGGTAAGCTTACTCACCACGTCGTGCATCTGCTTGACGGAGAGGTCAGATCCACCGGTCAAATGAATGAGAGCCTTTTTAGCTCCAGTATAGTCTACGGGTAGAAATGGATTTTTACTTGCTTCATCCACTACATTTAGGTAGTTATCGATACTCGACACCCCACGCATGAGTGTTGACACCCCTCCAGTACCGAGGACTGATCGTAGATCGTTGAAATCTAGGTTGATTAAGGAAGGAAGCGTGACGGTTTCAGTTACACTTTTGATAAGGTCGGATATAAGAGAGTCCATAACCCCAAATCCCTGATCTATCGGTAAATCTGGAACCACTTTTAACAGCGTGTCGTTTTCCAACACAATGGTTGAATTGGAGTAAGCCTCTATTTTTCTTAAACCGGCAAAAGCCATTTTTCTTTTTGTTCTTCCCTCGCAAGAAAAAGGCAGGGTAACTATACTTATTACCATGCATTTGCACCTTTTGGCGATCTCACAAACCACAGGGGCTGCTCCGGTTCCGGTTCCACCTCCCAATCCCGCGGTCACAAAGACCAGGTCAGTTTTTTTAAACAATCTTTTAAAACCTGAGGCTGCACTTTCTGCACACTTTTCCCCTAAACGTGGATCTCCGCCCGCCCCCAGTCCACGATTGAATTCCTTGCCTATCAGCATTCTCGTGTCCGCCTGCACGTTTAAAAGATGTTCTTTATCCGTATTAACCGCAATAGTTTCGGCACCGTATATACCTAAATTACTCAATCGGTTCGTGCTGTTGCATCCTGCCCCACCTACTCCTAATACTAAAACCGATAGACCTGGAGTGTCCTCCATTTCCGAGGAGTAGTATTTTGCCACCATTTTTTTTACCTTCTCATGTTTCAGGATAATACCTGCCAAGGTTAAGGGGTAATGATAAACGTGGATCGCTTCTAAGTCATAAATTCATCTTCTGTTTTTTATATTGTTCGATCCTGTCTTTTACATATTCCCGCACAGCGGTTCTTATGGCGTCATCAACATTGATAGATTCACCTTCATTGACCAAGCTTTCAATATCATCCACGTTCTTTTTGGGTAGGTCAACGGTCACTTTAGATATATGTTCGGGAGCATTTTTATTCTCTATCAAGTTAGATATAGCCGCTCTAATCGCATCGGATACGGTTGAAAAATCCCCTCTTTCAACAAGCTTTTCTAAACCATCCGACAGGTCCGTTGGTATTCTGACAGTTATCCTCTTTGTGTCTGACGCCATATTGGCACCTACTTATTTTTAGTCTGACATATATTACCTATACGTCCGACAAAGGTATAATTGTAATAAAGGCATTTAAAGATTTCGGTACTTTGTCATATGTTGTTTATTTTCCCTGGAATTATTTACAAGATATTAATTTGATGGATTAGGAAAACATTTAATTACCTTTTACACATATCTAGAAATATCTATGGTTGACATCCAGAAGCAAAAAAAAGATGGTAATGAATTCGTAGGCCGGAAAAGAGAACTAAACAAATTACAGAGCTATATGGCTAAAGCATTGGAATCAAAGGGCCAGCTAGTCCTTATAAACGGAGAAGCCGGGGTTGGTAAGACAGTATTTGCAGAAGAGTTTGCGGATATGTGCAGGGAACAGGGTTTCAAAGTATTACGGGGAAGATGTCTTTACTTCGAAAGTACGGATCCTTATATCCCCTTTTTCGAGGCCTTGAAAGACCACATTTCACCCGAAGAAAAAGATACAGACAACAATGTTGGTATTGGTGTTACGGGATATGGTGTCTCTCAGACCCGCTCCGGTGGAGTCCCTATGGGTCTACTCGGTGTGGCTGCAGAAGAGGAGGAACATGAAACCATAGATATATCCTTCTCCGATAGAAGGGAGATAATGTTTGATAAGGTAACGGACCTGATCCAAAGTCTAGCGGAAAAGGACCCTGTACTTTTTTTCATAGATGACCTTCAGTGGATAGATGGGGCTTCAGCTCAACTACTCCATCATCTGACACGACACATTAGATATAACAGAGTGCTCATCCTTGGAGCCTACAGACCTGAAGAATTGAAAGTTGATGAGGATTTTCCCCTGGAATCCGTATTGGATCGGATGAAGGAGGAGAAACTTTTCGAGGAAATCGAGCTAAAGCGGTTACCTTTTAAAGATTCGTCCCTGATGATAAAGAAAATTTTAAAATCTGAAGCCCTACCGCAATCTTTCCTACTCATGCTTTACAGAGAAACTGAAGGCAATCCCTATTATATAACAGAAATACTTAATTCTATGGTGGAGGAAGGCATCATCGACCCTTACTCCTATGACTGGAATCCCGAGGAAACCTTAACGGATGTAATTGTTCCTCCCTCCATAAAGGACATAACGAGTAGACGGATAGAACGCCTCAGTCAAAAAGAAAAAAAGGTTTTAATGTATGCATCGGTCATCGGTACCGAGTTCGACTTTCAGGTATTAGAGAACTCCATGAGATTGGATGTGATTGAACTATTGGATATAATCGATGAGCTTGAGAATAGAGGGTTGATACATGAAAAAGAAAGTGTTGAGGAGGAAGTGTTCAGGTTTAACCACGTTCAGATTCGATTGACCATGTACTCGAGTTTAGGTAAAAGTCGCAAGCGTGTACTGCACAATCAAATAGGAAAGGCAATCGAAGAGGTGTATCAAGATAACATTGAGGAATATGTATTCGCTCTCGGTAGGCACTTCTATGAAGGTAAAAATTATGACAGGGCCTATGATTATTCTTTAAAAGCTGCGGAAAAGGCTCTCGGCAGCTTCGCCATCGAGAATGCAATCGAGCATTTCCAGAAAGCTCGAGATTCGTTGAAGTATATCGAAGTCGAGGACAAAGAGCAAAAGGAAATCGAGCTACTCGAACAGATCGGTCATCTAGCTTATGATGTGAGCGATTGGGACGCCGCTCGAAATGCCTTTAACACTCTATTGGAACTGTCAAAGAAAAGAGATAACAGAGAGCTTGAAGCAGAATCTTTGAGGATGCTAGCCAATATTTTAAGGGATATACAGAAATACTCAGAGTCGGAATCGTATTATCAACAGTCTTTGAAAATATCTGAGGACATTGGGTATGCTGAAGGTATTGCAGATTCACATAAAGGATTAGGTTATATCCATTGGCGAGAAGGCATGTTTAAGGAGGCGGTGGAGCATTACGGGACCGCAGTCAAAGTAGCCCAAGAATCAGATGTAAAGTCCATATTGTCTCTTACCTATATCGACTTGGGAAATACATACGCCCATCGGGGAGAAAACGACCAAGCAATAGAGTATTATTTAAAGGCCATACCTTCCTTAAAAGAGCAAAATTCATGGAGAGAGTTGGCAAGGGCTTACAACAACCTAGGCGATCAATACATGAAAAAAGAAGAATGGGATAAGGTAATAGAAACCTTCGATAAAACCATCGAGTACGCCAAAAAGATTGGAAACAAAACGTTCGTGGGTTGGGGTTATTTCAACAAAGCTGAAGCTTTAGCTAGGATGGGTAATACCAACGAAGCAGAGATTTACGCTAAAAGGGCTGAAAGCATAGTGAGGAAGCTGAGCGATTTGTTGGGAATATCGTCGGCATATCGGGTACGGGGAATTATAGGGAGGATAGAGGAAAATTATGATGACGCTCTTAAACATATGTGGAAAGCTATGGATGTTATAGCGGATATGGACATTCCCTTTACTAAAGCGGAAACCAAGTACAACATCGGTTTAATTTATCTGGATAAAGGAGACATCGAAAAGGCGAAAATGTACTTCGAAGACGCTAAATCAACATTTGAAAGAATCGGGGCCGAGCAGTATCTGAAAAAAGTGGACTCCCGATTATCTCAGCTTTCATAGGATAATTGAGTATTACAGTATCATAAGCACTTTTTTAAGGGTATATCCATTCTTCTTCGATTCGATGATATTCTAAGTACTCTTCGTCGTCGAAAAAGATGCTTAGCTCTCTATCGGCGCTTTCTTGTGAGTCCGAAGCATGTACGATGTTTCTTGAAATATCTATGGCAAAGTCCCCACGAACAGTACCGGGTGCTGCATCTTTTGGATCGGTTTTACCCATCAATTTTCTAACGACTTTTACGGCTGAATCCCCGGTAAGGGCCATAACAACTACTGGTCCCGAACATATATAGCTCAAAAGGGGCTCGTAGAAATCCTTTCCCTCATGCTCTTTGTAGTGTATCGAGGCGGTTTTATTGTCCACCTCTATCATCTTCATCGCTGAGACCCTTAATCCCTTGTTTTCAAAGCGAGAAATAACTCTCCCAATTTTTCCTCTCTGCACACAGTCAGGTTTCAGCATAACAAAGGTGGTCTCTTGCATAGTATTTCCTTCTATTTATTTATTCTCTTGATTTTCTTACGTGTACCCTTTTTACGTGTACCCTTTTTCGGATACACTTTAATAGCCTTCTCTTGGGCATACTTCCGGGTCCAACGGGTTTCTCGATTCTTTCTTTTCAAATCAATCATATTCTTTTTGCATTTCCCCGTACAGAAGTGGAATACCGCTCCGTCTGTTTTAACGTAGATCTTGCCAGTACCCGGCTCTATCTTACTACCACAAAATGAGCACTGTCTAGCTTCAACCATCCTATCTAACTCCGATGCTTCTTGCTTCTCTTGCAGTTTCTCTCAACATCAGGATGTCACCTTTTTTAACAGGCCCCATTACGTTTCTGGTAATTATACGTCCTTCGTCCCGGCCTTCGAGTACCCTGACCTTAACCTGAACAGCCTCACCGGTCATGCCTGTCCTACCGATGATCTCAATGACCTCTCCAGGTGTTCCTTCATATTCTGCCATGATTTAGCTCCTTTTAGGCATCTATTTTAATTTAGAAAGTTCCTTGATCAATTCTTCTAACATCTGTTCGCCTTTACCACCGTCGATAATGGCCACAGATGCTGAGGGGGCATCTAAACCCGAGGCTCCACCTAACTCCTGTTTGGATGGTACGTAGGCATAGGGTACTTCTCGTTCTTTACAAAGAAGGGGTATATGTGCCAGTATTTCAGGGGGATTTACATCCTCAGCCATTACAACTAATTTGGCAGTACCTCTTTCTACGACCTTTGTAACCTCGTTTGTTCCTTTCCTTAGTTTACCCGTGTCTCTGGCCATCTCCACCGCTTCATAGGTCTTTGTGGTTAGTTCCTCGGGCATTTCGAAATTTACATATATTTTTGACATTTATCGCACCTCGTTCGGACTTATTATAGTCTTCACAATTCATTGGCTGCTATGTAGGAAACGCACGTTTCCTTCACGAAGCAAATCCTCAACAAAGGGTGACATATAAAAAACTTTCTTAACAATTCTGCCAAGATCGGTATTAATCCAGGGAAAAATTTATTACCTTCCTAAGACGCATTAAAATAATATGGGATACAGAAGTAAAACCCTAGGTATATTCGCCTTTATGATCGTATTCTTCATACTAGTCGGTTATCTGATAGGCCAGTTTTTCATGGGTGACTGGATCCTGGGTTCGATAATGTTCCTGGGAATCGCCGGTCTGTTCAACGCCGTGGCCTATTTCTACAGCCATAAATTCATTTTGAAAGCATACCGGGCGAAGGTGGTAGATGAAAATGAAGCCCCTCGTTTGTACAACATTGTAAAACAGGTCGCCTTCGAGGCTGATATCAAAATGCCGAAGGTGGCTGTAATGCCCATGTCGATACCCAACGCCTTCGCTACCGGTCGCAACGAAGATAACGCCGTCGTGGCAGCCACCGAAGGACTCCTTTCTCGCCTTAACGACGAAGAGTTGAAGGGTGTTATCGCACACGAGGTTGCTCATATAAAGAACAGGGATATGCTGGTAATGAGCGTCGCAGCCACACTTGCAGGAGCTATCGCCTTTATGGCTAGAATGGCCTGGTTCCAGCTGTTCTTCGGAAGAAGAAGAGGTAACCCCATTTTATTGGTCGCGTTGATACTAGCGCCCATAGGGGCTATAATAATCAAAATGACAATTTCACGTAAAAGGGAGTACTACGCCGACGAACAGGGTGCTCGTATATCTAAAAATCCTAACGCACTAGCGGATGCCCTTGAAAAGCTGCACTCCGAAAACAAAAGAAACCCCATCCGGAAAGGTAATCCCACAACAGCATCCCTATTCATAGTTAATCCGTTTAAAACCGGCGGCTTCGTTAATCTATTTTCTACCCACCCTCCCATGGAAGAACGGGTTAAGCGGTTGAGAGAGATGGCCGCTGACTTCAGTTATCTGTAGTGGAATTTGTAACTGTTTGAACTAAGTTACGAGCTTCAAAGTTAGTCAATACCCAAAAAAATCGAGTAATTAACTACGTAAGGTAAGGTATAAGTACCCTAAACCTTTACCCACCAGCATGGTAACGTGTTCAGCTCCTGGTAAAGTTATCCTTTTCGGCGAACATGCGGTAGTTTATGGAGAACCAGCTGTAGCTATAGCCATCGATAAACGCTTTCGATGCGCGATGTACCCCGCTGATGGGGACGTAACCACGGTTAACGGACTTGTTTTCGATCCTGAGAAGCAAAATTACCTAAATTGTGCCATGGAAAAACTAGGGGTAACTGAAAAGTTGGACATATACACTTCTACCGAGCTTATAAGCGGGGCCGGCATGGGCTCTTCCGCAGCCGTTACCGTAGCATCTCTAAGATGTTTATACGAGATGATGGAATCGGTTGATAAAGAGACGCTCGCTAAAACGGCCTTCGAGGTGGAATACAAAGTCCAGGGGAACGCGAGTCCTATAGACACCTCTACTTCTACCGAAGGTGGTGGAATAGTGGTATCATCTACCAAAGGACCGGGTTTTCTTTGGGATATCAATAAAGGCGATAAAACCTGGAATATACACAAAAGTGATATCCCAAAATTGAAGCTGGTCTTGGGAAATACCGGTGTTCACTCTCCGACTGGAAAATTGGTCGCTAAGATCAAGGAGTTTTATAAACGGAGCAGTTACGCTAGAGATATAATAAACGAGGTGGGTGTTTTGGTAGAAAGGGGTCACGAGGCCCTGAAAACCGAAGACCTAGTCGAAGTAGGCCGCTTGATGGATCAAAATCAACGCCTCTTATCTTGTTTGGGGGTAAGTCATCCAAAACTTGACATCCTCATCGATGCCGCAAGAAAACACTCTTACGGAGCGAAACTGACCGGTGTAGGAGGCGGCGGTATCATGATGGCCCTTACGGATGAACCGGAAGAGACAACTAAGGCTATCGAAGAGGCCGGTGGACAGGCATATATATTGACGTCCACTAACAAGGGGCTCACATTCAAATGAACCGTATATTAACAGTGGTGTAGTGCCCTAAATCCACAATGTTTAAATATCATACATCTCACTCTTTATCAGCACGTACATATAATGGCCAGAGGTTAAAATATGATAGAAGGAAAAGGTTATGGAAAATGTATACTTTTTAACGAACATTTTGTTGTGTATAACATACCGTCGATCGTTTCAGCTATCGGAGACTATACGTTAGCAACGGTGGAGGCTACCGAGTCAGGGGGAGTTCGATTGATCGATGATCGACCTGCTACCCCCGGTTACAAGGAGGGAAAGTTGGAGCATCAAAAGGATTCTCTCCGCCGTATTTTGGAGGCCATGGGTATAGATTCCGATGAAAATCTGAAGATCACGTTGGGCGGGACCCTTTACTGTGCTTCCGGTGTCGGAGCATCGGCAGCTTCCTGTACAGCGATCGCCAGGGCGCTTAACCGGTACTTCGATATGGGGATGGATGATGATCAAATCAATGAAATCGCATATGAAGGGGAGAAGGGCTATCACGGAACGCCCTCGGGAGTGGATAACGCTGCTTCAACTTACGGCGGACTGATATGGTTTGTAAGGGGTGAAGAGAACACCTTTGAGCCCATATCGTTGAAGGAACCTGTGGAGATTGTCATGGGAAATACCGGTAAGGTGGCCAATACCAAAGCTGCGGTCGCTGGGGTGAGGGAGCGAAAAGAGAAATACCCTGAGAAGTACGAAGAGATATTCGAAAAAGCAAGAAAACTTGCACACGATGCTCGAGAAGCTTTAGAGGCACAGGACACAAAAAAAGTTGGAGAACTGATGAACCGCAATCATTCGCTGCTGCAGGATATCGAGGTGTCCGATGAGGATCTGGATATGCTGGTCGAAACCGCACGCTCCGCCGGTGCGGTAGGTGCAAAGATGACCGGCGGTGGACTGGGAGGTTATATGGTAGCACTTACTCCCGGGAAAAAGCTGCAGGAGGCGGTGGCCAAGGCTATGGAAGATAAGGGATTCAGGGTCCTGCGAACGAGGATAGGAGTTTAAAAGGTGATGTGATGCATCTTAGACCATTTTTAAATAAGCTGGAAAAAGAAGGAAAATTGTTACATGTTGATAAGGAAGTTGACCACAAATACGAAGTTGCCAGTGTGATGAATTCTTTGGAAGAGAGACCCACCATTTTTGAAAATATAGAGGGTTTCTCGTTCCCGGTCTTCGGAGGTATCACATCGAATAGAGACTTGATCGCCGAGAGTATGGATACTAGCAAGGAGATGCTTATGCCTAAACTTGTGGAAGCTCTGCGTAATCCCATAGAGTGCGATGTAGTCTCGGAGGCACCCTGTCAGGAAGTGGTGTTGAAGGGTGATGAAGTTGATCTGGATATGCTGCCCATGCTGCACCATCTCCCAGGTGACGGTGGTAGGTACGGAACTGCAACCGTAGCTGTGATCAAAGACCCGGATACAGGCAGGAACGCTTCGTATCATAGGATAATGCAGGTGGGAAAAAATAGATGCACAGCTAGATTGATACCAAAAAGGCAGACTAGGACTACCTACGATAAAATCGACGGCGATCTTGAAATGGCTATTTGCGTCGGTAACTCGGTACAGGTGATGATAGCTGCTTCACTAGGCCCTCCTTCCGAAGTGGACGAACTAGAGATCGCCAATTCTCTCGACGAAACTCCTTTGGTCAAATGTATCACAAAGGATCTGGAGGTTCCTGCACAGTCGGAATTCGTATTGGAAGGAAGGATCACACGCGAACTCGATAGGGAAGGTCCTTTTGTTGATCTAACCGAGACTAGGGATATAGAGCGTCAGGAGCCTGTTTTTGTGGTCGATTGCATAACACATCGCAGGGACGCAATGTGGCAGATGTTGTTGCCCGGGAGGATGGAGCACAAGATACTGATGGGTATGCCCAAGGAGCCAACTATTTACGACAAGGTCTCTCAGGTGGCTAACTGTAAAAACGTGCTGATCACTTTAGGCGGCGGCTCTTGGCTACACGGTATAGTACAGATAGAAAAAGAAGGTCCTAAAGATGGCAAAAAAGCTATAGAGGCCGCCTTCAAAGGCCACGGCTCCATGAAGCACGTAGTGGTGGTGGATGAAGACGTCGATATTTACGATCATCTAAAAGTCGAGTGGGCTATTGCTACCCGTTTTCAGGGAGACAAAGATCTAGTGATACTGCCCGATCAACCTGGCTCTTCACTGGATCCAAGCGGCGATCACTCTGGTAAGAAGACGAAGACCACAAAGGTTGGTGTGGACGCCACCATCCCGAAGGATGTTGATCCTACGAAATACAAGAAGGAAACATACGAGGAAGTCGATGTAGATGATTACCTGCGGTGATGGTAGATATAGGGTTTGGTTAAAAACTCGAAAGATAGGTAAAGATCGTTTGTATATACTTGGAGGTGGTGAAACACCCCACATAGGTAGTATGGTGGTAAAAAAACCGGGTAAGGATGTTCGGAGTATGATTCTTGAAGATCATAAAGACCACCTTGTTATGGAACCGATAGCTGAGAAAGCTTCCGACAAGTACGGTATCACGGCCGTGGTCGTGGGAGGCATCCATATAGAGGATGCTACGGAAGAAGAGATAGAGATAATAGTTAAAAATTGTAAAGAGTTGATGAAATGTATCTGACCAAAGAAGAAGAGGGTATCTTAGAAGGAGAAAAAGGTCCCGTGCTTGAAAAATTGATGCGGCTGCTCGCCCGTCTCGGAGACATATATGGAGCGGAAAAGATGATCCCAGTGGGGTCAGTACAGGTTTCGGGAGTATCCTACAAGTCCGTCGGTGATCCTGGGCTCGCCTTTCTCGAGGATATGGCATCCAAAGGAGCAAAGGTATCGGTCCTCACCTTTTTGAATCCCGCAGGGATGGACCTGGAGGACTGGGAAAAGATCGGCTTTCCACAGGATTTTGCGAAAAAACAGCTTAAGATCATGAACGCATTCAAGAAGATGGGTATCGTGGTTACATCAACATGCACTCCTTACTTAGCAGGTAATCTACCGCGGTTCAGAGAACACATAGCTTGGTCCGAATCCTCCGCAGTTTCTTTCGCCAACTCAGTAATATCTGCTCGAACCAATCGTGAAGGTGGGCCGAGTGCGCTAGCCGCCGCCGTACTGGAGAAAACACCTGAGTACGGACTGCATTTGGACGAGAATAGAAAGCCCGACGTATTGGTGGATGTATCCTGTAAGATCGAATCCGATGCAGATTTTGGGGCCTTGGGTTGGTACATCGGTAAATCGGTGAAGAGTAAAATACCTTACTTCAAAGGACTACCGTCTTGGAGTACGACGGACGATCTAAAAGCGCTGGGTGCTGCCATGGCGGCTTCGGGTGCGGTAGCGCTGTACTATGCTGAAGGGTTGACACCCGAAGCACATCTTCAGGATGTTTCAGATATAGAAAAAATAACGGTCGAGGAGGAGGACATGAAAGAGACCTATGCGGCACTGAATTCGGGTGAAAAGCCCGATATAGTTATCTTAGGCTGCCCCCACGCTTCGATCAGAGATATTCAGAAAGTTGCCTCATTGGTCAACGGTAAAAGTCTTAAAAAACCACTGTGGGTATGCACTTCACGGGTGATGAAAGAAGCGGCTGATCGTATGGGATATACTGATGTAATAGAGGAGGCTGGAGGTCGGATCGTGGCGGACACCTGTATGGTGGTTTCACCGATAGAGTCCATGGGATATGGGACCACTGGATGCAGCTCCGGAAAGGCCGCTCAATATCTACCAGGCTTCTGTAAGCAGAAGGTTGTATTCAACTCCATCGAATCATTGATCAAGGAGGTGTTATAGATGGGGCGTATGATATCTCCGGGTAAGGCAACGGCCGACGCCATCGTGTCTGATGAGCCCATAGGATTCTACGGAGGTGTGGATATCGAAACAGGTATCGTCATCGAGAGGGGGCATCCGTTGGAAGGGGAATGTGTTACAGGAAAAGTACTCGTGTTTCCCAGGGGTAAAGGCTCGACGGTGGGTTCGTATGTGATATATGGGCTGGAGAAAAACAACGTAGGTCCGGTAGCCATCGTGAACGAAGAAACGGAGACCATCGTGGCCACTGGAGCGATTTTGGCGGGCATACCCTGTGTGGACGGTATAGATATCTCAAGATTCAAAAGCGGAGATATATTAACCGTGGACGCCGATAAAGGTTCAGTAGAAAAGGTGGGGTCAAAGGGCCTTTGAACATCCCTCCGATAGTTTAGATGTTATTTGAAGATTGAATAACATCCAATAAACTTATACGTTCGAATATGATATGGAATTTTGATGAAAGAACGAGTGCAGACTAACATTGAAGGTTTTGATGAATTGCTTAAAGGTGGAGTCCCAGAGGGTCATGTAGTATTGATATGCGGGGGCCCTGGTACGTTCAAGTCCAGCATCACTCTGAATTTGCTTTCCAAACAGGTTAAGGGAAATGGTAAAAAAGCTCTTTACGTATCACTGGAGGAGTCTAAGGAGAGTTTGGAAGCTACGGCTGAAGGCTTGGGCATCGATAAATGGGACGAACAGAACTTTCTATTAGCAGATGTGTCTAAGATTCGATTGGAGCAGACGGATGCAGGGAAGGCTCGTAACTGGATGAAGATCGTAGAGAAATATATCCGCAGAAGGGCGGAAGACGGTTTTGAGTTGATCGCTTTGGACTCGATGTCCGCGTTATATTCTTTGATGGAATTCGAAAATCCCCGGAAAGAGCTATTCCAGTTCTTTGGTTTTCTTAAGAGAATTTTGAAAAACCCCAATAAATATGGCACCAATTATGTAATCCAGATGTGAAA
>JAFDUB010000082.1 GCA_019594025.1 Thermoplasmata archaeon
CCCGCCCAAGGTACGGTACGGCTTTTCACCCCAGCGATGTTGAACACCTTCGGTGAAAAGTTGGACGAACCTAAGGTGATGGCCCTTATCGATATAGAGGGAACCGACGGTTCAATTCTCGGGCGGCTGAAAACCCTTGACCCCTTCGGCGATTTAATAGGTACCAAGGTGAAGGCCGTTCTCAGACCCAAGGATAAGCGTGAAGGTACAATGAAGGATATACTCTACTTTGAGGAAAAGTAGCAGTCCGTCCTCAAACCCCTTTTTCCTTTCTTTTTGTATATACTGTTCGTTTTTAAACAGTAAAGTAAGTATTCATGTTAAAGAAGTAAAGATTCTTAAGATCCGGTTCCAACGTTAATCGGAGGGGGATTCTTCAAGTAATGAGAATTAACTAGAAGTCGTCAGTACCTCACGTCGAAAGTTTTATCTAAAGTGAATATATCGGGATAATCATGGATTTCGAATTAGACGATAATCAAAAGATGATCAGAAATATGGTCAGGGATTTCGCCGAAAAAGAGATCGAACCGGTGGCTGCTGAGCTTGATGAAGAAGAAAAGTATCCTCACGAAATATTGAAGAAGATGTCAAAACTTGGACTCTTGGGTATAATGGTACCCTCCGAGTACGGAGGTGCCGGTCTGGATACCGTAAGCTATGCCATAGTTATCGAGGAGATATCGAAGAAGTGTGCCTCAACCGGGGTGATCACTTCGGTACACAACTCTCTGGTCAACGATCCTATAATGAAGTATGGGACGGAAGAGCAGAAAAAAAAGTATCTTCCTATACTTGCAAGCGGCGAAAAGATAGGTGCCTTTGCAGGTACAGAGGCAAACGCCGGAACAGACCTTGGAGCCATGGAGACCACTGCAGTACTTGAAGGAGATCATTACGTGATCAACGGCTCCAAGACTTTCATTACCAGCGGCAGCGAAGCCGGTATCCATATCGTATTCGCAATTACCGATAAATACGCGGGTTACAAAGGTGTTAGTGCCTTCATCGTAGAATCAGATACAGAGGGCTTCGAGGTCGGTAGTATTTTTGAAAAGTTAGGAATCAACGCATCGGTAACCTCCGAACTTGTGTTCGAAGATATGCATGTTCCCAAGGAAAACCTGTTGGGTGAGGAAGGGCAGGGCTTCAAGATAGCTCTTGGAACGCTGGACGGCGGCAGGATAGGTATAGCCGCTCAGGCGGTAGGGATAGCACAAAGAGCTCTCGAAGAGAGTATCGAATATTCACAGCAGAGGCAGCAGTTCGGAAGACCTATCGGTAAGTTCCAAGCTATCCAGTGGAAGATAGCTGACATGGCGACTAACATCGAAGCCTCCAGGCTGCTGTTGCATAAAGCCGCCTTCGCCAAGGACCAAGGAGGAAGATTCTCCAAGGAAGCGGCCATGGCTAAACTTTTTGCCTCCGAGACCGCTGTGGATGCGGCTCTTGACGGCGTACAGATACACGGAGGATACGGTTATACCAAGGAGTATACCGTCGAGCGCCTATTCAGAGATTCAAAGATAACCGAGATATACGAGGGTACCTCCGAGGCCCAACGTATGGTGATCGCCAGAAACCTACTTAAGTGAGGTGTATAGAACATGAATATTATAGTATGCGCAAAAGAAGTTTTAGACGTTTCCGAGATCAAAACCGACCCCAAGACGAACAGACCCGTTCTTCAGGGTATCGATAAAAAGATTAGTGATATAGACAAGAATGCCGTAGAAGAGGCAGTGAGGATCAAGGAAAAACTAGGCGGAAAGATAATTATCCTCTCCGTCGGCCCTTCAGAGGCGAACGAACGAATAAAAGAACTGTTGGCCATGGGTGCCGACGAGGCTAGGATAATACCTTTTTCAGGGGATCAAAATTATCGTGTCGTGTCAAACATCCTTGCCGATGCGGTAAAAAAGATAGGCGAGTACGATATCGTATTGTGCGGCGAAGCATCTATCGATATGTTCTCCGGACAGGTGGGACCTCTTTTAGCTGAAAAACTCGGCCTATCGCAAATCACCTACGCAAAAAACATCGATGCAGAGGAGGATAAACTCACGGTTGACAGGGACTTGGGAGATAAGAAGGTGACCGTTGAATCGCCTTACCCCGTGGTTGTAACGGTAACCAAGGAGATCAACGAACCTAGATTGCCCAGCTTGATGGACATCTTGGGTGCTGCAAACAAACCTATAGAAACGTGGGAACCTTCTACCTTTGTGGATTCGAAAAAATTGGAACCAAGGATGGAAACCTTGGAGGTAAAAGGTATGTCAATGGAAAGAAAGAATGTCGTATTCGAAGACGATTTGGACGACGCCGTTAAAGAGCTCGTGGATCGGCTTGCCAAAGATGGAGTTCTGGGGTGAGACAAAATGGTACTGATTTACTCTGACGAAAAAAACTTGTCTCTCGAGATGCTCAGTAAGGGTAGAGAACTTGCCGACGAACTCGGTAAAGAACTAACGGTTGCAATCATCGACGGCGGCGATTCTGATATCGAGGAGTACATTCGACGTGGCGCGGATAAGGTTTTCGCGGTAGATGTAGATCTAGACAATTTTAAGGTAGAAGAGTACGCCCAGATACTTTCAAAAATCGTAGAAAAAACAGGTGCGGAAACCGTTTTAATAGGTTCCAATAAGGATGGAAAGGAACTCGCACCTCGCCTGGCATCGATACTAGATGCAGACTGCGTCACCGACTGCACAGGTCTATATATGGAAGGCGACAGCCTGGTAACGGAACGGATTATCTACAGCGGTAACGCTATTTCCGTTAGTGCTTTCACCGGCTCACCAAGAGTAGTAACAATTCCATCGAAATTATTCGACCCTCTACTCGAAGACGATTCTAGGTCCGGAGAGGTTATTCGTGAGGAAGTAGAATTCGACCCTTTCCCTTCCCAGATTACCAACGTACAGCAGATGGAGTGCGAAGGAGTCAACGTCGAGGACGCCGCTTCTATCGTATCCTGCGGCAGGGGATTCAAGAACAAGGAGGATATCAAACTAGCGGAAGAACTTGCGGAGCTGCTCCCCGGTGAGGCGATCGGTTGCTCTCGGCCGGTATCTGCAGACCTCAAATGGCTTTCCGAGGACCATTGGGTTGGTTTATCCGGTCATAAGGTAAAACCTAAGCTGTACGTGGCTATAGGCATATCCGGTCAGATACAGCATATCGCCGGTATGAGGGATTCGGATATAGTCGTGGCCATCAATAAGGACCCTGACGCCTTGATATTCAAAGCGGCTGATTACGGTATAGTGGGAGACCTTTACCAGGTTCTGCCGAAATTAGCCGATGCCATCAAAGAAAAAAAGGGCTAGTTATTTCCAACTATCACCAATACTTTTAAAAACGTCTTACTCTTCCGGTCTATCGAAGTCATCCTATAGACTAGAGAGGCATTAATATGAAAGAAGCAGTTATAATTTCTGCCGTTAGAACGGCAATAGGTAAGTTTAACGGGACGCTCTCGGGTTTTTCCGCCCCGGAATTAGGAAGTTTCACCATAGAAGAGGCGGTTAAGAGAGCAGGTATAAACAAAAGAGATGTACAAGAAGTACTCATGGGCAACGTTGTTTCCGCCGGGCTCGGTCAGAACCCGGCTAGGCAGGCCGCAATTGGAGCTGAAATACCGGTAGACTCGGGGGCAGCAACGGTGAACAAGGTGTGCGGTTCCGGTCTCAAGACGGTCATGCTCGCTGCAAACAGCGTAAGGGTAGGAGAGTACGATACCATCGTTGCTGGTGGTATGGAAAGTATGACCCGAGCGCCTTACGTACTGAATAAAGCACGTAACGGATACCGGCTGGGCAACGGCGAGATAATAGACGCCATGGTTCACGACGGTCTTTGGGAAATCTACAACGATTTCCATATGGGGATCACAGGAGAAAGAATCGCAGAGCACTATGATCTGTCAAGAGAAGAAGTCGACGAGTTTGCGTTGAGGAGCCACCGCCTGGCGGCAGAGGCTGCGGATAATGGAAAATTTGACGAAGAAATTATGCCCTTGGAGGTATCTCAGAGGAGAGCCGACCCGATTGTATTCGATAAGGACGAAGGGATCCGACCGGGCAGTACTTTAGAAAAGCTTGGTAAATTGAGACCGGCGTTCAAAAAGGACGGTCTCGTCACTGCTGGAAACGCTTCTCAGATATCCGATGGTGCGTCGGCCGTTGTTGTGATGAGCGGAGATAAAGCGGAGGAAAGAAAACTAGAGCCCATGGCTAGAATAATCGATTATTATACAGTCGGCGTAGTACCTGAAGATGTGATGGAGGCTCCCGTACCCGCTATTAAGGAACTAATGGCTAGAAACGACCTTACCATAGATGATTTTGACCTCATAGAACACAACGAGGCGTTCGCATCCGCATCGGCGGCCGTTCAGAAAGAATTCGATATACCGGACAATAAATTCAACGTCCACGGCGGAGCCGTAGCACTGGGACATCCCATAGGATGCAGCGGTGCTAGAGTGCTGACCACGCTGCTGTACGCTATGAAAGACAGAGGTGCACACCGAGGTCTGGCGACCCTGTGCCTCGGTGGCGGGAACGCTGTTGCGATGATAGTGGAGATGTGATAGCATGGAAATGAAGAAAATAGGTGTAGTAGGTGCCGGAACAATGGGTCACGGCATAGCCCTTGTATCCGCTCAAACCGGGTACGAAGTGGTGATGCGTGATATAAAGCAGGAATTCGTTGATAACGGAATGAAAGGTATCGATAAATTCCTTTCGAAGGGAGTTGAAAAAGGCAAGATTACCGCCGAGGACAAAGAGAATACGTTATCCCGTATAACCGGGACCGTCGAGATGGCGGATCTCAAGGACTGCGACCTGGTCGTCGAAGCGGTCGTCGAGGATGTGAACATTAAGGAAGAGGTGTTCAAAGAGTTGGACGAACTCTGCGGGCCGGAAACAATACTGGCTTCCAACACATCCACCATACCCATAACCAAGATGGCTTCTTTCACGGAAAGACCTGATAAATTCATCGGTATGCACTTCATGAACCCGGTGCCAATGATGAAGCTGGTGGAGGTGATAAGAGGATTGAGAACATCCGACGAAACCACCGAGATCATAATCAAGCTGTCCGAGGAAATGGGGAAGGTACCGGTGGAGGTTAACGACTCACCCGGATTCGTATCTAACCGTGTACTGATACCCATGATAAACGAGGCCGTGTACTGCCTACAGAACGGTGTCGCAGAGGCGGAGAATATCGATCAGGTCATGAAGTTGGGTATGAACCATCCCATAGGACCTCTGGCACTTGGTGATCTTATAGGATTGGATACAGTTCTTCATATAATGGAAGTACTCTACGAAGAGTTCAACGATTCTAAGTACAGACCCAGCCCTCTGCTCAAAACCATGGTTAGAGCGGGTTACCTGGGCAGAAAGACCGGTAAGGGTTTTTATGACTACTCCAAATAGGTGATTTCATGATAGAGACGGAGATGGAAAATGGCATTGCGGTCATATATATGAACAACCCGCCCATGAACGTATTGTGCACCGAGCTGTTGAAAGAATTAGATAAAGTTTTAATCGAGCTTGAGAAAGACAACGAACTCAGGGCCGTTATCGTCACGGGAAAGGGTAAGGCCTTCGTCGCTGGAGCCGATATTAAGGAGATGAAGGATATGTCCGCCCATGAAGCGAAATCCTTCGCTGAACTCGGCCAGGGGGTGCTCAATAGATTCGAATCACTACACGTACCCGTGATAGCCGCCGTTAATGGATTCGCATTAGGCGGTGGAACCGAGGTGGCCCTTGCATGTGATATACGTATCGCATCGGAGACTGCTAGGTTCGGCCAGCCTGAAGTGAATCTAGCGGTAATACCAGGTTTCGGAGGTACTCAAAGGTTGGCTAGGTGTATCGGACTTGGAAAATCGAAGGAATTGATTTATACCGGCGATATAATCGGAGCGGATAAGGCCTACGAGATAGGCCTGGTTCAGCAGTTGGTCACCGGTTACAAACTGGACGATAAAGGTGAAAGAGTAAAGGACGAAAATGGTAGGCCGATGAAGGACAACGAACCGGTGTTGAATGCGGCAGAGGAAATGGCTGATAAAATAGCCTCCAAAGGTCCTCTTGCCATAAAGAAAGCCAAGGAAGCTATCAACGAGGGGATGAACAAAACCCTCCATGAAGGACTTGAACTGGAAGCTAAAAAGTTCTTCGAACTTTTCGATACAAAAGATCAGAAGGAAGGAATGGACGCATTCATCAACAAACGAGAACCTGGATTCAAAGGCGAATAAAAGGAATAATCCATAAACACATCAGATAATATAGGTGGATAAAACATGAGCATAGTAGATTTAACGTCCATGGCTGAGCCGGAAGGCGAGCAGCAGGATAAAATAAACGAGATAATAAAGAGTCTCAAGGAAGACATACCCAACGATTGCTACCAGTGTGGTAAATGTACCTCCGGCTGTGAAGCCTTTATATTGCTCGAGTTAGAGCCCCACAAGGTGATGGCCCTTTCAAAATCCGGATTCGTTAGTGAACTCCTTAACTCTGATGTGATATGGACATGTGTGACGTGTTTGAAGTGTAAAGAAAGATGTCCCCAGGATCTTGCACCGGTGGACGTTATTTTCGCCTTGAAGAATATCGCCGTTGCATCGGGAAAGCAGATAGATACGGGATTTTCAAACATGCTCCAGGCGGTTTTAGGTTCCGGTTATATCCAACAGCCCAAGGAAGTGGTGGATAAGAACAATAAAGCGGGGACTAGGGAAAGCTTGGGTCTTCCGTCAATGCAGAAACCAAAAGAGATACAAAAGCTTCAACAGGTGTTGATGAAGGCGGCTACGGAGACCTTGAGGTGATCATCTATGGATAAGATAGGATTATACATGGGATGTTTGATACCCACAGAACAATACGCATACGAGATGGCTTTAAGAGAAGTTATTCCCGACCTGGGTGTTGAACTGGTTGATGTAGACGGCGTAGCATGCTGCGGCGCTCCGCTGAGACATATAAATCTATTCTTGACCATGTACCTTTCCGCCAGGAACATGGCGATATTCGAGAAGGAGGGATTGGATATACTAGCACCATGTCCCTACTGCCATCAGGCACTTAGCGAGGCAAAACATGTTATGGATAACAACCCCGCTCTTAAGGAGAAAATCAATTCTCATCTTGAAACGGAAGGACTCACTTACAAAGGTACTGTAAAACATTACCACGTACTGGATCTTTTCCCATGGCAATCCCGAGAAGTTGTAAATAATATAACACGGGAACATCAATTGAGCCTCCTACGATTTTAGCGGCGTTGTCCTGTTTAGCGTCGAACATCCTGTGGCCCCAA
>JAFDUB010000094.1 GCA_019594025.1 Thermoplasmata archaeon
AGAGGTTTTGGAGGAGAGTATTTCCTCTTTTTTAGATCGTAGTTTGTGCAATGCATCAGTTGAAATTGAGAAACTCAAGAACAAATATGACGTTGAAAGTTCCGAAGAGCTTGAAGAAAAAATAGAGAAGGTTGAAGTTGAAGCACATCCTGCATGGGAAGAATTGATAGAATGGGAAAATCTAAAGAAACAGATCGTCAAGTTCAAAGAATGGACGAAAAAGATATCTACCTCTTCCTAAAAGAAATCGCTCTTCCATAATCAAGGATGGATTCATCACTAGAGGCACTCTCGGCACCCCGATGAGTTTGAGAATACTTTTTTGCGAGGGTTCTTTCCTGGAAGTACGGATATCAGGAGGGAAATATTCATATCATTGGGAGCGAAGGATGATAGACAACACCATTTTCCGTCACGATAATGCTCCTCATCATAAGGATATAGCCACATATCCTAAACATTTTCATTTTGAAAATGATAATAACGTTAAGGAGAGTAAGCTTAGTCCTGATCCGAGAAAGGAGTTATTGAATTTCTTTGCTTTGTAAAGGATCGGATAGAGCAAGATAATATATTTTTATCTCTTCGGCCGGGGTAATTTTTTTCCTCCGGGAGTAACTTTTCCCATATCACCGATGCTTTCATGTCATAAACTCCGACTTTATCGGTAGTTATGACATACTAAGATTTAGCCTTTTTGTTGGTTTTACACTGTTGAGAACAGAAATCATAGTGGAAGACGCAAACAAATTCACCAAAAGTTACGTCCTTGACTATATAAGGACTTAACGCACCCAATAAAAATTTACTCCAGTTCGGGATACAATTCCGTTACTTTCTTTCGGATGGAATCCCGAGCTACCTTTGACCGATCGATGTGATGGATCTTGTCCATCTCCCGTTTTAAATCATCGGGTATCCTTACTTTTATCTCAGACATGATAATTCCTATTTGTAATCAGGGTCCTCTTGGTATATGTATCTAATGTTGTCTTCTCGCTTCGATTTTCCCGACTCGTTTACCTCTGTTCCAAAGATGTACTACCCAAGCCAGTACAACATGAACGAAAGATTATTTATAAGGCGCTTATTATAGCAGAAAAATATAAAAAGAGCCGAGGTCATCATCAAAGGGCGTGTACAGAGGCCCGGATACCGTGATACGGTTGACAACATAGCCTATCATCTTGACCTGAGTGGTTTTGTGAGGAACGAAGAGGATGGCAGTGTACTCATCGTCTGTGAAGGTGAAAGAGAAAATATCGAAAAGTTGGTGAAGGGAATAGATATAGAACAGTACCCTATCAAGGTCAGAGATATCTCGATCGAATATTCAGAGGCCACCGGGGAGTTCGACGAATTTGAGATCGTAAGAGAAGAAGATCTGACACAAGCGGTATACGAAAGGATGGACACCGCTGCACGTTACATGCAGGAGATGAACATAGATCTTGGTGAAAAAATCGACGTTGTGGGCGAGAATGTCGGACAGAACATTGAGGAAACACGGAAGGTACACGAGGAGACCAGAGCATTCAGGGCGGATACGGTCGAGTGTTTCGACAGGCCGGACGACAAGTACCATATAGTATCGGAGAACCTAAAGGCCATGAACAGGGAACTTCTGGAATCACGTAAAGAACTCACACGTCTGGTAGACCATATAGGGTTGCTCGTGAAGGATCACATAGAAAATGAAGAGAGAGCGTCTTCTGCCTAAAACGATATCTCGCGGCTATATCCTTCTGCCTCCGAAGAATGATGATTGCCCTGTATCGGCTCGGCTTCTCACCATCACCTCGTCTCCTTCGGTTACACCCAACCTTTTGAGGTCCGACCGACGGACGTATATATAGCGGAAAAGAAAAGTTATCCAACATAACTTTCTTTTCCACTGCTAGCTCATAAGAAAAATATGTTCAAATATTTTTCTTAATCGCTATATAACCGTCTTCCACAAAGTCGTCGGTGTATCCGCTCACGATTATCGCACTACGTCCGAATTCCAATGATAATCTGTCACCCTCTGTGATGGATAGTTTATCGAAGGCCGACTTGCATATCCTTGTCCTGCCGCCTTGAGCTATAACGCTTCTTTTTACCCTGAGTGATACGCTATCTTCTGTCATTTTAAACACGCTATCAAGTCTTCTTGTCCATGAGCTTCTTCTTATTACGGACGTTGAGTTCACGCCCTACGAGATTGAGTGTTAGGCCTACTATCACAACTACTATAGCTAATTGTAAGGGTCTGCTTTGAAATAATGACTCGTGTTCGACTGCGACGGGTGTATCTTCCTTTGGCTCTACAGTTATGGTAGCCGTATCCGGATCCGACCAGTTGCCCCGTTCGTCCATAACTCTGAATGTAATATGATGCGTTCCTACGGTCAATGTGGTGTTGAATTCCCTTTCATCGGAAAGTATTCCATCTATATTTGAACTCCACTGATAGCTGACGTTACCTATGGTCGCTTCGGCCTTTCCTACGAACGTGATTATCTGGTCTTCTTCCGCCGTTTCCGGTGTGATAGAAACGATGACGGCGAAAGGTCCTACCATACCCGGTATAGTTAGATTGATGGGATCCGAGGTGGCATAGAGACTCGGGTCCTCGGCATCGTAGGCGGTAAACGTTACATAGAATAACGGGTACGAATCTTCATCGGGTGTCCAGGAAGCTGTCCAGTTTTCATCTATATGTATTTCATCGTGTGAGCTTCCGTAGGTCATATTTTTCGGATCTTCCCGATCATCGAAGTGGTCCGGCAGGTGCACGCTCCAGGTAGTGCCCGGTTCTACTATCCGAGGGTATATACCTCCCAGATATCTCGGCGGTTGATTTTCCATGATATGATTCAACCGTATCGGGTCGGATTCTGCGTACAAGAACGGATATTCCCTATCGTAAGCTGTGAATATTAGATCCGTTACATCCTCATCGCCGTATTCAGGAGTCCAAAGGGCCCATGTGATGTTGACTATCTTAACGTCGTCGCTGTTCGATTCGAATACTAATTTACCGGGATATTCGTGTGAGAAGTAGTTTATTAGGTTCACCGTCCACCATTCATCTTCGTAGACGTTCTTATCTTCCAGACCACCCAGGTATACAGGCGGGTACAGAGTGTCGTTTACGTAGATGGTGATCGTATCTGTATCCAACAGCCCTCCCGGCTCTTCCACACTAACGGTGATGGATGATTCTCCGTGGTATCCTTCCGACGGGTGAACGACTATCCGATCGTTACTCAGATTTACTATGTCCGGGTCACTACGTTCAGTTATGTTAAACGTTAGATAGTCTAGATCTCCCGGGTAGTCGACATAATCGGTACTCCGTAGGTTGATCCCATCTTCCTCTTCGATCACGGTGTTCTTCTCCATGAATATTTCCGGTAAAGTTTTGAAGAAGGGCGTATCGTAGCTGATAACTTCTACGGAGATCGTGTTTTCGACGGTGTATGTTCCCGCCGTTAGCGTTACCGTGACGGACTCCAACCCGGTTTCGGTATAGTACAACTCCAAGGTCAGGTTGTCTTTATGTACGGTGATATAGTCTGAAGTGGTGGTCAGATTCCAATCTTCACCGAAGGGTTCCAACCCGTCGATGTAAGGCGAAACTTCGAACCAAGTTGTGACGTTTTCCCGTACCTTCAACGTACCCGGCAATTCCATGACAGGAGACGGTGGTACTACCGATACTGAAAATTCGTTACTCTCCTGCACTCGCAACCCGTTGTTCGCCCTTATCTTGAAGGTATATTCTCCCGTCCCGGCGATCCTGGACCTGAAGTCGACCAAATCTCCGTCGATACTGGCGGAAAGCTCGTCTGAGTTCTCCTGCTCGCTGACGGAGTATATCAATTCCAAACCCATCGGGTCGTAGAAATACTCGGTAAGGTTGATAACGGCTTCCGTGGTCTGGTTCCACTCAACTGCATAAGTATCCGGAATCGGCTTTTTCAAGATCGGCGCCCTTTCCGTATATCTTACAGTAACCTGTACATCAAAGGTGCAGTTGTCATCCGCCGTCATGGTTAGAGGTACGTGCACCCAGCCGGTCTCGTTGGCCGGTGTGTTAGTAACGTAGTTCTCTACTGGCGTTGTGATGTCTATTGTTGGCCGGTAGTCATAAGTGACCCGCAGGTCGGAAAGTGTAAAGTTTGCTGCGTACTGCGAGCGAACTGTGATGGGAACGGTGACCATGGGGTTGCCCCAGGAGTCGTAGGACGGGGTGGCGGTGTCGATGTAAGTTTTCAGTTCACTAGTGAAGTCACCGACGGGCTCTTGCCTCCAGTTAAGACGGTTACGGAGAGCATGTACCCTGTTCCGTGCGACCAGCATTACATCGATATCTCCATCGTCGTCTAGGTCAAGCATGTTGACTTGATAACCTCCTCCGTTCATTGAATATGTATATTCATTACTGAATCGTTCACCTGTGTTGATGTAAACATATACTTTATTACTAAGATGAGCCACCGTAGCGAAATCATGTTTTCCATCACCGGTCACATCTCCCACCATTACGTGATTAATGGGATGGTCTATATCGAGAGTATAAAGCATGGTCATATTACCGTCTTCGCCCTTCCAGACCTCAAAATCCCCAGTACTGTTATGTAGGAGCAACTCGAGCTCTCCGTCGCCTGTGAACTCCACGGTGAAAAACAGGCGTATATCGCGTTCGAAAGTGTAATTTAGATACGGTACAAGCGTATCGTTATCGTATTCAAGGACCTCCATAGTACTTATTGTATCTTCGTAAACCAACGTCGTGATACGACCGTCCGGTGCCGGGGTAACGTGCCTTGGTCTGAGGGGTAGAGTGTAGAGTTCATCGAACCCTGTTAGTTCGCCGGAGCCGTCGTTAAACCATCCTAGTATCTTCTCCTCCCCGACGGCTATCACATCTTCCCAGCCGTCACCTATGATGTCGTGGGTGAAAAACATCTCGTTACGGTAATGTGTGTCTATTATGAAGTCATAAGTTAACTCGTCGGTCAGAGGGTTGAAAGTAAAGTTGTAGATTTCTCCGTTCCAGTCAATAAATGCACCTCTTACAAGATCACCTTCGCACGGGATGAACAATACCCTCAATAGTCGTTCACCGGTAGGGGTAACTTCTGTTCTAAAACCATCGTCGTCAAAAATTCGTAACCTACCGGCGAGATCGCCCGTTGCGATATAATTTTTTTCGCCCGTATAGATGTGGTCTGCAGTTAGGAGGTCTGTACCACTTACTAGATCCTCCAGCTCTCCAAAGATGGAGTCGTCATCGCTCCGAACCCAAAATATCTCATCTTCTATACCCACCTTCACATTGTATTTGGTCTCCATCTCCTCCCTTCGTATGTTAAAATTTGCCGTTTTAACGGTTGATACTGGCAGTTCGATGTGAGTAGTGTTTTTATCTTCTGCCGGTACTTCCAGCTTCACGCTTTCGCCCTCTACAAATTCATCTTGAGCGTTTAGACTTCCGTATTCAGATGGGAACTCCCATGCTGTTACGTCGTCCACCGTCAAAGAGGGAGAAAGTACAGTCTGGTCTGTTTTCAGATTTACTGTCACTTCTTCGATTTCAGCATTTTTTTGGACCGGAAATTCCCACTGTCCAGTGCCGTTTTCGATAATTATTTCTCCACTAAAAACCTCGCTCCCTCCGTCACTTAAAATTCTTCCGCCATATAAATTAGACTCCGTGAGCATATGATCATGAATATCAGTTGATACTGCAAAAAATACTGTGAATTGAGAGATAAAAAAGAAAAGAACAAGAAGGGTGGTTAACCCTTTTTTTTTAAGGGGTTTTCAGGTTTCACGTGGTGTCACCGTTGGTCTGTTAGGCTTCCTGTACGTAGAAAGATATGGTTCCAGTACCAGTTTCAGCACCAGATACAACCTCGATATAGACCCAAACTGCGTTGGTTTCACCTACGGCATCGGGAGACCAAGCCAATACTCCATTTGGTGAGTTTAACCCTCCATCCTCCCAATCGGTTGCGGTATATCGCCATAGAAGATCCCCGTCACCGGAGTCTACATAGCTGGCAAACCCGACTACGGTGTCTCCTCCGGTACCGGATTC
>JAFDUB010000075.1 GCA_019594025.1 Thermoplasmata archaeon
CCGACTACCTGGTACTTGACTATGAACCATCCTTGACCGTACTTACATTCTTCTGGAAGTATTACTTCAAGATCGTCTCCTTCCAGCTTTACCTTGAAATCCGCTTCACCGTAATCCTTTTCCAATATAGCCTGAATTTTTTCATCGACAGTTTCAGCTTTTGATCTTACGACATAATCAAATTTTAATGACTTACCGGCCAATGGGTGATTAAAATCAACACGTACTCTTCCCGCGGTAGTCTGGATAATGGTACCTGTACGGTCCTCTATCTGAACCTCTTCGCCGACTACAACGTCCAAGCCCCTTCTTTCCAGCTCTCTCCTACTAAAGAGTTCGATCTTTCCGGCGTCACGATTACCGACAGCTTTCTCCGGAGGCACTTCCACGGAACGTTCTTCAGCCACTTCGCCTTCCAGAATATCCTCTTCAAAGCCCTCCATCAAGTTACCCCTTCCTACCTCCACCACCCGGGGACCGTAGGATGATTCCTCATCGTAAATCTCATGCTCGTGGGCCTTCTCTTCGTCAGTCGTTCTGAACAGTAATGCTTCATCGCCCTCGTCTTCGGGCAGTATCCACACATCGAAATCTATGTATATTAAGTCTCCTTCTTCCATTTGAGACACCTTTTATGCTTGGTAAATGTAGGTCCTTTTTAAGCGTTTTGTAAGAAATCAAGGGTAAGTCGATATTTTGGAGGTTAGATGTCAAGTTGTTTCACGAACTTTTCGAGGACTTCAAAATGTTTTACCTTCTTTACATCTTTATCTCTTAAACTGAGTGTGGCTTGTGGTTCCAGACCACAGATTTTTCCCATCACCTTGAACGTCTTTGACTCCCCTCCACCTCCATGGGTACAGAAGAATGCAACCTTGTTAAGGTCGTTTTTGTATTTGTTTAAGTATGTTCTGATAGCGGGAGCTATAGTTCCGCTCCATACCGGCGTTCCCAGTAGTACCATATCAAAATCCGCAGGAGCGTAAGTTACCTCTTCGATCTCCGTTTCCTTCCCCATAAATGCATCTTTAGCCGCCTTAGCATAACCTATCTTGCCGTCCCTGTTCTTTAGATCCTCTATTTCTTCGATTCTGCATTCCACGTTGTGATCCAAAAGTATCTCTTTAATATTCTGAGCTAAAGCCCTGGTCGCCCCGGTCCGAGAATAGAAACATATTAATGCATTCATGGTAAAATAATAGAAGGGGAGGTATATCAAAATTCCGTTAAACTTATCCGGTAGTTCCTGTATTGAAGGGCTATGGATTTCAAGATTCCGCCGGTATTGAACGCCGATCAATTGATGGACAAAGCATACAGGAGAGCGAGTAAAATTCAAAAACGGGGAGTTGACAAGGAGGACGGTTACCGAAAGACGGTGGCGGCCAAACTGAAACTGGTCAACAAGATAATGGAAAGCACTTTGAAACGGTACGAAGTGAGCTTTCCTTCCTTCGATCAGCTTCCTCCATTTTACAGGGATACTATTCACATTCAGCAGGATTTGAATCGTGTAAAGAAGAGTATAGGAGCCATAAACTGGGCAAGAAGAAAGATAAAGAGAGCTGTAATCGAAGATATAAGGAAGTTGAAGAACTGCGAAACCGTTGGGGAGATGGAAAGAGTGCGGAAAAGTGCCTATGGGAGAACTTCATCGTTCCTAAGGCAGGTTTCAAAAGACCTTGAATTTTTGGAAACCGTGCGAAAGAAACTCAACTCTCTTCCCGACATCCGCATGGACAGACCTACGGTTGTGGTTGCAGGATCGCCTAACGTTGGGAAATCACAGCTGGTTTTACAAATATCCACTGGGAAACCGAAGGTGGCGGTTTACCCTTTTACCACCAAAGAGGTCGGTGTAGGACACTTTCGAGCGGACGGTTTGATGTGTCAGCTAATAGATACACCGGGCTTATTGGATAGGCCTCTCGAGGAGAGAAACGAGATTGAGCTTCAGGCCATCGAGGCCATCGACGAGCTGGCGGATTTGATCATATTTGTGTACGATCCGTCCGAGTCCAGCGGATATCCTATGTCCGAGCAGAAGTCACTTTATGAAGAGATAAAAAATACCTTTGAAAATACCGATATAATTAAGGTGTACAACAAATCCGACTTGCTTGATGATAGAGGAGAGGGGCTGTACATATCTGCCTTGAACGGGGAGAACCTTGATAAATTAGAGAAGATTCTTTCCGAAAAGATTAAATATACCTATAAAGAACATTGGGATGTACATGTTAGCGAAACTGATTGATAACGTAACATTCTTCTTCAAAACCTTCGACGACCACCGAGGATATCGAGTCAAGCAGGGCGAAGGTAAGCTATACCTTTCTGAAGAAGGTATCCTTGTTTCCGAGAATGGTTCTTGGTACAATCTGCCCTTGGAGATGATATACGATGTAAACAGAATCGAGGGCGATAGACCGGGACTGGAGTTTAAGATACCCGGTATGGACGTTATAGTAAAGGGAAACAATAGAGAATTCTTATGGGCGCTCAGACACTTTTTACTACCTAATGTCAGGAGCAGTTAAATCTTCTGTAGAGTAGTTCACATTGTGTATCTGTTACATCACTTTTTTCAATGGCATCGAGTACGGTATGTTCAAATGATAAATCAATGTAAATGTAGCAATCACATCCAGAGGATAACTGATAATGAAGTCCCTGGGAAAAAGGTATTAAACCTATCCGAGATATAAGAAGTGTATGAATCCCCTAATAGATATTTTCACAGATACCTTTTACGAACTGGTAACTCAGATCCCAAAAGGTTCAGTGTCCACATACGGGGCACTTGCTCGAGCACTAGGTGATGTGAGGGCATCAAGGGCGGTGGGGCGTATGCTCAATATGAATCCGCACCCGATTGTCGTACCATGTCACCGTGTGGTGATGTCCGATGGAAGCATCGGTGGGTTCGGAATGGGGGTAGAGAAAAAGATAAGACTTCTGGGGGAAGAAGGAGTTTCTGTTACAGGGGGGGCTGTCGTAGATTTTAAAGATAAACTGTTCAATGATTTTACCACTGACCTTCTCCTTAATAAATTGAGAGAAGAACAGAATAAATTGGTTGATCAGGTGGTCATAGAAGATAAGTTTGAAAGTCTGGAGAAAATCGCAGGTGTCGATGTATCATACGCTGATGGAGTTGCCTATGGGGCACTTACATCGTGGGATGAGGACAAGAAGGTTAATGAGGTAGTTGTAGAGGTAGATGTAAAATTCCCATACATCCCTACTTATCTCTCTTACCGTGAACTGCCTGTGCTTCTTGATCTCATAGAAAAAGCAGAGATTCCCGACGCTATTATGGTGGACGGCAACGGCTATCTTCATCCAAGAAATCTAGGGCTCGCATCACACCTAGGTGTGGTAACGGATATTCCCACTGTCGGAGTCGCTAAAAGTCTGCTGCTGGGAGAGGTAGAGGGAGAAATCAACCACTCGAATCCGGTCTCACCGGTACGTCACGACGGTAAGGTTGTAGGCTACGCTTTCTTAAGCTCGTCTCGAGCAAAAAATCCCATATATGTTTCAGCCGGACACCGCATGTCTCACCATACCGCTTTAGAATTGGTAAAGGAATACAGTATGTATAGGATACCCGAGCCCGTGCGTCACGCGCACAGGTTAGCCAACGAAGTAAGGAAAGGTGATAAGAAATGATTCCTCTTTACTACCATGAAGATTATAGAAAATATTCCTTCGGTACCTTGCATCCCTTCGACCCTGTGAGGTTTCCCCGTTTTGTTGATTTACTGCGTGGACGAGAAGATTTGAAAGGATTATTTGATATCAAAGAGGCTTTCGACGCCTCGGATGAAGACCTCTCCTTAGTACACACAAAGAACTACATAAAGAAGGTACTTGAATTGGAAAAGGTCGGCGGAAGGCTTTCCGGTGATACTCCGGTTAAAAAAGGAGCTCCTGCAGCGGCCAGGAGGATTGTAGGAGGTACAATTCAAGCGGTGATTGATGCGTCGGAAGGGGAATCGGCCGTCAACCTCGGAGGTCTACACCACGCTGGTAAGGATTACGGTGAGGGTTTCTGCATATTCAACGATGTTGCCATTGGAGGTCAATACATGGCGGAGAAGGGAAAAAAGATATGCATATTCGACACCGACGCACACCAGGGAAACGGAACAATGGACATATTCTACGAAGATCCCAGGGTATTGTTTATCTCTCTTCATCAAGATCCCTACACTCTGTATCCCGGTAGGGGTTATGTACACGAGATAGGTAAAGGAGCCGGTAGGGGATATACCGTGAACATTCCACTGCCTAGAGATGCCAACACTGCTGATTATGCATACTCTGTAGAAGAATTAGTCGAACCGATAGTCGGTGAGTTCAAGCCCGACATAATAATACGAAACGGGGGGTCCGACCCACACTACTCGGACACACTCACAAACCTAGGTTTAGATATGACGGGCTTGGAATTCTTGGGTAAGGTTACGAAAAACATGGCGGTAGAAAACAGATCAGGTCATGTAGAGCTAATGCTGTCCGGATACGGACCCCGGGTCGTCGAGGGGTGGCTTGCCATACTCAAAGGAGCCTTTTCTCTAGATACTGAACTTCCCCCCGATAAAGTTCTTGCGTCTTCTAATGACCCTCCAGGGAAGAAAGTAAGTGAAACGGTAGCGGAATTGAAGGACATATTGGGTTCTTACTGGCAGCTTTGAAGCCTGTACAACCGTTACATTTAAATAAACCACCCCTTTAATGAGGTTCTACATCGCATCTTGACCAGACGCCATGGGCAATCCTTTAGGAACCCAATATAAAGTGTCACGGTCGGGAGAAGGAACGAGCATCTTCGGTGCATCATTTGTGCCTTTAATGATTTGGCTCATCCATTGGCGATAACGCTAAAAAAGATGATAGAGGTATTATTATGCCAGACAAACATCACCCGCGCAGAGGTTCCATGGGGTATTCTCCCCGTAAACGAGCGGCAGCAATGACTCCCAAGATTAGGTCTTGGCCTGAGGTAGATGAAGGACCAAAACTACAGGGGTTTCCAGGCTTTAAAGCGGGTATGACCCACGCATTTGTGGTGGATTACCGACCTACCAGTACAACTTCCAGTCAGGAAGTTAGGGTGCCTGTAACTGTTGTAGAAACTCCTCCCATATCTGTCTGTGGGTTGAGATTTTATCGTAAAACTCACGAAGGTCTTCAAACGTTAGGTGAGGTTTGGGCGAACAACGTCGACAAAAAGGTGAGAAGACGTTTTCCGATTCCCAAGAATTTTAAAACCAAGGAGATGTGGAAAAAGATAGAGAGGTCCGAAGTCGACGAAGTTCGTGCTATCGTGCACACTCACCCCGAGAATGTATCGGGTGTCCCTCGAAAAACACCTGATATACTCGAGCTTAGAATCGGAGGGGGAACCATACCCGAACGGATCGAGTTCGGAGAGAAGATATTGGGTAAGGAAGTTGAGTACGAAAAGTTTGCCCAGACCGGTGCCATGGTCGATGTATCGGCTATTACCAAGGGAAAGGGAACCCAGGGACATGTTAAACGATGGGGTGTGAAATTACTATCGCACAAGAACAGTAAATCAAGAAGGAATATAGGTACGACCGGTGTTTTTATTCCCGGTTACATAAGACCCACAGTACCCCAAGCGGGTCAAATGGGTTTTCATCAGAGGACAGAATACAATAAGCGTGTATTAAAGGTAGGAGATAATGGAGAGGACGTGACACCTAGCGGTGGTTTCGTTAACTACGGTAAGATACGGAATCCCTACGTTCTTTTGCACGGATCCATACCCGGACCTTCAAAGCGTGTTGTAGTGATGAGAGATCCTGTCAGAATCAGTGGAGTTGAAGTTAGAGAACCGCAGATTACTTACATCTCTACAGAATCGAAGCAGGGGGCCTAATTTATGAAAGTTAACGTTTTCAATATAGAAGGTAAAAAGAAGGGCGACGTAAATCTTCCCGCCCCATTCAATGAAGAGATACGTCCGGACATTATACATCGGGCGGTCGTTTCAATGCAGGCGAACAGAAGGCAGCCTTATGCACCATCTCCTCGAGCAGGTATGAGACACGCGGTTTCAAATCCGGGCAAAGGTAGGGGTATTGCCAGAGTCCAGAGATTAACACAGTACGGAAATAGAGCCGCGGAATCTCCCAACAACGTCGGTGGAAGACGGGCGCACCCTCCTAAGGTTGAGAAGAACTTAGGTAAAAAGATGAATGCCAAGGAGAGAGCAAAGGCACGACGTTCCGCGCTAGCAGCTACATCCGACAGTAAACTCATAGTTAAAAGAGGACACAAGATAAATGAAAATGGATTGACCTTTCCCATAGTGCTTGAAAAATCGGCTGAGGATATGAAATCCACTAAAGAGGCCATCGAGCTTCTAAAGTCATTAGGTGTGTGGGATGACGTTGAAAGGGCCAAAAAAGGTAAGAAGGTTAGAGCGGGCAAGGGCAAAATGCGGAACAGGCGATACAAATCTCCTAAAAGTCTGTTGGTAGTTCTCCCGGAAGAATGTGACGGTTTCAGAGCATTCTCAAACCTACCCGGTGTAGATGTTCGAATTCCCGGCCAAGTAACCGTTGAAGACCTTGCACCAGGTGGTAACCTGGGACGACTTACCCTTTTCAGCGTGCGTGCTTTGAATCAGGTAGGAGGTTGGTGAACATGGTTGAATATGAATCTATCTATAAGATAATCCTTCATCCGTACGTTACTGAAAAGACGATGATTTTGATGGAAGAAGAGAACAAACTGGAGTTCGTGGTTGACTTGAAGGCTAACAAAAAACAGATCAAAGATGCGATAGAAGAACTCTTTGAAGCCAAGATTATCAAAGTGAATACACGTATAGATAAACGGGGGAAAAGAGCAACAGTCAAGTTCTCCGAGGAACACTCCGCAGAGGAGATTGGAATGAGAGTAGGGGTGTTCTAGATGGGTAAAAGAATCATACCGCAGAGAAGGGGTAGAGGCTCTCCCACCTATCGGTCACCGAGCCATAGGCATCTCGCTCAACCCGGTTATCCGAAATCTCAAAAAACCACTGGGCAGGTGGTCGAACTACATCATTCACCAGGACGAACAACCCCGTTGGCTGAGATCGAATTCGACAATGGGGAAACTTGTTTTATGCTTGCCAACTACGGTTTAAGAGTGGGTCAGGAGGTTGATGTAGGACCCGACGCTGAGCCTAAACGCAGTAACGTGCTTTCTTTAAGAAGAATACCGGTCGGCACCTTCGTTCACAACATAGAAATCGAACCTTTGGACGGAGGAAGGTTAGTTCGTGCTCCAGGAACCTATGCGATAGTGATCTCTCATGGTAAAGATAAAACTACTTTGAGGCTTCCTTCGGACAAATTCAAAAGAATTGATTCACGATGCAGAGCAACCATCGGTATAGTTGCCGGGGGCGGTCATAAAGACAAACCCTTTGCCAAGGCTGGTAAAAGAGTTCATGCTTACAAATCGAAGGCTAAAGATTCTTTGAAGGTTAGAGGCATCGCCATGAACGCGGTGAGTCACCCTCACGGTGGTGGAGACCATCAACATGTTGGTGTTCCGTCAACGGTTTCCAGCAGTGCACCGCCCGGAAGAAAGGTAGGACGGATATCTTCTAAGAAGACCCGTAAAAAGAAAAAGAAAGAAGCTAGAGAGAAAAAGAGGTAGATCTTTATGGCTAAGAAAAAAAGACGGCTTAGTGCTCGTAGAAAAAAGGAATTTCGATACAGGGGACACACTCTTGATGAGCTTAAATCCATGTCACTAAAGGAACTAAAGAAGGTCCTGCCCGCTAGGGCAAGAAGGTCCTTAAGTCGTGGTCTCAATCAGGAAGAGAGGACCTTCCTTGAGACGATTCAGACTAAGGATAAGGACATTTATCGTACTCACAGGCGAGAGATGGTCATACTGCCGCAGTTCGTCGGTAAGACAATCGCAGTTTACGATGGAAAAGAATTCAAAACTGTAAGGATTGAACCGGAAATGATAGGTCATTTTCTGGGTGAATTCGCATTGACCCGTAAGGTAGTTAAACACTCCGGCCCGGGAGTGGGAGCTACTCGCTCGTCTAAATACATACCATTGAAGTGAGGTAGATTATATGGGATATACTATGGAAACGGACCCGGAAACAACATCCAAGGCCTATGGAAAGGAGATGCATATTTCACCTAAAATGTCGGTAGAGGTGTGCAATCTTTTGAGAGGTAAGGATGTTGGAGCTGCACTCAACATACTGGGTGAAATTATCGCAAAGGAACGGGCGGTACCCTACAGGCGGCACAACAAAAAGATATCTCACAACAAAGGCCCTAGAACTATACCCTTTGATGATCTCTCCACGGTGCGCACATAAAGACAGTACACGCATCTCTTCCCCATC
>JAFDUB010000023.1 GCA_019594025.1 Thermoplasmata archaeon
CCAGTTACAGGTGTTTAATAATGTTTTCTGTCTGTTATCGCAGCACGTACTTCTCCATGCAGCAAGCGAAACCCCTCTCGGTACATGCAGGTGCTACATCATCGGCCTTTGCTCTAACCTCTTTAGGCGAGTTCTTCATGGCGACACTCTTTCCCACTATATCGAACATGGGCACATCCACGTAATCGTCGCCGATGGCCAATACCTTATCCAAGTCTATGTTAGCTCTTTTAGAGAGCGTCTCAAGGGCGGAACCTTTGTTGATACCGTATGGGTAGACGGTCAGCGCTAGGAACTTCTCATCCCTGTGATGCCTGTGTAATGTTACACTGGATGAAAAATTATCGTGGACGAACTCTTCTATCTCAAGTAAAGCCTGTAAACCGTTGCCGTCACGATGTATCATAAAACTGGCGGGTTCTCCCGCATCCAGAGCTTCTGAATTATTTTTTACTATCACCGCGGTAGGGTTCTCGAAGTGTTTTCCAAGCCTGTCGGCCCTACGCTGACGCCAGTATTTCTTTTCATCAAAGATGGTGGTCAATTCGTATCCTTTATCGTCGGTGAATTCAGTTATGGCCCTTGCGATCTTCATATCCAGACTTT
Organism: Thermoplasmata archaeon; assembly: GCA_019594025.1. Classification (GTDB taxonomy): domain Archaea; phylum Thermoplasmatota; class Thermoplasmata; order Halarchaeoplasmatales; family Halarchaeoplasmataceae; genus Halarchaeoplasma. The sequence goes on from JAFDUB010000023.1 coordinate 607, forward strand.
TTTCGAACCACACCTCTCCAGGTTTATCCCAATCTCCACCCATGATCATCCCCCCGTTCAAGCATATCGCGGGATGTTGGAAAACCTTCGTTCCGCTCATGATCTGTGAGGCGGAATACCTCATCCTAGTGGTTGAAACGATCACAGGTATTCCCTGGTCAAACAACCTATCTAGAACTGCTCGGTTTTTATCATCTACAAGGCCTTCGTCGGCGATTGTTCCGTCTAAGTCTGTAACCACCGCTTCGATATTCAATTTCCTCTACCCACTTCCATCATACGCTCCAGAGGTTTCTTCGCTCTTTTGATGAGATCTTCTTCTATGACAACCACGGGCTCCAGCGTTTCCATGGCTCTGATAACCTTCTCGGGTGTGATCCTTTTCATGTTCTGACAGAGTGGATCACCTGGAAATGCGAATGTTTTATCGGGATTCTCCTTTCTTAGTCGGTGTCCCATCTCCACCTCCGTTCCCACGATGAACTCTTTTGAACTCGATTCCCCAGCCCTCTTCAAAATACCGGTGGTTGAACCGACGAAATCGGCGAGATCTATTACCTCGGGCTGGCATTCGGGATGAACTATAACTTCCGCTTGAGGGTATTCTTTCAAAGATACCTCTATATCCTTTACAGATATCTTATCGTGGGTACCGCAGTAGCCTTCCCAAAGATCGATGGTTTTGTCCTTAACTAAGCGTTTTATGTAGCTACCCAGGTTCTTATCCGGTAAAAATAGTATCTTATCCTGCTCTAAACTCTCAACCACTTTTACCGCGTTGGACGACGTGCAGCAGATATCGGATTCCACCTTCGTCTCGACGTTGGTGTTAACGTAAGAAACCACCGCCGCATCGGGGTTATCTTTTTTGTACTGCCTCAATCTATCTATATCCACCATGGCCGCCATAGGACACTGAGCCTTCGGCTCGGGATGGATGATATTTTTATCAGGATTGAGTACGACTGCGGATTCAGCCATAAAATCTACACCACAGAAAACCACGTTCTCCGCTTTTTTCTCGGTAACTTTACGCGCAAGTCCAAATGAATCGCCGGTGTAATCGGCGGCATCCTGGATAACTCCGAGTTGATAATTATGAGCAACGAGGAGGATATCATTTTCCTTCTTTAACTTCTCGACCTCGTCTATGAAAGACATGATGAACCCATCAATAACTACAATATAAATCTTTTACCTCCTTTGTAGTTTCACAAAAAAATTTATTATGTAACTCTACTGTCCGTGAAGCGCATGGTACAGATATTCGATAAGAAACTTGATAAAAAAACCCTAAAGCACTATGTTCTTCAAAGCGCTCTTGCCACTTTAGTTTTATTTCTGTGCCTAAGTGTACCCTTTATCGATGATGCCATTCTAATAGCGGCCATAGGTTCCACCACTTTCGTCTTATTCGCTATGCCTAAAACACTACCGGCTCGCCCTAGGAATGTTTTGGGAAGCCATTTTGTTTGCGGCTTGATCGGCATAGCTTTTTCCATGTTCAACAGCGGGTTCGTACCCAGCACCGTGATGCTGAGCCTCGCGGTCGGACTATCCATCTTTGCCATGGTAACACTTGCTATCGAACACCCACCTGCCGGAGGTACCGTGATCGCCCTTTTGTTTACACCGGATTATGTAGCATTCGTCACCCTCCTTTTACTTTCCAGCATATTGATGTTATTCGTTCATCTTCTTAAACCCTATATGATCAATCTTATGTGACACAATTCTAATAAACACCCTTCTCTCTCCGAATACCATGCGTATCGTACTGAAGGGAATCGTGCAGGGAGTCGGCTTCCGGCCAACGGTCTACCGGGTGGCAAAGAACCTCGGTATGAACGGTTACGTAAAGAACATGGGGAGTGAGGTTGAAGTGATCATCGACGGTGAAGTGGACGAGTTTTTGAGGGAACTGAAAAGGGCGCTGCCCCCTCTTGCGAAGCTCACCTCCGTAGAGGTATTTGAGAGCGGTGACACGTATGATGATTTCACCATAGTACCCAGCACCGATGGTGATCGATCGTCCTCCATCCCGGTGGATACGGCCACCTGCAAAAACTGTGTGGCTGAGCTGGAAGATAGGAAAAATAGACGTTTCGCGTACCCCCTCATCAACTGCACTGACTGCGGAGCCCGCTACTCGGCTATCCAGGGGCTACCTTACGACCGTGAGAAGACCACCATGGCACCCTTCGAGATGTGCCCTTCTTGCAGGGAGGAGTACGGCGAACCCATGGACCGCCGCTTCCACGCCCAAACACTTTCATGCCCAGGCTGCGGCCCGAATTACACTCTTTACGATCATAACAAGAAGAAGATAGGTGGGGTTGGGAAATTCATCTCTATGATAGAAGACGGGTGCATAGGTGTCGCAAAGAGCTGGGGCGGTATGCACATAGTCAGCACTCTAGGTAAGATACCCGAACTTCGCAAAAGGTACTGCCGTTCACAGAAACCCTTCGCTATAATGGTTAAAGATCTAGAAACCGCAGAGAAGTACGCCCATGTGACACGAAAGAACGTGTTCACCGGTCCAAGGCGTCCTATAATGATCTACGAGAAAAAAGAACCTCTGGAAGAAGTGGCACCGGGATTACCCACCGTGGGGATGATGCTCCCCTATACACCTCTACATCATATACTGCTCGACGGGATTTCTGTGGATGCACTGGTGATGACCAGCGCGAATCTACCCGGTGAGCCCATGATAATAAAGAACAAAGACGCCTTCTCACTGGATCTAGACTGCTACCTTCTGCACAATAGGAAGATAGCAAACCGTATAGACGATTCCCTCATCAGAGTTCACGGTGACGAACTCTGTCCGATAAGGAGATCGAGAGGTTACGTGCCTGAAACGTTACCATTCGATAGATCCACCGTTTTCGCCGCCGGAGCGGACCAAAGCGGCTGCCTAGCATTTTCAACAAACCAACATCTATACCCAAGTCAGTACTTGGGAGATCTAGGGTCCTACGGTGCCAAGGTGTTCTACCAGAACACGGTCGAGCACCTGGAGTCCATGCTGGGTATCCAGGAGGTCGAGGCGGTTGCCGTGGACCTGCACCCCGCCTATACCAGCAGAAAGCTCGGTTTAGAATATGCAAAAAACAAAGAATGTCCGGTGGTAGAAGTACAGCATCACTGGGCACACGGAGCCTCCCTCCTTTTAGAGCACGATCTAGAGCACATAGTGTGCATAGCGGTGGATGGCACGGGATATGGTGAAGACGGAGGAAGCTGGGGTGGTGAGGTATTATACTGTACCGCTGATGAATACGAAAGAACGGCTCATCTGGAATCATTCCCTCTACTGGGTGGAGAGCAGGCGGTGAAGGATCCTATAAGGTTAGCCCACGCCATTCACAGAAAGCTCGGTCATGATAGTCCATATTTCGACGACAAAACCGCCAGCATATTGGATAAGCTGATGGATAAGAGTGTTAACACAACCAGCCTTGGTAGGTTACTCGATGCGGTTTCGGCTGCTCTAGGTGTTTGCACGAAAAGGAACTACGAGGGAGAACCGGCGATGAAGCTGGAAAAACTGCAGTTGGAGGGAGATAATAGCAGGGAATATCCTACCCATCTCGAAGGAGATACGATCTACACACTAGACGCTTTCTTGAAGATGCTGCAGGACGATTCACCCGCCGCCCATCGTGCCGCTTCTTACACGTATCATGTAGCATGCGCCCTGGCGGAAGCCGCCGCTCGTACTGCGGAAGAATACGACGCCCCCATCGGTATCTCCGGGGGAGTTTCTTACAATCGCCCTATAGTTGACCACGTAAGAAACAAACTAAAAGAACTCGGTTACGATTTACTGGTGCACCAAAAGGTCCCCAACGGTGATATGGGTGTTTGTGTCGGTCAGGCTTTGATAGCGGCTGACATTTAAATTCTCCAAAAATATGAAATACCCCGTTTCCCCTTTCAACGATGTGTATAATGTACACCGTGATCATATACTGAAGTGGAGGATAAGATGGCTCAGCGTCTGATAGAGCTCGTGGTACCCGATAGATACGAGGGCGATGTAGAAACGATTTTAGAAGGGGACGATAAGGTATTTGATCATTGGTGTGGAAAAGCCTCCGGTGAAAAGGTTCAGTTCAAGATATTGGTGGATGCAGAAGAAAGCCAGACCGTCATCGATCAACTGGAAAATAATTATGGTACCGCCGAGGGATTCAGACTTTTGATGTTCCATGTAGAGGCCTCCCTACCGATCCAAGTGGAAAAGGAAAAAAAAGAGGATGATGAGGAGGAGACACGTGGAGTTAGCAGGGTAGAGCTTTATACGGCGGCGTCGGACCAGATAAAACTGTCAAGCGTGTATCTGCTGCTGATGGGTCTATCAGCCATAGTCGCCGCTATAGGTGTTCTGAGGGGTGACGTGGCGGTTATCATCGGTGCTATGGTGATCGCACCACTTCTAGGGCCCAACGTTGGCTTATCACTGGCCACTACTCTGGCGGATTCTGACCTAGCTAGGAAAGCAATGCGATCTAACTTTGTAGGTATCCTTCTCGCCTTCCTCATAGCTGTGATCATAGGACTTCTATTCACAGATGATCCAACCGGCTCCGTGGAATTGATGGCAAGAACAAATGTGGGATACGGTGACGTTGCTTTAGCCTTGGCGGCCGGTAGCGCTGGAGCTCTGGCATACACTCGAAGTATACCTGCGGCCTTGATCGGAGTGATGGTGGCTATCGCTCTGGTTCCTACAATAGTCACATCCGGTCTTTTGTTGGGTGCCGGCTACTTTACACTCTCTTTTTACGCATTGATGTTGTTCTTGATAAATCTGATTTGCATAAACCTCTCCGGAGTACTCACTTTCTTGGTGCAGGGCTTCACCCCTAGTCAATGGTGGAAAGCGGATAAAGCAAAGAGGTTGACTCGACTAGCCATCACCATCTGGGCAGCTCTATTACTCGTTCTAATCGGTGTGATCTCCTATCTGAGATTTTTGTAAAAAAAGGGGAGGGGGCTAGACTGGAAGGATGGTGGGATGGGATGCACTCTAACCGACTAGCCCGATATATCCCCTGTATACTTTATTTCCCGAAGGCGGATATATATTTTGTGGTAATATTTTGAGTGAATATCAAAAAAGTATAAATACTAGATACTAACCGAACACAAAAAAAGTAAAAAAAGGGTTTTGTTGTCATACCTATTCAGTCTCTTATTCCCTCTCCTTTGACAACGATCACCGCTTCACCGTCGGGTAGATTAGGTGAATCAACCAGACGTGCTATCCTTTTGCTACCCTTACTTTTCCTAAGGTATATTCTGAAGGTAGCGGTGTGTCCTAATATGTGTCCGCCTATGGGTTTGGTGGGATCACCAAAGAACTGGTCGGGATTTGCGGATACCTGGTTAGTCACAACTATCGCCGAGTTGAACCTGTCTGCAAAGCGCAGTAACTTATGAAGATGCTTGTTCAACGTCTGCTGCCTCTCCGCCAAAGCTCCTCTGCCTACATACTCGGCCCTGAAGTGAGATGTAAGTGAATCCACTACCAGCAGACGTATTGGTGCGTCCTCGGCAACGTCGAGCGCCTTCTCGGCAAGCAGCATCTGATGATGAGAGTTAAACGCTCGTGCAACTTTGATCTTTTGTAACACATCCTCTGGATCTTGATCCAATCCTTCGGCCATCTGGATTATCCTTTCGGGTCTAAAACTATTTTCGGTATCTATAATGATAATTTCTCCGTCCAATCCACCCTCGCTTTTAGGCATGGTAGTGGTAACCGCCAGCTGATGTACCAACTGCGTCTTTCCCGAACCGTATTCACCGAAAAACTCGGTTATCGCTCTCGTTTCCACACCACCGCCTAAAAGAGAATCCAGTGATTCCGCACATGTGGTCAACTTTCCTATTTCTTTACGTTTTTCCATTACCTGGTCTCCAGTTTCGAAATCACCGATATCTGCGGAAGCCTTTGCAGCGTTTATAATCTTAGCAGCTGTGGCCTCTCCGATCTCTGCAACGTCGGACAGTACTCTCGGGGATTCTACAGCTATAGCTAGCATATCCCTGTAACCTGCTTCGATGAGCTTCTCTGCAGTTGCGGGTCCTACTCCTGGCAACTCTTGTATTATTTCTTTGCTCATTTTATCGACCACCTTTACCGGGTCAGCCTTTATTAAGTTTTGTTCGGGGGTTAGCCGAAAGTGACTTCACACGTCAAAGATGACCTTGACCCTCCCCTCTGGATCCACCATTATCTCGTGATAGGAAACTGCCTTGATGGCGTTCCCCAACGGATGTTTATCTAGATCCAATTTTTCTCCCCTACAAACCGCCTTTAACACAAATTCATCTCCCTCTTGGATGCTAACATCGAATTCACTGAACAGCATATCCTCGACCTCGAAGAGGAATACGAACTCGGACAAAAAGTCCACCAAAAGCGTCTCTATTGAGTCAGACTTAACCGTAATCACATGTTCCTTTCTCCCTTCGACCTTATCTATATCCGTGATAACGTCGAACATACCTTTAGCGATCTCACAAAATACATCTTCGAGCCCGTCCCCCCACGCCTCGAGACCGATATCCGCAGTATGTTCGAACTGTTCGTAAGGCATGTTTTCATCCCATGGAAAGCAGATCCATCTTCCTGTCTTCATCGTACTCTCGAGTTAGCAACATATCATCGAAAACCAGCATCACCAGCTCCACCACGTTGAACACCTCACCACCTTTAAGGTGCCCACCACGCAGTACATGATCTTCACCCGACACACTAGCGTGCAGGTGAATAGTACCTTCGTCACTTATACTACCACCTAAGGTCACAAGCTCCATGGGTTCGTCGAAGGATTCCCAACGATACTCTCCCTTCACGCTGTCATAAAACCCCAGTTTGAAATCCTTAAGCATACCTATGCCGGATACGATCAAAGCACTCTCCCGATTTAAATCCTTCAGTATTTTGTTTATGCTCTGAAATATGTCACTTTCGTGATCCAGTTTAGCTACCACAACATTATCTTCGATCTCGTAGTCCATGTTATCTCCCTCCGATTGTCAACGTAGGTATTAAACGTTTTTTCACTTTTTTAACGGTCGGGCATCTATGCCCAGCTCCGTTTCCACTGATTCACAGAACTCCTCAGCACTCCCGTGAACAGTGAACACCTGCTCCGGGTTACACTTATCGACGAAATCCATCAACTCGTCGAACCCTGCGTGGTCTGAAAGTGGAAATTGGGCGTCTATGTCCATGGACCGGAAAAACGGGTAAAAGGCACACCAACCGGAGAGGTATGCAAGATTACCTTTTTCTTCACGTGCTTTTCTAGCCAAACCGGAAGCCGGTTTTTTCAACTCCGCAGGAGTTACCACCGCCGTAAAATTACCTTCGGGATCACCTGTTCTGTAATCTATATCTACACCATGACTGGTGTAAATATCACAAATATTCGCTATCTTCTCCGGTACAAAGGGTGTTTGTCTTATGGAATTTAATATGGCTATAATCTCCTGAGCCTTACCGAATTCGTAGGCACCGAACACAACCGGTCCTTCCTCTACCTGCATCTCGGTCCACATACGTATATCCTCTTCAACCGTGTCCTTAGGCGGTAACCGGTACTCCCGTTTACCGTAGGTGGTCTCGAGTATCAAGGTTTCACATTTCTGCGGTTCGGCCTTACCGCAGGTCTTCCCACCAAAGGTATTAAAATCACCGGTATAAAGAACTCCGTTAACGCTCACCATGGCCGAGCCGAAAACGTGACCCGCCGGAAGTAGTTTTACTTCCTCGAACCCTCCTACGTTCACCCTTTTACCGTAGGGAACCGGCTTCCCCCTTCTTTCTCCCAACCTTACCCCCAGTATATCAAGAGTGTGCGGCGTCATGTAGGCATCCTTTACCAGATGGTCGAGATGTCCGTGGGTGACTATACCGATCTCGCTTTGATGGGAGGGATCGAGCAGCAGTTTATTTCCGTCTTCTATAAGCATTATACCTCTTTCGTAACCTATGATCATCTTTACTTCTCCTTATCATACTCAAAGTGATATCTGGTAGGCACTCGTCTTTTTAAAGTGGTCCAATAAGGACATTGGATACATTTGTATCCCAGGGTAACGGTGCCTCCGAAAATGGTTTCGTTCTTAGTGGTCTTAAGATTACCGCCGCATACAGGGCACTTTCCTTTAAAATCCTTACTTCTATCGTTTTTCCGTGCCTTAATATTTACCTTTAAAAAGGGGACTCTTACAGCCAGCTTTCTTAACCGTTCATGACTCACGGTGAAATCGGGATTCTTTATTTTCAACTCCTTTATGACTAGAGAGCGAAGTTTGGTAAGAGAACCGATACCCTTCATCCTCCTCATAACCGATCGGAGAGCGTCCAGTATTTTCTCATCATCGGGAATCGAGTAGGACATTGGAGGGGTATCGCAGCGGGATTACTTATTTTTACCTATTTGTTACTCTCGTAGAGCTTAACGACGCTTTCCACCGCATTCTTAGCCCTTTCTATACGCTGCTGCGCCTGCATCCTGGTCATACCCGGTCCGGTGATACCTAGGCTAACCGGTTTTCCGTACTCCAGTGCCAGGTCCGCGATCTTACGTGCGGCGTGGGAAATAACGGTTTCGTCGTGATCCGTCTCTCCCTTGATAACAGCACCCAGGGTAACCACGCCGTCGATCTCTTCCTTTTCAAGTAACTTTTTGATGACCAGCGGCATGTCGAAAACGCCGGGAACGTGTGCTATCTCTTTCACCTCGACTCCAAGGAATTTGGCGTGTTCTTTCGCCCTTTCCAACATCATCTGCGTTATGTCGTAGTTAAATTCCGACACTACTATTCCTATTTTCATATCTATCAACCTTCTTTTTATCTAATTGGTTCTGCATCAGGGTGTCCTTCCCGCTGACCGGTACCGGCCATACGTTGAAGTCTATCCTGCCTGAAGAGCAGGTCGTAGGCGTTCACAGCGTGTTCGCGTGACCTATTATCTGCAAGTCGACCTAACTCTCTATCGTTATCCGCTTCGTCCTCGTGAACGAAGACTTCGAGTACATGTACGTTATGTTTCAACTCCACATTCAACAGCGCACGGGACGCCTGGTCCGCACACTGCTTGTCGATGGGCTCTGGTCCGGGCATACCTAAGGCAAGTACCAGGTCGCACCCATCGCCTATAAGTTTTTGCACCGCGATGGCCAGGTCCTTGATACCGGGAACGGTGTATCTTTTCACGTCGAACCCGGTGCCTATGGAGTTAAGCTCGTCCACCACACTGCCGTACATGTCGTACCTAGCGAAGGTAGTGTCCGCTATACCGATGGTCTTCATATGCCTTCCACCTTCTCTAGCTCTGTTTTCATACTGTACCAATCGATTATCTTACGTATTATCTTTCTGGTACCGTCGAGATCGTGATTGTAATGCTCCATCCTAGTGACTTCAGCTTCGATCCCCCTCTTAACCAGTCCTTCCTTTATACGGTCCTCCTCATGTACCTGATCATACCCTAAGGCGATAATGTCCGGTTTGATCTCTTCCACCGTACGGTACTTATCGTCCTGGTAGCCGACAAACACCTCGTCCACCGGCTTCAAAAAGGAAACCATCTCGGCCCTCACGTCTTCTTTCATCAGTGGTTCGTGCTTTCGCTTCCTGACGGTTTCGTCGCAGGCAACCACCACCACCAGCTTATCTCCCAGCTCTTTTGCTTCCTTAAGATAATGTAGGTGTCCCAGATGTAATAGGTCGAATACTCCGGCAGCCATCACCTTTTTTTTACCCATTCTTTTCCTCCCAAATCTTCACAAGATCCTTTCCTTCTATCAGAGGTATATCGTTCTTTTCTCCGTATGGAAGTGCCTCTTCTTCCGTCATGCTACCGCCACCGTCGGATAGCATCTCACAGATGGTCATGCTCGGATATAGGGAAGTCAGCATAAGAGCAAAAGTAGCCAGCTCGGTATGCCCCATCCTTTCCTTCAACAATCCTTTGCTGGCGTTGAGAAGAAATACATGCCCCGGTGTTCGAAATTCTTTACCGAAGACGGAAGCGGCCTTTCCCTTGTCTATGTCTTTGACCTCCTCTCCCACACAGGTCAACCTTTTTATTGTAAGCGAGCGGTCCAGGTCGGTTATACCTGTGAACGTATCCCTGTGATTAACGGAAAGTGAGAAGGTGGATTTTTCGTCGTAGGGTATGTCGTCGGCTTTCATATGCCGAAGTATCGCATACTTATTGGATGATTCCACAAAAAGTTCATGCAGATACGGCAGTCCAAGCTTCTCCCACGTCTCCGGGGGAATCGTAACGCATATCAACCCACCGGCGTCCTGTCTGAGCCTCTTTACCTTATGGGGGGTTATGGTACAAGAAGGGGTAACCAGGTCTACTTCCTCCTCTCTCCCGTCCGAGTCGTAGATCATCACGAATCCGCCGCTCTCTAACTTGCTGATCGCCTCTTCTACCGTAGCGTGCATGGTATGAAAATCTACACGGATTATAATAGGCTTTTGGTGGTAGGAAACGTAACAAAGAACAGGACAATCTATATATTCCCAGGGTGAATATGTATTAGTGTGATAAATTATGCTTGATGACCTTGAGAAACTCGCAGAAATAGACGGCCAGGGCCTGCTTGACACCCTTGAGGATTTCCCGGAACAGATCGAGTCAGTGGTGGAGGAGCTTAAACTGAATCTTCTGCCCTTCAAGCCCGATGAAATAGTGGTAGCCGGTATGGGAGGCTCCGGTATCATAGGTGATTTATTGAAAAGTTTCCTAGCCAACCGTATCAGCATACCGATCTACGTTGTGAAGGATTACGAGCTACCTCATTTTGTTTCTAAAAACACTCTGCTTTTTATTATATCTTATTCGGGTAATACCGAAGAAACCTTGAGCGCTGCCGAGATGGGCATCGAGAAAGGAGCGAAGGTAGTAGCCATCAGTTCCAACGGTAAGCTTGAGAATATGTGCGGTGGTAAGGGAGTCGTATTCATAAAAGCCCCGTCCGGCTATCATCCCAGAGCGGCTATAGCATTTATGTTCGTTCCCGTGTTGGAGTTTCTTTCCGACATATTGGTTTACGACCCCGACGTGGCCATAATCGACACCCTTTCCGAGCTTCGTAACTTACGAGACAAGATCAAAAAATCGGTACCCGCCGCGGAGAACGAAGCCAAGCGTATCGCCCAAAGAATACACGGTAAGATACCGGTGATCTACGGCCATTCAATTTACAACGCGGTGGCCAATAGATGGCACACACAGTTCAACGAGAACGCTGAGATTCTCTCATGGTATGGTGCGATCCCCGAGATGAACCATAACGAGATAGTCGGTTGGGCGGGGGATGATAGGTCTTCCGATTTCGTACCCATATTACTCAGAGAGGTGAACGAAGACGAACGCATCACCAAACGAATAGAGATCACCAAAAAACTAGCTTTCCCACAGTGTGAAGATATAATAGAAGTATCTGCGGAAGGAGAAACGCGGCTTGCTCGTATAATGTATCTTGTTTATCTTGGAGATTACGTGAGCCTCTACCTAGCGGCCTTGAACGGTAAAGACCCTGGACCCGTAAAAGTTATAGACCGCTTAAAAGAACAGCTTTAGCGGTATTGTTCGTCGCCCACGTGGTGCAGAGTTTTAATAACCTTGCCACTTGACGATTCAACCATGGTTTTACCGTCGGTCATAGCTCTACCCACGGCTAACGGCTTACCGTGATCTTCATCACGTATCCACACCAGATCACCTTCTTCTATTCCAAGATCGGTTTCCACTATACCCGGTGCCATTATGTCCGCTCCGTTGTAAACGAAGCTGACCGCTCCCATATCAACCGTCACATAGGCTTTAGAAGGCTGTATCTTCAGCAGACCCTGGATCGTGGGGAATAATTCGTCGTCGAAGAACGCTGCTACCGCTTTGCCTCCCATCAATAGAACTTTACCTGCGGAGGAATCGGCGATATCTACTTCTCCCTCCTCATCGAACAAACTCGCACCTAGTTTATCCATCATCTCTTTATGATAGGATCCTACCTTCTTTTTCTTCAACCTATGCTGGTTCTTGTAACTCATCAGCGAATAATCTTGAAGATGCTATTTATCTTTTGGGTGGGAGCATCCCAGTTTCAGGGAGGGGGGTCTCACGGAAAAGTATATTTAATGTCACCGTTAAAGAAAGGCTCATGAGTGACTTCAGGCGCGATAAGTACCGCGGTGGATCGGGTCCAAACTCGAAAAGAAGAGGGGTGTGAGCCCTGCGAGTAGATGATCTTGATATGATCGAACAGGGAAAAAAGATCTTCAAATCATGGGGGATCGAAGAGCTTTACCCCCCTCAGCAGGAGAGTGTCGAAGACGTGGTCAAAGGTAAAAGCTCCGTTTTGGCATTTCCCACCGCCAGCGGCAAATCTTTACTTGCGTATACAGCCATCATTAAACGGGTTATGGAGGAGGGCGGTAAGGCTCTATACATAGTACCCCTGCGCTCACTAGCTTCGGAAAAAGTGGAGGATCTAAAACAGTTCGAGGTTTTGGGCCTAAAGGTCGCGGTTTCCATGGGTGATTACGACCAGCCAGATCCGAGGTTAGAGCGGCACGACGTCATAGTCGCCACTTCGGAGAAGGCGGATTCACTTTTAAGGCACAACGTGAACTGGTTGAAGGATATCAACCTGGTCGTCGCCGACGAGGTGCACCTGATAAACGATAGGGATAGAGGTGCGACCCTGGAGGTCACCCTTTCCAAGCTGAAACAGGTGAATCCGGAGGCCCAGATAATCGCACTCTCAGCAACCATACGCAATTCGGACGCACTTGCCGAATGGCTCGACGCCGAGCACCATAAGAGCGAATGGCGGCCGGTTGAACTGCAGGAAGGTATCTACCACGACGGTACGGTAACTTACGCCGACGGTAGCACTGATGAAGTTGAAGACGGGGACCCTGTGCAGGAACTCTGCCGACCCACTCTATCCGAGGGTGCACAATGCTTAGTTTTCGTATCCACCAGACGTTCAACCGAATCCGTAGCCAGGGACATGTCTGAGGTCGTTAAAGAATATTTGACTGAGGAAGAAAAGGAAGAGCTACTGGGTATAGCAGAACGGATCAGACTTCAAAGCACCACGTCGTTAGGTAAAAAACTCGCAGATCAGGTTGAAAACGGTGCCGCATTTCACAACGCCGGTTTAAGCAACTCCCAGAGAAAGCTGGTGGAGAGGGGGTTCAAGGACAGAAAAATCAAACTCATAGCAGCTACTCCTACCCTAGCCGCCGGGGTGAATTTACCTGCTCGTAGGGTGGTTATACGTGACTGCAGACGCTACGACCCGCTGCATGGACTATACAATCCCATCCCTGTGATGGAGATAAAACAGATGTGCGGACGGGCCGGTCGACCTGGGTACGACGATAAGGGCGAAGCCATCCTGGTAGCTAAAAGTCAAAAAGCGGTTCAATCCATGCGTGATAACTATCTGTACGGAGATAGTGAAGTTATACATTCGAGGATGGCTGTGGAAACTTCTCTGCGTAAGCACTTACTGGCCCTCATAGCCACGTCCCATTGTACTACCAAGAAGGATGTTATGGAATTTATGGAAGGTACCTTCCACGCCCACTACAGCGACCTTTGGACCATAGAGGGCTTGATCGAACAACTATTCGAAACTTTGGCCGAACATGAGATGATCGAGTACGAAGACGACAATATATTACCCACTAAGTTCGGCAGGCTTGTTTCATCCCTGTATATAGACCCGTTATCCGCCATAACCATAAAAGAAGCGATAGCCAGCGGTCGTAGAGGTATTCCCCTCTCCTATCTGCACGCGGTAAGCCTCACCCCCGATATCTACCAATTATATATCAAAAAGAAGGATATGATGGAACTAGAGACTTTGTTTTCCGAGGTCCGTGCCGACCTTTTCTTCGACCTTCCACATGATCAGGGTGAGATGGAACATTACTACTCCGCACTGAAAACCGCTCTCATGTTGAAGGATTGGATGGAGGAGGTTCCCGAGGATGAGATCTCCAAACGATACGATATAGGACCCGGAGACATCCGTAATAGGGTGGAGACCGCTGAATGGCTGCTGCATTCGTCCGCCCGGATAGCGTCCATGTACAATTCAAATAAAACTCAGACACTGAAGACACTCACGTTCAGGATAAAAAACGGGATAAAGGAAGAGCTTCTGCCGCTGATGAAACTAGAGCTGGTTGGAAGGGTGAGAGCACGAACGCTGTTCGAGGCGGGTTTCAAAACCCCCGAGGACGTACGTTCAGCCTCACCGGAGCAGCTGCGGCATCTTCCGGGTATAGGTGACAAACTATCCTCTAAAGCCGCAGATCCTTCGGAACAGGTATCTTTGATGGATTTTTGAACTATTTCATCAAGGTCTTACCTAGTTTCGATTCTACCGACCGTATCTTTCCGTCCAATCTGTCAACCGCTCCTTCTCTGTCGTCTATCTTGATACTGGTGGATACTCGGTTAGAATGCTCCCGCATGTGCATGTGGCATCTTCTGATGAGGTCCATAACATCGTCCCAATCACCTTCTACAACGGTTCCCATGGGTGTGAGCCGGTATTCGAGACCGCTTTCATCCACCAAATCCAGTACTTTAGACACGTACTCGCTGAGGCTTTCTCCTTTATCTAAGGGAACTATCGTGAACTCCGCTAGCATGATTAATTTTATATTGTACCCTTAGTTTAAGCCTTTTGGAAACCGAAGTGCAAAAGATTTATAAAAGGAGTGCTGTTTGATGGGAGAGATTAGAGAACATGAATAGGAAACACACCCGATTTGAGAAAGCGAGAATTATCGGTGCTCGGGCACTGCAAATATCCATGGGCGCACCTCCTTTAATCGAAATCTCAGAGGAGATTATGGATCCGGTAGATATTGCTTTAGAAGAGTACAAAAGAAGTGTGATTCCTTTATCAGTTATTAGAGAGGAATAACGATGGAAAAAACTAAGGAAGATATGTTGGTTTCCGAAGATACCTACTTGACGTCCGGTGTTCACATAGGAACACAACAGAAGAGCGAGTCAATGAAATCGTTCATATTTAAAGTAAGGAACGACGGACTCTACGTACTCGATGTAACCAAAACCGACGAACGTATATCAACCATAGGTAAATTCCTCTCTCGATTTTCTCCCGAGAGGATACTATTGGTATCCGCTAGGCAGTACGGCAACAGGCCTATACAAATGTTTTCTGATATTGTAGGAACCATGTGTATCGCCGGTCGATTCGTACCGGGAATATTGACCAATCCTTCTCTAGACGGTTTTATCGAGCCGGAAGTGATCATCGCCGTCGACCCCACTGCGGATAGACAGGCTATCAAAGAGGCCGTCAATATAGGTATACCGATAATCGGACTGGTAGATACGAACAATACCTTGGAAAACGTCGATATCTCCTTACCTACGAACAACAAAGGTAGAAAGGCACTGGCACTGGTGTTCTGGTTGTTGGCACGCGAAGTACAGCTTAATCGAGGTAAAATAGAAAGCAGAGACGACTTCGAATACAGCGTGGACGACTTCGAACAAACCCTTTAATATAATCTTACGGTTTCAAGGTTCTTTGGAGTTCTAGTCTCCATACCATATTTTTTGTAAATAGTGCTGGCTAGGTTGGTACATTTACCTTCTTCACCGTGGGACACTATCACTCTTTCCGGAGAAGGCCTCATACCGCTGATGTAGTGAAGCAGTTGGATCCTGTCGCTGTGACCGGAGAACCCTTCGCATGTATGCACCCGTAATTTTACACGGATATCGATAGGATTACCGTTTTCGGTCAACGTAACATGGTCGTAACCCTTCTGAATCCTGTCTCCGATGGTACCGCTCGCTTGGTATCCCACGAACACTATACCTGACTCGGGATCATCTCCCCATGATTTGAAGTACTCTAGAACAGGTCCGCCGTTCATCATACCCGCGGTGGCTAGAACAACGGCAGGCTCCGAACTATCGCATATCTCCTTCCGCATCTCTACGCTGTCAATCTGCTTGAATATCGGGGACATGAATGGATTCTCATCGTCCTGGAATATCTTTTTCTTTAGTTTGTTGTTTAAAAATTCGGGATAAGCGGTGTGTATAGCGGTAGCTTCCCATATCATACCGTCAAGATAGACCGGTGCCTCTGGGACCTCTCCCTTCCGCATAGCTTCTTCTATAACAAGCATCACTTCCTGAGATCTACCGACCGCGAAAACGGGTATCAGGACCTTTCCTTCGGCCCTCTCTATGTGCTGGATCATTATGTCCTTCAACTGCTCGGCGGCGTCCAACCTGCTTGGCTGCAGGTCGTGGTACCCACCATAAGTGGATTCCATGACCACGGTTTCCGCCCTCGGGAACTTATTTATCGCCTGGTTGAAAAGCCATGTTTTATCGTACTTGAGATCGCCGGTGAAGACAACGTTGTAATCACCTTCTCCTATATGCATGTGAGCAACCGCGGAACCTATGATGTGCCCCGCGTTGTGCATCGTTAGCCTGATATCAGGCGCAATGTCCGTGGTCTCACCGTATTCCAACGTAATAGTATGCTTTACAGCTTCTCTGACGTGACCGGATTTGTAAGGCGCATCCCTTGCGTCACTTACTGCGACCTTTATGTAATCCAATTGTAGCAGCGCGGCCATATCCCTGGTGGGAGCGCTGCAGTAAATCGGTCCTTCGTAACCGTATTTATACAGGGCCGGTATCAGACCGCTGTGATCCAGGTGAGCGTGGGTCAGTACGATACCGTCTATGCTGTCCAAAGGCATCAATTCCGGTGCAATTAGGTAAGGGGTACCGTTCTCGTCGGAAGATACATCTGCTCCGCAATCTACCAGTATTTTACTGTCTCTGGTATGCAGCAGATGACATGAACGGCCGACTTCTCGATATCCTCCCAAGGCCGTAACTCTGGCGAAGGCCTCACCGGTTCTTTTATCCCGGTTGATCTTTCTACCTAGACGTTTAAGGAACTCCTTCCGATCTCCTCTGACCGATCTAAGGTAACTGCGAATATCCTTTACCGTCTTAGACGGTATAGGGGGAGTTCTGACGACCTCTGGTGCCCAACCGGTTTCTCTTTTTATTTCGTTTAGAATACTGCCTTTTTTACCGATGGCCAAACCCGGAGCCTTAGCTTCGATATTGACTTCACCGGTATCTTCTTTGAAGTACATATCGGTTATCTCTGCTTCATCAGGTACTATCTCATGTATCTTCTCCTCCGCTTCACCTACGGGATCTAGGAGTGAGGGATCCGGTCTAATAGAAACTCTCCTCTTCAAGCGTTCGGCGAGTTTTCTAACCACCTCGTTCCCTTTGGTAAACTCTTCCATGTCCTTCGTATAGATCACTATGGTCGAACCTTCGAATTCGATGTCCGTTATCTGCACTGAGGTAGAAATAACCTCGTCAATAGCTTTCCTAGCATCACTTAAAACGCCTTCAACACTCATAGAATTCACTTTTTAACTTAATATAAATAAGGGGTTTTTATCACGGATATCTTAGACCTTTTTCCTTTTTGATCTTAGACATCCGCTTCTCGATATTTTTTTCGTCGAGTTCTTGAAAACCGTCTTCGGTTATCGTGGCTATCCTTACCCCATCTCCGGAGGCTGAATCTCTACTGCTGGATACCATCAGGCCGAGAACGGCTAGATCTATACCTTCTTCAAGTTTCATACCTTTTTTGTAATGATCTTCGAGAACTCCATAAACGAAGGGAGATCCTGAACCGACAGATACATAATCGTCGTCTATAGCACCACCGGCCATATCCATTGAGTACACCTGTCCTCCTTTGGAATCTATTCCCCCAAGAATTAAACCTACGAAGTAGGGCATCATACGCCGTCCAGCAAGGATGTTAGATAGTAACGTTGCTGCAGCTTTCACAGTCATGTCCTTGTCCCTTTTCAACTGATAAAGTTCTATCTCGGCGCTCATGTAGCGAGCCAACATCTGCCCATCTGCCACTAACCCGGCAATAGTCATGCCTAGGTTGTTTCCTACTTGGAACAACTTTTGTGTATCTTTGTGGGCGATAAAGTTCCCCATCGTTGCTCTCTTCTCGGTGGCTAAAACGACTCCACCATTACAAACCAATCCTATGGTCGTAGTTCCTTTTTTTCCTTTTGTTTCCATGGTTTCACACTCTGTCCCATTTGGATTATATACGATTTTAGTAAGGTTATCCATCGGGAATTAAGATGTATACAAAACCCCCTAAAATCTCTTCAACTCGTAGTAGAAGCTCTCACGTATATATGTTTTTCCGTTCCTTAACGCTGTTTTCGATACGAATCAACCGGCCCACCTTTCGATTTCCTTTACAATCTGCATAAGTATGTCCCCTTTGAAAAGGGCTGGAAGGTAACCCTTACCATCCCTGTAGCTGTCGTATATGACCCCGTCCTCTGCCAGATACTTATTCGTAAGTCCGAACACCACGGTTCTGTTCTCCTTTATGGCTGTTTTTCTGGTGATCGACATA
>JAFDUB010000109.1 GCA_019594025.1 Thermoplasmata archaeon
GCGGTGTCGGTAAAAGTACAGTAGCTGCAAATCTGGCCTTTGAATTGTCCAAGAAGGGGTACAAAATAGGTATACTTGACAGCGATTTTCACGGGCCGACCATTCCTAGGATGCTTGGTGTAAAAGGCAAAATTTTAGGGATCATCGACGCCCTTTTTTATTGCGTTATCTTTTTGAACCATATGTTTAAAACTAATAAGAGATTATATACTTATAGTTTATGCACATATGTGTATTAACTTTCTATCGGATAGGTGACGATCTTAAAATATCATTCACCATCTAACGGACATCTATTCTTATCACAAGAAGGGATCTCGTTCCCGTGAGGGCACTCAGTAGGGGCGCCAAGTTTCTCACACATCTCATCTATCATCTCTTTGTCGAATATGTGTTCCATCTGACACGCCTTTTCATGCATATCCTCATGGGGTAAGGAAAAATACTTGTCTAGGAATACTTCCAAAACCCTATGTGTACGTACGATGTTCATGCCTACATCTCTGCCCTTTTCAGTCAATTTTACACCGTAATACGGTTTATAAGTTATGTACCCCCCATATTCTAGGATTGGAAGTACTTCAGTCACAGACGGGGGTGCTAATCCCATATGTTTTGCTATCTCTCCTGTGCGTACCGACTTATCGGTAGAACCCTTGGAAAGTTTGAATATCGCTTCCAAATACTCCTCACGGGTCTCACGATTCATACGGATAATAAATTATATATGGTTTAAATAGGTTTTGGGGATCCTAAAAATCCATGGCACATTCTTATATACCTGAAACCAATGGAATATCGATGAAAATGTACGATAATATTCCGAAGGAAGTAACTAATATCGTTGTGACAGGAAAGAGCGGCGCCGGTAAACAACCCAGGATTGACGTATTAGTGGACGAATTCGATCTTCAGCAGCTATCTACAGGTAACATTTTCCGAACGTATTTAGGGAAGTTTAACGATTATGGATTCGACGGTGATCTTTCTCAATTCTGGGACGATGAGGAGGAATGTTTCTTAACGGATGAGGAGATATCTAAAGAGCTCGATACAGATGATCCAGGCGTTATCTTAGGTATGAAGGCAAAGTACTTTGTGGACAGAGGTCTTTTTGTCCCCGATTACATAACCAACGAACTTTTCAACTCATACTTCGGGCGCAGAGACTATAGACATCAGGTATTGGACGGATATCCACGAACACTATCCCAAGCGAAATTCCTCTTAAAATTACTGGAAGAGCAAAACACCGATATCGATTTCATATTATGGGTTGAGAACGAAGACCAGAAGATAATCGAAAGAACGATCAAACGTAGGATCTGTCCAGATTGTGGTAAGGTGTATCACCTAATTTACGCCCCACCTCCCGAAGGAAAGTGTGAAGAGTGCGGTGTGGAAGTGATACAAAGGTCCGATGATACCAAAGAAAAGATACGCTCACGCCTGAGCGAATTCAAAGAAAAAGTAGTGCCAGCTATGGAGTTCATGGAGGAGCACGGCATAAGCATCGCAAAAGTCCCAGGACACCTAGAGGAGTTTACTCCAGAAAACGTTCGCAGGAGTGTTCTAGAAGCTGTAGAAGATATTTACAAGTGAAATCACTTTAGGGTGTAACTACCACCCTCAATTTTTATCCTTTTTCCTTCTGTTAAAGCCTCTGCTACTTTTTTTCGAGCGGATTTAAGATCCTTCCAGAATGTTTTCCTAGAGACCCCCATCTCGGCAGCTGCTTCTTCCTGAGTATGATTTAACAGGTCAACCAATCTCAACGCTTCAACCTCTTCGACCCTTAATCGAACCTCGAACTGAGCTTCCTCTCGAGGGGAAAAAGATGTCTCAGTGGGTGTCCAACCCACTCGTCTTTTGCCTCTTCTCCTGCCTCTTCTACCACCGGGCATGATGATTAAATGTCTCTGCCGATTATAAGTACTTTTGGAGAAAAAAAATAAGGAAGGGGGTTTAGGGAGATGCATCTATTTGTCTAGATGCACGTCCATCTGTGGGTATGGTATATTAAGACCTGCTTCGTCGTAGGCTTCTTTGAGTTCCTTCTGCAGATCGAAGAACACATCCCAGTAATCATCCGTCTTTACCCATGGTCTAACCACCAGTGTAACGGCAGAGTCGTCCATGGATTTAACCTTGGCTTGAGGCTCAGGGTCTTTCAACACTTTTGGATGTTTTCTAAGAGTTTTCAATGAAGTCTTTATGGCAAGATCAAGATCGTCATCGTATCCAACACCTGTTTCGAGGTCGATCCTCCTAGTATCATTATGTGTGTAGTTGATGATATTGTTACCCAAAACCTGTTTATTGGGTATGATTATGCGTTTATTATCGCGAGTGTCCAACTCGGTGATGCTTATACCCACTGTTTTTATGACCCCCTCTTCGCCGTTCACATTGACGTAATGACCTGAGCGGAACGGTTTTGTTATGGCGATCATGAATCCCGCCGCTATGTTGCTTAGTGTATCTCCAAGGGCGAAACCAAGGACGAAACCAAGTACAACAGCAACACTCACCAGTGCTGCTCCCACCTGAACTCCTAGGAAAGATAAAGAAACACCTACGACGAACACATAAAGCACTATTCTCAGAACTCTAGTGACGAATTCAATCATTATTTTACGCAAATTTGCCCGCAGCATGTGTTTCTTTAGGATCCTAGATACTACTTTGACCAGTATTATACCGACCACTAAAGTCACCACGAACAATATAATATTCCACAAGCTAAACCCTAAGTAAGGTAACTGTTCTTCCAGTCCATAACCCGCAATTTCTATTGCCATCATTGAATCACCTTTAGGGAGGAATAAATAATAGTATATTTAAATGTATCCTGATTAAAACATTGAATGGGTCTTAGCCCCTACAGACGGTAAACCATCCGATACGCTCATACGAGATTCTTGACGAGGTAAACAAAACGGTGTAAGATCATTGACGCCGCATGAGAATGTCCATGAAATTGACCAAATGGGATGCGATAGATGGGTTGTGGGTATAACCACAGGCCTCGAATCCCGGAGAGGCTAGTAGTGCTCTCTTTCCGTCGCTTATGATATCCGTAGCTATCAACCGTTCTCTGCGCTGAACTTTGGCCCACGAAAGGACTTTTTCCCCAGGCTCCGTGATTATAGTAGTTGTAACATTGCGTTTATGAAGAGATTGAAACTCCGCATCTAATTCGGATAGAATGATTGAAAAGCTTGGGGATGAAATTATTATCTCCTCGTCTGTACGTTTAAGGAACTCACTTATCTTCTCGAATACCTTTTCTCGACCATAAATGGTATAAACCACTTGAGGTTCGCCCTTTTCGGACAGTATCTCGTAAAGGGTGTTCAACCTGCCGAACACCTCGTCCAACCTGGATGATAACCGAGATTTTATTTCTAAAGGCTCCGCTGGTCGGTAAATTCTCGGTCGACCTTCGCTCACAATAACATATCCCATCTCATGGAGGGCGTCTAGAGCTTTGTATACCGATGTGCGTGGTAGTTCAATCGTTGATGCAATCGTCTCGGCGTCGGCTACACCATAAGCAACAAGACCGGTGTATGTTCGAGCCTGATATTCGGTAAGACCAAATTGTTGTAGTCCTTCGGAAACAATAGAATATTCTTCCATGAAATCCCTTTCAGCCTCTTCTTCGTGCATTTGTAGCTCAACGCGCTACAAAATATTTAAGTCTTTGTCTTTACTGTTTTTAGCCGATAATCATGGTAATACAAGATTCACTGCTTGAGAAAGGACTACCAAAAAAGACAGAATCCATATGTCCAGAGTGTAAAAAGGTGATGCCCGCCTTATTAAAGGAAGAAAATGGGAAAGTAGTGATGCACAAAGAATGCAAAGAGCACGGTAAGTTTAAAAGCGTGTACTGGTCCGACGTTGACCTATTTTTAAAAGCAGAAAAATGGGCATTCGACGGCGTAGGTGTAGAAAAACCTGCCATCACAGGAGCCGAAACGTGTCCCGATGACTGCGGCCTGTGTAACCTGCACCTCAGCCATACATGCCTTGCCAACCTAGACCTCACCAATCGATGCAATCTCCAGTGTCCCATCTGCTTTGCCAACGCTAACGATGCAGGTTACGTTTACGAACCCTCATTTGAAGAAGTTGTAGAGATGCTTAAGACTTTAAGGAATCAAAAACCAGTACCCACCACCGCCGTTCAATTCTCCGGAGGAGAACCTACCGTCTATCCACACTTCTTTAAGGTTATAAAGGCAGCATCTAATATGGGTTTTGCACAGATCCAGGCGGCGACCAACGGCATCAAACTCGCCGGTGATCCAAAGTATGCTCAAAGGTGTGTTGACAGCGGTCTTCATACCGTATATCTCCAGTTCGACGGATTGAAAGAGGAAAACTATATCCAGGCCAGGGGTAAACCTCTGCTGGAAGCGAAAAAGAAAGCTATAGAAAACTGCCGTAAAACCAAACCAAGACCTTTGGCTACGGTGCTCGTGCCAACAATCGTGAAGACCATAAACGACGATCAGGTAGGGGATATACTTAACTTCGCAATAGATAACATGGATGTGATAAGAGGTGTAAACTACCAACCGGTTGCTTTCACAGGCCGTATATCTCAGGAGGAAAGGGAGAACCAGAGATACACACTCTCCGACCTCGTTATCGGCCTAGAAAAACAAACGGGTTTTGTTACACGCGACGACTTCTACCCAGTACCCTTCGTTACTCCTATCTCTCAATTGATATCGGTCATTAAAAACGAACCACAGGTTTCCTTCACATCTCATCCTCACTGTGGTTTAGCCACATATTTGGTAATAGACGACGACGGAAACGTTATACCCATAACCAAATATTTGGATGTAGAAGGAATGATGGGGAGGAATAAATAATAGTATATTTAAATGTATCCTGATTAAAACATTGAATGGGTCTTAGCCCCTACAGACGGTAAACCATCCGATACGCTCATACGA
>JAFDUB010000135.1 GCA_019594025.1 Thermoplasmata archaeon
ATGAGTCTGGATTGGGATAATCTAGAAACTCCTGAAAAGGCATTTTGGAGAAAATGCCGTTCAGATATTCTAGGATCTTACTTTGAGATGATCGAAAAGGAGGTCGAATAAAGTGAAGCGAAATAATTACAGAATAACACAGGCCTATAGTCAAAGACGTAACTTTTGTTTGTGTTCAGGAACAGTGTAACGAGTTCAAATATGTCTCGGGCGTTTTCAAAAGAAAATAGAGAGCTACTGGAAAATGGACACAAGGCTGTCAATCCTGCATGTCTTCCACTATAATTAAACATCAATCTCATCCAAAATGTTATTCACGTCCTCATCAACTTCCTGTTTTCTTCTTTCTTTAAGTAAATCCACTATATCCTCACCGTTATCGGTGAACATATCCGTAAGTGCTTTAACGGCTTCTATACGAACCCATTTGTCCGGGTCTTCAATAAGATCTGAAAGTCCCCTGATCAATCTCTCCTTTTCCTTTTTATTGAAGGTGTCCGGAGGAATCATCCTTACAGCTTCTATGGATTTTTGTCTCACCTTCCAACGATTGTCTTCAAAGGCCTGGAGCATCTCTTCTACGCCTGTTCTATCCCCGGCCCATGCAAGTGAACAAGCGAGTAACAGCTTTTCGTCACCTCGAGCTTGTTCGTACATCTCCTTTAAATCGTCAAAGCAATCTTCATTTCTTCCAATAGATTCGGCCATAGTCCAGCGGACCCGAGGATTAACCTCTTCTTGAAATGCATGTAAGAGTTCCGTACAATCACCACGGAGTTTATACATAGCCCTGCTCCATTCCTCTCGAACGGATGGATCATTATGCTCCTTCAAATGATGGATTTCTTTTACTACTTTTTCGTCTCCAATATCTGCCAGTGAACGAAGAGCTTCGACTACCACGTGTGAGTTATCATCTTCCAGCGCATTAACCAAAGCGTCCGCCGCCTCATCTGTCCCCCTCAATCTACTAGCGGCTTCTTCACGAACCCTCCATGAGTCGTCTTTTAAGGCCTTTGTAATCACATCTACATATTCCTGCGGCTCCTTTATACCGTTTATCGCTTTGATCCTTATGTCCTGTGAGCCAGTTTCGTACAATCTCACCAAACTATCATAACTTTTGTTTTTAGAGAAAGCATGAACCAGTTCCTCTCTGATATTTTCATCGTCGATATAACCTTCTAACTCTTTGATACCTTTACCAATATTTCCCAAGGCCTTTACCGCCTGCTTACGGACGTCTATTACCTCATCCTCTAATAGTTCGATCAAACGTTTTTCAGCTTCTTCCGCCTGTAACTCTCCCAGGGCGATAGCGGCATCATGCCGTACGATCCAGCTGTCGTCTTTCAACAATCCTATTATTGATTCAACGGTTTTTTTAGACGAATCGAGGTGTCCAAGAGCCAATGCTGTATTTGCTCGTACCAAGGGGTATTCGTCCTTTAACGCTGCCGTAAGGTGAGGAACTGCCTCCTTGTTCCCTTTAACTCCCAGTTCCATCGCACTTTCGGCTCTCACCTCTGGATTACCATCTTTAAGTTTCTTCAATAGTTCGTCCATGTTAGCTGCACCATCTTTCGATTTCCTCTTTCAGAATTCCACTCAATTTTTTACCGTCGATTTTACCGCGGAATTCTTTCATCACGACACCCATAAGAGGTCCCACGGCACCCATACCTCGCTCTCGCACGAAATCCTCCCTTTCTTCTATGATCCTTCTGATGACCTCCCTAACTTCCTCCTCGTCTACAACTTCCAGGCCGGCTTTAGAGATGGACTCGTCAACGGAGTTGCCTTCTAGGACCAAACCCAACACCTTAGGGATACCTTCCTTGGCAAATTCACCGTTTTTTACCCTGGTTAACACATCCGTTACAACCTCATCGGACAGATCATCCGGTTCATATCCCTCCTTGCTCAACTCCGGGTATGTATGTAAGAACATATTCGAGGCTATAGAAGCGTCTATCCCTTCGTCCATCATATCCTCGAAGAGCAGGTCGTAACCCTTTCTAAACAACTGACCGCTCTGCTGTTTGTTCAGTCCGTATTCTTGTTTAAATCGTTTTATCTTTTCGTCGGGTGTTTCCGGCAGTTCCAGCTTTTCCAGCATTTCTTTGTTTACTGGGTATGGAGGAATATCCGTCTCGGGATACATACGGGCCCCGCCGGAAAGAGGACGTAGGAAAACGGTACTTCCGTCTTCAACGGCATTTCTGGTTTCCTCGGGAACCCCCTTCAAAGCCATAGTCGCCCGCTCTCTCGCCTGTTCCAAAGCCTCCTCAGCCTTCTTTTCGTCATCGACTACGAGTACGAAGGCGTCTTCCTCCTTTATATCTAGTTCATCAACCACCGCCACGCACTCATCACTTTCAATACCGTATGCCGGAAGCTCGTCGCTGTGGAATATACCACCTACACCGGCGGTCTTTGCGTAGGCGGCTAACTCCGGTCCTAAGAGGGCCTTTCCATCCTCTCGTCGGAGGGTGCCGTCGAATCCTTTTAATTTAAATCCATAGACACCTTTTCCACGTTTTAATGCGGATTTAACTATCTTACTCGAGCATCCCTCGAATAGATCGGAGAGGTCATGTACTTTATCGGAAACCTCCGCCTCTCTATCGTTCAACAGTTTCTTTTTCTCTATGAGCATCAGCTGTCTTTCCACCTCGTTCTCTATGTAGGTAGGCAGCATCTTAAGTTCCTGAACCCCTTTGATCTCTACCCGGGCACCTTCTGCGATAGATATGTTCACATCTTCTCTTATGGTTCCGATGCCTCTCTTCACACATCTGGTAGCTCTAAGTAGTCCGCCGATGTACTGAGCTACGTACTTCGCCTCTTCAGGTGTTCTGATATCCGGTCCGGTGGCTAATTCTATGAGCGGTATGCCCAATCGATCCAGCCTATACGTCTTCTCTTTACCTTTGGATTCGACCTTCCTCCCGGCGTCTTCCTCAAGACAGATCGGTGATATCCCGATGCGATTTCCATCGATTACCAGTTCTCCGTCTCTCGCTATCAAACCGGTCCTTTGGAATCCTGAAGTGTTCGATCCGTCAATCACG
>JAFDUB010000117.1 GCA_019594025.1 Thermoplasmata archaeon
GTCGAGGATGGAAGGGACGATACTCCCGAAGAGTATGTGAAACCCGATTTTTCCGCCCCTGGTGTGGATGTGTTTTCTGCTGTACCCGGAAATAAGTGGAATCATCACCGGCTTCGTAGTAATCCGCCGTCTCCGCCAGTCCGTCGTATATATCGTCTACAGAGGTATATGAATCGAGCATCAGTGCGACCGTCCCCGCTACATGAGGAGCCGCCATGGATGTTCCACTATAATGATTCCACTTATTTCCGGGTACAGCAGAAAACACATCCACACCAGGGGCGGAAAAATCGGGTTTCACATACTCTTCGGGAGTATCGTCCCTTCCATCCTCGACGATAGCACCGCTGCTGAAATCGGCGATATCATCGTTCACATCGGATGCACCTACAGAAAAGGACTCATATATCGCCCCAGGACTCCCATAAGTACCGTGTCCACTGTTTCCGATGGATGCAACGGGAACAACACCTGAATTCTTAAGATTCAGGACGGGTTCCTCATAATATTCTTGATAGCCGGATGAACCCCACGACATACTAGCCACGTGGGCACGATGTTCTTCCACAGGCTCAAGTATATTTCCGTGTCGATCATATGGTTCCGCCTTCCACTCCATCGCCGCCACTACCTGGGCGAATGTACCACCTCCTACGGGTAATACGAGTGCATGCATGAGCTCCGCACCGGGAGCCACACCTATGTGGGTACCACTGTGGTTCCCACCCACTATCGTACCGGAACAATGGGTACCATGATCACTGGTATCGTGCGGGACGGAATCAGCAACGATATCACCATGTGCGTCGAAATGTATCCAACCCCCCGTGTAGTACCCATCATCATCTAGATTCACCATCTTACCCGCGAGATCGGGATGGGTGATATCCACGCCGGTGTCCGAAACGGCTACACGGACACCAGTCCCATCGATCCCTTTGTCCCATAATCCGGTAACATTTATCCTCTCCAGACCCCAGGTGATATTTTTACCTTCATACAGTTCTCCGTCCGCCCCATTGGTCGGATTCCGCATATGCTCACCCAGTTCATCCCTATACGGAAGATCGGTCCCGGGAAGTGAACTCTGTACACTCACCTCAAAGTTTTCGTGCACACTCCATACATTATCCTGCCTGGCGATATCGTTCAACGAGCCGACAGGTACCTCGGCCAGGACAGCGTTTGCCATCCAGAAGGTATTTAGAACATGTCCACGGTTTCTTTCAACAAGCTCTACAACACTTGTCTGCTCTCTTCTTGAATGTTCTTTCAAAGAGCTCATGGCCTCGCTCCAGTGGATTTCACTCGTTATGGACTCCTGGAATTCTTTCGGCGATAAACGTATGATCACTTCCAAGTGTTCGTCTTCAGGAGTAGATGAGAGCTTATCGAGAAGATCATCATGCAAAACTTCGGGTTTATGAGAATTAGCCATCAGGTACGGATCATCAGATGTACTACTCCCGGTAGCCGAACTCTCTTTTATACCGCCACTATCCTCTCCCATCTCATCTTCTACAACAGATCCAAACACCCCTCCGAATAAACTAGCTATAAGTAAAATCACGAAACACACTGCGCCTACCTTCTTAAGCCTCATACTCTCAACCTTTATCTATATCCTTAACCCTATGTATATTTTCCGTATATTACTCCTTTCAAAATATCAACTCAATAAAAATAAATAAAGAAGAGGTTTTATGGCGGATCACCTCCTATCGTAAACACCGCGGTATCCTGCCAGGAATCCCCTGCATTGTCCCACATGCGCACTGTTACAGTATATCTTCTTTCTTCTAACTCATAGAAGGTATAGCTGGTACTAGTTCCAACTTTCATCCATTCTCCGCCATCAAGTCGTATTTCGTAATACTCTACCCCAGTACTACTGTGACCGATCCATTCAACTGTTGCCATGTCGTCCTCGGTTTCAACAGATTCTATGGATAAAGGAATGTTGGAAGGGTCTTCAATATAAAATGTCACAAAATCTTGAGTACTTTCGCCATAGGTGGTTATTACTTTTACTCTAACCGTATATACTGAGTCATATTCCAAATTAGTAAAAGTAAATTCTGTGTCCTTTCCAACATAGACCCAAAAACCTTCATTGAGCTGAGCAGCAAAATGATCTATTATGTCGAATGGAGTATCACTTGTCCACTTAACAGTCACGTTAGTGTGATATAATGTTTCATCCATCTCGGGTTGTGTTATTTCAACGTGAGGTTTTGCATCGACTGCATTGTATACCACAAGAGCATAGTCTTGACTATTTCCGTCTCCTGTATAGAGTGCATCTTCCGTGATTTCATGCCCTATCACTTGAGCGGTGTATATACCGGTTTCTATTTCACTTGCGGGTATATATACATTCTGTACGTTGTTTGTGTCGTCGTAACCATCTCCGCTATCGTCAAAGTCAGCATCAGCTCCCGCGACAGACCAACCATTGCTAAATGCATTCCCTTTGTAGACAAGACCACTAGGAGATTCTACAACTAGATTAAAATCGTTCCTTAACACTGCACCTCTTCGGTCTGACCACACTAGGCTGAATTTAAGAGGTTCCTCTGTTTTGTTGGGTTTGACAAAATGCTCGTCGTATTCTGTGGATTCGGTGAAAATTGTTTTTTGATCATATAGATAAAACGGCCCGGGATCATTTATGGGCCGTTCCAGTTTTGAGATATCGATAATGCCCCACCCTTCATACTTGTTAGGAATATGATCTATACTACCGTCTTCATTATGGTCCCGCTCCAGGTCAATAGCTGTATTTATCAAAAGTGACTTGACCATAGCAGGACTAGGGCGTGTGCCATGATTAACCTCGTACCATTCAGCAATCACAGCAGATGCACCTGCGGCAGCAGGGGTAGCCATGGAAGTTCCACTCATGACTGTATACCCACTAAGTTGTCCTGTCGAAGTTATGTCAACCCCCGGGGCAACGACATCAGGTTTCACTCGACCATCCGAAGTCCATCCTTTGGAACTAAAAGGGGCAATGACTTCTGCATCAGGTTTCAGATAAGTAGCTCCAACAGATATAACGTTCTTTGCAGTTGCTGGCTGTCCAATAGTTGTGTAACCCACCTGGCCACGGTTACCAACGGCAACTAAAATGACCATTTCATATTTTCTCACAGACGTATCGTATTCACGGGACCAGGTTTGATACACTCCATCGGTTGCTACACTCCACGAATTTGTGTGTATAAAGGCGCCTACATTTTCTTTTGCTATCTGGACTATTTCATGTGCATACAATGAATCTGGTCCAATATATATGCCATATTCGTCGAATATCCGTACAGCATAAAGTTCCGACTTGGGTGCTGAGCCTTGACCTGCATAATACCCATACTCAATCGTTGTGCCTGTACCTTCGTGGGTATCTCCCGCTGCCGATCCTGCAACATGTGAGCCATGGCCGTCTCCATCATCCCATCCTTCATTCGGCCATTCCATGTTATCCCAATCATATATTACTCCACCAATTACTCTATTTTGGAAATCTGGATGCTGATACGCCGTAGTGCCTGCGCCTAGACCCGTATCCGCAATAGCTATGATTATTCCTTCGCCCTCATAGTCTATTTGGTTCATATAGGAACCGTAATCTCCGTGTAGTCGGTAAGGGATATTAGGATCCCCCATTCGGTGAGGGCCGCCTGAGTGGGGATATTCATCATCAAAGAACCAGCAACCACCACCGATTATTTGAGTTGCTACCTCATCCATTAATTGGGGTTCAATGTATTTGCTGATATGATACACTGCGGGATTATTGGCGAAATCCACAAATTTTTCCTCATCAGTTACATTAACGAGTGTTCGAGTGTGTTCTCCTTCTTGATACGAAGTAATTACTGTGGAATGTGGTGTGTTCAAAACATCGACGTCTTCGCTGATATGCATAGACACATACACCAAACCTTGCGGTAAATTTTCACTTAGCTTGTATTCCGGATGATACACACCAACCCAATCGACGAAGTATAGTTCCGAAACCTCGCTTGCGACCTCAGGTGTCATCCTTACTCGGTAAGCGTAGTTCGGCACATAGTTCATTATCTGTACGCCCATCTCTTCGAGTTGTGGTCTCCAATTCGAAGCAATCGGTCCGAGCATGTGTACGATGTACTGTCCCTTCACACCGGGTTCATACTCCCCGATACGGAGTTCATCCGGTATGTCCGGTTCACCCTCGGTAAAGTCGAACTCGTAACCACCTACATAAAGTGTGGTCCTTTTCGGCAGAGTATTAACCGTGAGACCGTTTTGCGTAAGGATCTCGACAGTTTCTTCATCTGCTTCGATCAAGACAGCGTTTTCATATGTTTCTATGGTATCGACTTCTAAACTTTCCAACATGTTTTGTTCATCCATCCCATAGATCTCAACTAGTGCAATGCTTGTTCCCGTACCCTCTTCCTGTCCATAAGCTCCTCCAAACGACAGCGGTATCAGCA
>JAFDUB010000102.1 GCA_019594025.1 Thermoplasmata archaeon
ACAGACGTTTTGAAGGATTTAGGTTACGTAATAGTCACAGATTTAGAACGTGAATATCTAGATTTAGGGGCAAATGTAATTTTAGAACGTGAGGACAGCCCAAGATTCGATATATTCTTTAAGATAGTGTGTAAAAAATTGATGCTGTCCAAGGATATCAAAGACAGGGCTATTGAATACATCGTACTTTCAAACTTAAACGTCAAAATTCTATCAAAAGAAGATATATTCCTTTTCAAGGTTGTAGCAACTAGAGAACGAGATATGGAAGATGCCTCCTTAGTAGTTGAATCCGATGTGGATTGGTACACAATCCTTGAAGAGACGAAGAAACAAAACAAATACACCGAAAGGAAATGGTTCCCTATGCTTTTTCAAGCTGTTGAGGAATTGGAAACAAAGTACCACCAACGATGCCCTGTTAAAGATGAAATATATCGAAGGGCTTTGAAGGATCTGGAAAGTAAAGTGTGAGGGGAAAACCGGCATTCTGTTATGGTTTCCAAGAACAGACCGTATAAAGGCAATAAACCAACCGACCGGCGACCACTGCGGGGTGGAGATCAAGTTCGAATAGATGTCACGCGTATATCGTGGACAAGGATACTGTGAAGATATAGGCGTTTTATCAACGATGATAAGTGCAGGCTTCCGGCTTTACTATCACACAGAGTATGCGGTCATTCACCTTTTCTTTACATGGAAAACGATCAGTGCGAGGGTTATGCTCGAAGCCATTATAGGGAACAAGAACCCAGGTATGCCTCGGTCTGTATCTTTTTCATCAGATGGAGCATCATCGTAAACCTTCTCTTGCCAACTTAAGAACGGGTACCCACCATTAAAATCTGCATCGATATCCCAGATATCTTCTGTTCCTTCATCATCGTTAGGATTACCGATAAAGTCCCATGGGGTCGATAAGCCCTCAGTAGAAAGATTAGTGAAAGTTTCAATGCGTGTCATCTCCGATGTAGTTTTACCTCTCCCTCCTGAGTTACTTTTGTTATGACCTGAGGTGTCGATATCCCAAAAAGAGTTTATTGCTGTGTTTCCAACAGTTTTTCCTCGCCCTATCAATCCGCCGACAGAAAATCTTCCACTAACACGCCCTGTAGAATATGAATTTTTAACGGTACCGATGAAATCTCCTCCAAGACCACCAACATAATCATTACCGATTACGTTTCCAGTTGCATAGGAATTATAAACAGAACCCATGGATGATCCTACAAGTCCTCCGACACCGTTGTCTCCATCAACATTTCCTGTGGCATATGAGTTATATATAGTGCAGCGTTGGCCCATATTTCCAACTAGGCCTCCTGTAGAACTAGCTCCACTAATATCCCCTATAGCAAACGAATTTGAAATGGTTCCTTGACTAAATCCTGCTAGTCCACCAGTACGACTAAAACCGTCTTTATCAGCAGTACCTGTTACATCGCCTGTTGCATGTGAATCCATTATTTTATTCGTATTCCATCCTACTAGACCACCTGCAAAAACACCACCATTGACGGCTCCTGTGGCATACGAGTTCGACACAGTGCCACTGTTATCTCCCACGAGCCCACCAACCACCTTGTCTCCAGTGATGACCCCTGTAGCATTTGATTGGTAAATTGTGCCCCTGTTATCTCCCACAAGTCCACCTATTCTTTTTCCGCTCACTGTACCTGTGGCGTGGCAGTTTGATAAAGTACCAACGTTGATTCCTACGAACCCACCAACTGAAACATCTCCTATTATGTTATTGTTTATAAGCCCTACATTAATCATCATGCCTTCTTTCCCTATGGAACCGAATAAACCTACTTGTCTTTCGCTATGACGATTTATTATTAAGCTGAGGATAGTGTAATTCTGCCCGTCAAAGATTCCGACAAACTGTTCCGAGATATTACCAACAGGTTCAAACCCCGCACCATCGTTCCACTCGCTCGTCTCACTTGCATCGATGTCGTTCGCAAGTGCGTAGTGCGCCGTCAGGTCTTCATTCATCGCCTGCAGATCGTGTACATCGTAGATCATGTAAGGATTATCGGGCGTACCTTCACCCAGTGAGTTGATTAATTCTTCCTCAAAATCATTCCCCGTGACCAATAAAGCACTACCAACGGCAAGTATCATCACCAATATAACCACTATTCTTTTTTTTATGTTCATAACTTCACCTTTTATTATTTAGATTAAAACCCCCTAATATTCCGAATTATTTAACATTTACTCAGCTGGCTGAAGGCTACCCCTATAACACGCACGCCTACGTATAGGGGGTCTATGGGTTGTGTATATGTGTTATATACGTGTGTTTTCCCGCACGTGCGTATATTAACCCTGCGATTTTGCGGACAGACGATTATGCTTTCTCATCCAACGTATCTTTCTCTATTGTATCCCAAGTTTGACACTTTGCTCCGCTAATTTAAGAGGAAAACGAAATAATTTAAACAGTATTTAGTTCTCCTCAACTAGTAAAAGATACAATTTATATTAAAAAATTGTATATTTAACCATTCTCAAGAAAATGAATTTGACAAAAGTCTTTCCACCAGGAAATTATTTCCTAGAGTCAACAGAAACTATCGTTTAACTGTTGATTTGGGGTAATTCGTAATACTTCTGCACGGTTACGATTGTTCCAATCGGAAAAGATATATTGTTGTTCGGTTTTATAACGATCCACAAGATATGAGAAACTTAGTTTTGTGATGAGTTAGCGGTGGAAAAGATATTATCTTTTTCTTTTCCGCTAAATCTGTCTTGCTCTTAGGGAAGTGATTTTTGTTTGCATAAAAAGAACGGAACTAAGAGCACCTTTTATTTCTTACTGTCAAACTTGGGTTTTAAACCATTGGAAATTATACTACGATATACATTAATATCCTGTACACAAAATTCGGAATGGTACCTATCCATTTCAGACAAGATACTCGAACATCTTCAGGTAGTTTTTTCCCTTCGGTGTGAGACCGACTTTCGGTTCCTGGTCTCTCCCTGCAGATAGATGAAGCCCCAATCTTTTTCGAGTTTATCCCTGAAGCGCTCTCTGAACTTTTTGTTCAGGGACTGGCTCTTGTTCTTTACTTTTTCAACCACAGTGAGCATGCCCTTTCGGACCATGAAATCGATAACATCCTTGTTCACACAAACGTAAACTATTGCCAACTTTTACCACCCCACCGACCCCCTGTGTAAACACTTAATTAGGGTCACCTCCATGGTGGGGAACCTAGGAGAAGATGATAATGAAAATAGGAATATTTAGGAGGGATACTTATTAGTCCCGGAGGAAAAAGTGGAGATGAATTGGGAAGACGTTTCGATCGTGAAAGGTTGAAGCAGATGGGTTCTGAACAGGAACTGAGCGATGTTGAGGTATTCGAAGATAACATCCAGTACCTAAGAGCCATGGGTACTGCATGTAGGGAGATGATAGCAAAGGCGGATTATGTTGTATCTAATCCGGATTCCGAAGGTTTTGAACCACTTGCAAAAGAGGTAAGAGATGGCATGGAGACCATCGGATCTATAAAGAAAAAGAGCGAGGAGAGTTCAGGTGAACTGTTCCCCTCAACAGAATTATTCGAAGAGCTGGAGCTTTCGCCGGAGGAAGAGACCATAGTTAACCTACTTTACTCTTCCCGGGGTGTGGGGATCGACCCGTTGGAACCTTCTGTTAAAGGTGAAGTGCTCATCGCACTGGTTAATATGATCCATGGAACTCCCATAGAGGAAGGTCGTAAGCTGCTTAACGAAAGCAGCCGGTTGTTGGATAAAGGCATCATAATAAACAAGGATAAACGGAGATACGAAAAATACCTACATCCAAGGAGTCACCGTTCACGCGGTTCTCACTATACCGAGGGCATGTTCTTCAATATCGGTGAGAGGATAGTGGACATGATGCTGGGAGAGAAATTTAGAGATGAAGAAGATGATTTCAAACCACCTGGAAGTAGGCATGAAAGACCGGAGAGAAGTTCGAAACTGGTCAGAAAGGCTGAAACTGAATTCTCACTGGGCGATGTCGTGCTCAAGGAAAGCCTAGAGGATGATATACAAGGTGTTATGACCCAGATACGGGAGAAGGAAAAATTGTACCAGGATTGGAACCTTGGTAAGATCGCAGGTATAGGAAAGGGTATCAACATACTGTTCACAGGTCCGTCTGGAACCGGAAAGACACTCACCGCTAAGGTATTGGGTAAAGAGTTGGACATGGAAGTTTACATAGCGGAGTTCAACAAGCTTATCAACTGCTATTACGGTGAGACCGAAAAGAACGTTGATTCGCTGTTTAAGATCCTTGAAGAGGAAGAAACCATACTGCTGGTTGACGAGGCCGATGGCATACTCACTCGTCGAACAACTGCACACGGTTCGGTAGATTCTACGGAAAACAGGATAGTAAACATATTCCTGCAGAAGATGGAAGAACACTCCGGTGTGATCATACTCTCATCCAACCTTGCCAGAGGTATGGACAAAGCCTTGGAGCGCAGGATCGCTTTGAAAGTCATGTTCCCCAAACCGGATGTAGATGCACGTAAGAAGATATGGGACCTCCATATACCGGAAGAAACGCCCATTGCAGACGACGTTTCACTCGAAGAACTGGCAAGGGAATACGAGTTCACCGGAGGGCAGATAAAGAACGCAGTACTCAACGCGGCCCGTAAAGCTTTGACGTCCGGTAGCGAAGAGATCCAAATGTCTCATTTTATCCATGCCTGCAAAAATGAGAACAAAGGTGCAGAGACCATGGATTATACCTTGGAAGACGACAAAGGAAAGCCAAAAGGGTATCAGTGATATTAAGTATCTAGTTACTATCTTGGGATAAAAGACATCTCAAAAACCCCTTCATCCTTTTTTCTTTTCTTCTACCGATCGAACTGTGTAAACATCCTTCACCATCCTTACCACGTAATCCGGCAGTTCCTCCACCTTTTCATCCTTGGGAACCGCGTACCTATCATCTACATCTTCACCGTAGATACGGAACCTGTACTTCGTACCGTCTCTGTCCCTCACCTTGATATCCTTCCCGGCTCTCCGTATCATGTTATCACGTATGACCTGCTTACATCGTTCAGGCAGCTCGTACCCACAAAAATGGCACTCGAACTCGTCCCATGCATTAGCAAGCAGCGGTATCTTTTCCCCGGTCTCCCGCCTCATCCTTGCGATGCACTGCTCACACCCGATATCAACAAGCCAAGGATGAACCATCCTTTTATTCTCAAAAGTAAATTACTTTACTTGGAAACCATTTCAGTCTCTGTTCACTTATATTCCAGATCATCCGGGCCCTTAACGATGACCTCTGTATTCTTCTTTCTCTCTACATCCTGGATGACTTTTTTAACGGAGTAACTGTTCTCAGGAAGGAATCTTTCCTTCTGAGCGATCAATACCACGAAAGTTCTTTTTAGATAGGTGGTATTATCTTGATATTTTGATATCCGGTGAGGTAATCGATCCTTGCTTCCCCCCTTCCCTGCG
>JAFDUB010000048.1 GCA_019594025.1 Thermoplasmata archaeon
AGGGGTCTTGTATAAAAGGGTTTTGGGGAGGGCGATGAAGTATATCAGACCCAATCTAAATATACTTCTGTAATAATGTGTTTTTTGATAAACATGCCCATAGAAAATTCGAGGATTTCCGGATTCCATAAGCTTTCCATGGATCAGCGGATCGAAAAGATACAACATTTATGCGGCCTCTCAGACAACGAGATACGAGTACTCTATGAAAGAGGTCTTTCCAAGAAGGACGCCGACAGGATGATAGAGAACGTTGTTGGTACCTTCGAACTGCCCATCGGTATCGCTGCTAACTTTAGGATCAACGATAAAGACTACCTGATACCTATGGTGATCGAGGAATCGTCGGTTGTCGCCGCGGCTTCCTACGCCGCCAAACTGGCTAGAGATACCGGAGGATTTTATTCGACCACCACAGACCCGGTGATGATAAGCCAGATACAGATCACAGGCCTCTCTTCACCCCATGAAGCCAAACTAAAAATTATAGAGCAAAAGGAGAGGCTCTTGAAGATGGCAAATGAAGAGGACCCGGTACTGGTTAAGTTCGGAGGTGGAGCAAGAGACCTGCGGTGCAGGGTGTTGGATAGTTCTTTCGGTCCCTATCTAATAGTGCATCTGCTGGTTGACTGCAGAGATGCGATGGGAGCAAATGCGGTTAACAGCATGGCGGAGGCACTGGCACCGGAGTTGGAGAGCATCACCGGCGGAAGGGTATATCTGAGGATCCTTTCCAACTTGGCGGACAACAGGTTGGCACGGAGTCGTGTGGAATACAGTAAAGAAGTGTTGGGGGAAGAGACCATACAAGGTGTTCTTCAAGCATACGAATTCGCCCGGGTCGATCCCTATAGATGTGCCACACATAACAAGGGTATCATGAACGGTGTGACCGCCGTGGTGAATGCAACCGGTAACGATTCCAGGGCCGTAGAGGCCGGTGCACACTCCTTTGCTACCATGGGAGGAGGTTATTCACCGTTGACTAAATGGGAGCGTAACGCCGAAGGTGATCTGGTGGGAAGCATAGAGATACCCGTTGCAGTTGGAACCGTTGGAGGTGTGACCTCCATACATCCCGTGGCCAAGACGCTGATGAAGATACTTGGTGTTGAGAGTGCTCGGGAATTAGGTGAGATCATCGCAGCGGTAGGTCTTGCACAGAATTTTGCCGCCCTTAGGGCACTGGCAACCGAGGGTATACAAAGAGGACACATGAAGTTACACGCCAAAAACGTGGCGGTGGCTGCAGGTGCTCCTGAAGAGCTGGTTGATAAAATTGCAGAAAAAATGATAAAAGAAGGTAAAATCAAGGCCGATAGAGCCTCTGAGCTGGTGAAAGAATTATCTGATTAAGCTCCACCTTTTCCAGATTTGTTGAGATACTCTCGTTCCCTCTGCTTAGATTCCTGTATCTTCTTCTCGTAGTCCTTTATCTTTTCTTTTTGCTTGGCTATCTTTTCTTTAGCCTTGGTTATCTTATCTCTGTACTTACCGATCTTCTTCTCTTCCTTCGCCGCCTTCATCTCGTACTTGGATTCTTTCTTTAGATCATCTGCAGCTTTGGATTTTTGCTTAGCAGCCTCTTTCATATGTTTACTCTTTTCTGCGGAACCGCTCTTTTTTGCCATTTTTACTTCACCACAAATACATATGCCTGGATATATTAATAGCTTTCGTTAAACAAAATAAAAAAGGTTGTGTCGGTATAGACGACCCTTAGTTTAAAAATAGAGTTTATGATTTAGGATTGTATTCCCTAGCCTTCTTCAGGTAGTTTCTTTCCTTCTTTTTAGCGTCCTTGATTTTTTGCTGGTATTTCTTGACCTTATCTTGATACTTCCCGATTTTCTTTTCCTCTTTAGCCGCCTTCTTCTCGTACTTGGCCTGCTTCTTCAGCATCGCAGCTTTATCAGCCTTTTTCGATGCACGGTCCTTCATACGCTTGCTTTTGGTTTTTGCCCTGTTCTTTTCTGCCATCTACACCACTAGCAATCTATAGGTATCGAGTGATTAATAAGTTTCGGTGTGAACCCAATCCGTGTTTTGGTTTAGGAACTAGGTTTCCGCACCTTCCTAAGGTACTCCCGCTCCTTCTTCTTGGCCTGCTTTATTTTCTGCTGGTAATTCTTGATCTTCTGTTTGTACTTACGTATCTTCTCCTGATACTTACCGACTTTCTTTTCCTGCTTAGCCGCCTTCTTCTCGTACTTTGCCTGCTTCTTCAAAAGGGCTGCCTTGTCCTGCTTCTTTTTTGCCTGGTCCTTCATCCGTTTACTCTTTTTTGTAGCTTTATTTTTCTGTGCCATGGTACCACGTTAAGGTATAACAAGGGACATATAAGTTATTTATTGAAAAAAATGAGGGAAGGGGTTTTGGTTATTAAAGGCGGTATGGCTTATCCTAACTTTTCACCTAGTGTACCCTGGTAGCCAGATATACGTACGAACACTTCGTATCTACGTATGCTGGAAACCGCAGGCTCTCCATTGTCCTCTTCGATATATACGGTCACCGTTAGGCGGGAACCCGTAGAGACACGGCCTTCGTCCAAGAGGGTAAATTCCGCTTCAAATTCGTCTTCTTCGAGTTCGTTACCCTCTGAGTCCAGCACGGTTACTATTATCTTCTCTATTTCGGAATTCCTAGGTGTGTCGAGGCTGATAGACAGCCGTGCATGTGCTTGATAGCTATCCGCTCCTACCGGCTCATACGCGTTCAACTGCGAGCCGCCGCTACTGTAGCTCAAGCCGCCAACCAATAGTGTCCCGACATCATCACCTGTATCGATCATCATGTACAGTGTAGCTGCCAGGACCACGGTTATAGCAACCATCAGGATGGTCGCGATTACCGGCGATACCGCCTGTTTATCTTTCTGAAAGAGTTTTCTTTGCATAGGTTGTGTCCTCCTGTAGGTTTTTATACCTACATTAGGTTCTATTTACCTTCTCTCCTATATAGATTATGCATATTTATAAGTCGCTAATTAGATGTAATTAAATCGCATTATATTTAATTAGAATTCGCGGATCACGAGATGAATATACCAATGGAGTTCATCCAAGACTCCGATCTCTTTTGATGTAGTTATTTTAAAGAAATGAAAAATAAAAGGAAAGGTGTTTTTGGTGTTTTACCTGCGGTGCTGCGATTATCGGATAGTCGTATCCACCGCACCATCGTAGCCGGATACACGCATGACGACTTCATAGTTCCTTATGTTGTCGCCATCATTGAGTCCGGTCACGGTCACCCGTATACGAGTACCGGTGGCGACTCGGTCGTCCTCGTCCAACAGCGAGAAAGCGAGTTCATACTCGCCGTCTCCCAGCTCTTCACCGCCATCATCTATAACGACGATGGTTACGTCGTCTTCCGCGGCACTACTAGGTCTATCCAGGGTTACCCGAATCCGGGCGTGTGCCTGCCAATCACCATTTTCTTCTTCAGTATACGCAGTCGTCCTTGAGCCGTCGGTACTGTAGCTCAAACCACCGGCTAACAGTTGTGCACCGTCATCACCAGTATCGATCATCATGTACAGCGTAGCTGCAAGGACCACGGTTATGGCCACCATCAGGATGGTCGCGATTACCGGCGACACCGCCTGTTTGTCTTCCTTAAAGATTCTTCTTTTCATTTGTTTTGTCCTCCTGTAGGCTTTCTGCCTACGTTATGTATCATTAAACTAATTGATATATATAGCTTATGTAGGATTATCGGAATGCCATTAAATCTAATTAAATGCCATTATATATGATTGAACACCCTATGAGGTGATCTCCATAAAATCATCGCAGACCATGGCCAGTATGTTGTCGATGTCCTCGGACTCCTGCTCGGCAACCGAGATTATCAGTGAGTAGCAGTCGTAGGCACGCAGGTTTGAAATAAGGATGTGTAGGAACTCGGCCAATATGCGGTTGTCGTTGTGGATCGCCAGTGAGTTTATGGAATCGATTATGACCGTGTTCTCCTCGGCGGGATATTTCTTCAGCAGAAACTCCACCTTAAGCATGATGTACTCCAGCATGGTAGGACTCTCCACGAACGTTACGCCTTTGGCTCTCCCGGTGGTACCCATGGTCATGTAAGAAACCGCATCGATGAAGCGGATAGACTCCCGGTTTATGTCCAGAGCGTCAAGTATGTTGAGGATAGTTTCCGCCGGTATGGTTGAGGTAGTGTAGATCATGCTCATATCCCTACCCTTGGGATAATCTTCGGCTATGGCGGTGATCATCTCGAAGTAGGCGTCTACATCCACCTTCAAAGCTATCGCAGATCCGGGCTCCATTGTCTTCAGTTTATCCTTTAATTCATCTACCGTGACCATCTAATCACCACCTTCCAAGCCCCCACCCTTTAGAAGTGGAACCAACAGCACCCCTACCGGTGTAAGGTCCAGAACGTACTTTGCCCGGGAATGCTCGGTACCCCGCATCTTGACTACCTGCAGCGTTCTGAGCAGATCCCCCTGCCGTTCCAAGTTACCCATCAATATGATCCCGTCGGCGATAGCCTCCTCAACACCGTAGAGTGAATACCTCTTCGCCTCGGGTGATATCTCGGAAACAAGCAGAGACGTGCATCCGCGGGCGGACAAGGATTTCATCAAGTTAAGTATAAAATCCCTTATCTTCTCCTCGCTCTTCAACTGAAAACATACCGAGGTTACTGAATCTATCACCAGTCGTTTAATATTCCTCTCCTCGACGATATCGTTCAGTCTTTTCACCACTTCGTTTATCTCTCCGAAGGAAAACTCGCTCTTTTGGAGTATGCCCATCTCCTCGTATATATCTGGGATATCAACAAAGGAAAGAAGCTCGTTCTCTATCAACTTCTCGTCGAAAAAATCGTAGGGCACCACGTTGTTCAACATCTTCAGGGATGACTCAGTAACCGATACAAACAGACAATTTTCTCCCTGGAGCGCCCCGTGTACCAAGAATTCCAAGCTTAGTGTGGTCTTACCAGTACCGCAGCTGCCCGTGACGAGGACCGAGTTACCCCGGGGTATTCCTCCGTTTAAGATGGTATCGAGACCGTCGATGCCAGTTACGCATCTTTCTCTTTTTTTCTCCGGTGTTATGGAAAGCTCTTCTTCCGCCATTGAAACCACTATGACCTTGAATAAGGATAACGTCAGTTTATTTTAATGTTTTGTGGTCGACTAGCTGTTAATTTTGATAAAGTTTTTATTTACTACGTTGTTATCTGAATCAAAAGAGGTAGATCATGAAGTACTTTGGATCATCGGGGATAAGAGGCGTCGTGAACGAGTGGTTGACCCCAGAGCTGGCTCTCAGGATAGGTAGAGCCGTTGGATATGAATACAAAAACGTGGTCATCGGTACCGACACCAGGCCCTCGGGCCATATGGTGACCGCAGCCCTAGTGGCGGGTTTGACCGCTCAAGGGGCCGACGTACACTACGCAGGTATTCTACCTACTCCATCTCTAGCCTACGCAGCCCGCAGATACGACTGCGGTATCATGGTGACCGCCTCCCATAACACGGCACCTTACAACGGAATAAAACTTTGGAACCCCGACGGCAGCGCCTTCAACAGTGACCAGATGATCCTGATAGAAGACAAAATAGAGTCCCCTGCAAACCTTCCGAGATGGGAAAGCGTGGGGAACATAGGCAAAGAATACAACGCGTTAGAAGAGCACTTGGATGCGGTCCTAGAAAGATTCGGACAGGATTATTCCCTTAAAGTCATAATAGATTGCGCCGGCGGTGCCGCCTACCAAACCACCCCGAACCTACTTCGCAGGATGGGCTGTGATATTATCACTCTCAACGCCACCCCTGACGGTACTTTCACAGCACACCGACCCGAGCCCACGGAAGAAAATCTGCAATCTTTAAAAAAGATGGTCATGGAAACCGACGCCGATCTTGGAATAGGGCACGACGGCGACGGCGATCGGATGGTGGGATTCTCTAAAGATGGTACTTACTTGGGAGGCGACTTACTTCTCGCTCTATTCGCCAGAAGCAGACCAGAAAAGGTAGTGGTACCTATCAACTCGTCAATGATAATAGAAGATATTGCGGAAGAAGTCATAAGGACGAGGGTTGGAGACGTTTACGTGGCCCAGGCCCTGAAAGAGCACAAAGGAACCTTCGGAGGAGAACCTTCGGGAACATGGATTTTCCCGGAGATGAGCCTCGCACCCGATGCAATATACGCCGCCGGGGTGCTAGTGGATTTGGTGGAAAACAACGATATGGAAACCATGCTGAATTCCATACCTAAATATCCAAATCGTAGAGAGGCTTTCTATGTAGATAACAAGAGCGACACAATGAAAGCCCTTGAAGAACTGTACATGGATAAGTACACCGAAGATTCCATAAACACCATAGACGGTTTAAGGGTAGAACACGATGAAGGTTGGAGTCTAGTACGTGCTTCAGGCACAGAGCCGAAGATACGTATCACAGCGGAGGCAAAAAACCATAAAAGGCTCGAAACCATTTACCAAGAAACTAAAGCGTTGTTAAATAAGGTGATATGATGAAGGCATATATATTGGCCGCCGGCCGAGGAACCAGGATGGCGCCGTTGACTGAACAGACACCGAAACCACTCATGTCGGTCGCTGGAAAACCGATACTGCAGCACACCATCGATAACTTGAAAGACTTGGTCGACGAACTATTCATATTGGTAGGGTGGAAGGCCAAGAGATTAAAAAACGGTATAGACACCTACGACCTGCCGGTTACCTACATACGACAGGACGATCCACTGGGAACCGCAGATGCAGTGAGTAGGATCGAACCCTACGCAGACGGGCCGTTCATTTGTATAAACGGTGATGTGATCATCTCTAGAGAAGCCATGAGGGGTTTCATAGCTAAGTTCGACGCATCATCACGTTCGATAATGGGGTTGGCAAAGGTGGAAGACCCTTCCGGATTCGGGATCGTCGAAGTGGAAAAGGATTCTGTCAAAAATATAGTGGAAAAACCAGAGGTGCCTACGAGCGACCTTGTGAACGCAGGTATATACGGATTCAAGGAAAGTATATTCGATGCCATAAAAGATACCGAACGTTCCACTAGAGGAGAGTACGAAATAACCGACTCACTGAAGCTACTGATGGAAAGTGAAGGCTTAGATCACTACGATATAAAAGAGGGGGATTGGATAGAGATGAGCAGGCCCTGGGACCTATTGGACGCGAACATACGGGTCTTCGACCTCCTGGACTTAGAAGAAAAAAGGGAGGGTACGATAGAAGATAACGTTCACATGGAAGGTTGGGTTTCCATCGAAGAAGGTGCGATTGTACGCGAAGGTACTTACATAGTAGGGCCGGTGTGCATAGGAAAAAACGCGGACATCGGACCTAATACATACCTACGAGGATGTACATCTATAGGAGCTAGATGCAGGGTCGGTAACGCCGTGGAGATAAAAAACAGCATAGTGATGGAGGATACCAACATACCACACCACAACTATGTAGGTGACAGCGTTATAGGAAGGAACTGCAACTTCGGGTCGGGTACCAAGGTAGCAAATCTGAGGTTGGACGAAAAAGAGATAATGGTCACGCATAGGGGGAAAAAGGTGAACACCGGTCTGCGTAAGCTGGGTGTGATCATGGGAGACGATGTAAAGACCGGGATAAACAGCACCATAAACATAGGAACTATCATAGGCCAGGGTTCCTTTATAGGACCCGGGGCTAAAGCCTCCGGAGAGATAGGAAAAGACAGCAGGATACAATGAAAATAGCGCAACTTTCACCGTACATGTACCCACACCTGGGTGGAGTTGAATCCCACGTTCTCGAACTGTCAAAATATCTTATCAAAAGAGGGCATGAGGTATTCATCGTCACCACACATTTAAAAGGTACTAAAGAAAGAGAGAAGATAGAAGGGGTGCCGGTGTTCAGAGTTAAACCGCTGACCATCAAACTATCTACACCGATTATACCCAACTGTCAGAAGGTATTACTGGAAGAAGAGTGCGATATAATACACGCACA
This sequence comes from Thermoplasmata archaeon, assembly GCA_019594025.1. GTDB lineage: Archaea > Thermoplasmatota > Thermoplasmata > Halarchaeoplasmatales > Halarchaeoplasmataceae > Halarchaeoplasma. Next base: position 8,023 of record JAFDUB010000048.1, read on the forward strand.
TTCACCACCGCCGTTAACCGACTTCTTCGGCGTACGTGCAGCCAACAAAAAGAATGTACCCTTCGTTCTTACCTACCACTGCGACCTGGAGATACCACATACCTTCGGCCCCTTAATAGTACAGCTGTACCAGCGAACTCTCGGTACGTACACGGTGAGTAAATCCGATAAGATCATCACGACTACACATACCTACGGAGCCACGTCTAGAGCGGTCTGGTACAGAGATTCAACTGTGATTCCAAATGCGGTGGATGCCAATAGATTTCATCCCTCCAACGAACCTGGGAACATAAGAAAGAAATTGGGTATCGGAGAAGATGAAAAGATGGTGCTCTATGTGGGAAGGATCGTGTACCACAAGGGTTTAGAACATCTGGTTGAATCCGCTGCATATCTTGACGAGGATGTAAAGTACGTGATAGGAGGTACCGGCGATTTCATACCGGAGCTCGACGAAATCGTCAAAAGGTATCAGCTTCAAGACAGAGTTATTTTCCCCGGACGTATTCCAAACCAAGAACTGCCTAAGTATTACGCCGCCGCCGATGTATTTGTACTGCCTTCAGTTTCTCGATTGGAAGCCTTCGGTATAGTGGCCCTAGAAGCCATGGCATCAGCCACACCTGTAGTTGTTTCCGATATTCCAGGTGTAAGAGAGGTGATCACCGAAGGTGAACATGGTTTATTATCCGAGCCCCTTAATCCAGCAAACCTGGCAGGTAAGATACGAACTATTCTGAGGAATCCCGACACGGCAAAAAGGATGGGTGAAAAGGGAAGAATACGTGTGGAAGAGAACCTTACATGGGCAATCGTGGCGGAGCAGATAGAAAAGGTTTACGAAAATTTGTTATGATCTATGGGACGACTTCCAACGATATCTCCTTCCCACCCCAATCATAGGCTTTCCAGCTGTTTTCATCATAGGGCCAGCCTACGATTATATGGATCCTGCCATACTTTCCAAACATGTTCAAATCCTGAGATGAAGGGGATATATTATGAGACGGATGACTGTGCACCACACCTACCATGGAATAATCTATGGGTAGGTTGTGGAGTCTAAGAAGTGCACTTCTGTTACCGGAAATAGTACCAGGTATAAGTATCAGCTCCGATATCAAACCGTCTATCTCTCTCATACCCGCCGCGAACTCACGGGGATGAGCGTCCTTCGCACATTCCATTATCATGCCAAGGGTTCGTTTGGTTATCCCCTTTACCTTCTTCTTACCGAACAACCGTCCTACCTCCAAACCAACTTCTTTCTCACTCTACTGTAAAAGTCCTTATCAAAGACGATAAACTTTGCCTTTGTATCGCCTAATCTAAAGCGTATGTCATCCTCTGGTTTCACCTTTATCTCCTTCTGGCCGTCAAGCACAAGGATGCACTGTTTGTCTTTCTCGGTTAAAACCACCTTTATCTCTTCATCTACTGGAACCACGTAGGGTGTGGTAGCTAGCTTGAAAGGGGATATAGGTACCACCACGAAAGCATCCACGTCGGGATGCAGTATCGGGCCTCCCGAACTCATGGAATAGCAAGTTGAACCTGTAGGTGTGGAAATAATCACCCCGTCGGCCCTGAATCTATCAACCCTTTTTTTACCCTGATAAACCTCGAACTCCCGTATCTTCGCCACTCGATCAGTGTGAACAACCGCTTCGTTGGTACATTCCACTATTTCCTCGCCGTTGAGTATGGTTTTCAGCTTGATCCGCTCATCTAAAAAGTAATCTCCATCGTTATAACCCTGTAAAGCATCCTCCAGATTTTTTAGATCCACTGAAGTAAGAAAACCGATCCTACCAGTGTTCACCCCTAAAACCCTGCCATCGAAGTTTTGAAGTAGCCTCAATATCGTACCGTCACCACCGACAACCATGATAAAATCTAACTCGGCAGAGCACAAATCGTCGATTGAATGCTCCTCTTTATCCAACTTCTTCGCAATGGTTTTGTGGTACCATGCCTGGCTTACAAACGGATGTTTGTCCAAATTTGTAAGTGCCTTCTCTGCCTTTTGTGTTAGACTTGTTCCATATATTCCCAATTTTATACCGATGCGATCACATCCATAAGTTCAGTATTACGAACGGCGATCACGTCCTGCCTAACCTTCGGATCTAAGGGCATGTTGAGTGGTTTATGATCCGCCCCATAAACTTCTCCACCGACCTCTCTAAGTATAAGAGCGGATGCGGCGATATCGGTTATCCTCAAACTTCTTCGCATATCGATTGTTCTCATGTAGTAAAGGTCAAGGGCACCAGTGGCAACCATGGACATTTCGAGAGCTGCGGATCCTAAGGAGCGGGTTCTTCTGGGTAGCCCTGCCACACGAAAACTATCGGGATGTGCTTCCTTTCCCATGTAAACGGAAAAATTCATACTGTCTTTTATTAAGGGCTTCGGTTTAACCGAACTCTCACCCTTTACCGCATAAAACTCGATCCCCATAGGTAGGTTCATCACGTAACCCACTTCCACACCGTTTAGATCGGTAGGCGTGTATGCCAGTGATATCGCGTAGAAGGGTATGCCCAGAACCGCGTTGCTTGTGCCGTCGATGGGGTCGATGATTACAGTTCCTGGAGAATCACCTTCGATCAATCCCGCTTCTTCACTGAGTACTGAAAAATCGTGCCGTTCTTTTAAACACTCGATCGCCGTGTCCTCGGCCATCTGGTCTATCTCCTTGATCGGAGTTCCGTCTGCACCGATACCCACCTCTCTACCAGTATCTATTTCGGAATCTCTCACTATCTCTCTCACCCTTTCCGCACATTCTCGGAACGACGAAAGTATATTATGTTTCATCCTTTGAAGGATTGGTCAAGAGGTTTAAATATCCTTTGTCAGAAAGAAACCGTCCATTCTATGGGAGAATCGGTGGGATTGTGTATCCAATAACCGCTGCCGGGTTCCATCTGAAAACCGTCCGTATCGTGTGTTTACGAAACGTTGTACTCCTGTGTCGAATCAAAGTAACCCACCCTATCCACGGCTTCGGGTAGTTGATTGTCGTCAAAAGATCCCATCATGTTCCAACCGGGATAAAGTGTCACCACCGTCTCACCTGGCAGGGTACCTCTGACCTGCAGAGTGCAATCCTGGTCAACCTTCAACCAAATTCCCATGCTGGTATCCCAGAAAGATAAGGTATTGAAGTGCTCCGCTCTATCAAGGACGTATGTAAGCCATCCGTGGTTCTAGGAGTCGAACCGAATCACTTTTTCATACCTATCAGATATCCCCATCTCCGGGTCATCAAGAATATCTACCAGGTGTCGTGGGGCGATGGGTCGCTTGAGTAACACCAAGGAATGAGGAGAGTTCCGGCGAAGCTGTGTATGTCCTGAAAGGATTGTATGTTCTTTGAGAGGACCCAGTCCCGCAATGCCTTGGTCTCAGGCTCAGAAAAAGGAGCTTCGCCGTGATAATCGTCAGCTGATGGATCACTGTTACCATCTTCCCATTGACATACTCCTCCGCCTGAAGACGGAGGAAGTGAGTGCTCCCCAAGGCTAAAGCCATTGGGGCATCCTCTATGGTTGACTAGTAAAGTCATTTAGGGAGGTTTGAGGAGTTCCTGAGGAAGGGTGTAATCTTTTTGATATAGCGAGTGAATTACTAGGAATATCAGTGTAGTGGTGAGATTGTGATTCGTTTATGTAATGTTCCACGGCTTCAGGTGTAACCTCTCCAATTGGCCTGAAAAACTTGCCACCTGACCATAGGCGTTTTTGATGATATCCTTTCAACTCAGGGAAGACCTTTCTTAATTCTCTAGAACTAGCACCCTTCAGGTATTGTATTACTTGAGCAATAGATTGCGAAGGACGTATTTCCACGAATAGATGTGTATGGTCTTCCTCCACACTCAAGGCGTGAATCTTAAACCTATGCACCTTTGAAATATCAAAGAAAATCATTTCCAATCGCTCTCGGATATCAGATCTTCGGAACATCCGAAAACGTTTATACGGGCAAAGCACTACATGGTATAAGCTTCGGCCAAAACCGTGGCTATATTGATACATATTTTGCATATTTTCGAGACTCCTGGCGGTTCTTAAAGCGCCCCGCAGGGGCG
>JAFDUB010000119.1 GCA_019594025.1 Thermoplasmata archaeon
CTGCGACAAACAGCCGACGGTAAAACGGTAGTTTCCCTAACAGGGTTCGGAGGACTCGCAGGAACCTCTTAAGTTCCGACCGCTTCCGTAAGGAACGTAAAATAGTCAATCAATGGAAGCCCACTGCTTTGGCTGGGGGAGGAGGTCACTTATAAACATCCCTTATACTCCTCAAGAACATTCAAGGCTCTTCTATGATAAAAGGGCGGATTTGATGGAGTGAAAAGATGATAGTGAAAAAGACTGGTGTTATGTGTATTGTCATGTTACTGTTAGTGAGTGTACTCGGTGTGTCTGTAGGTATAACCGGTAGCGGAACTTTTGAGGAGGAGGTAGGGGCGAACAACCTCATGGACGATGTTATCGAGATACATACATGGGAAGACCTGCACAACATGCAGGATGATCTTGCGGGGAATTACACGTTGATGAACGACCTTACACTAGAATGCGAAGGTTATTTAGATTACAACGAACAGAGAGACGATCACACCACAAGGGAGTATGCAGGATGGGGAGAAACATGGAAATACGGCGACACGATAGATATACCTTTTGATGAGGATGAATACGATTCAGTTTTATCTGTTGAAGATGGAGACGGAAATCCTGTTGCGCATACGGTAGATGACGATGTAATTATAATAGATGAGTACACGGGGGAAATGTTTCTTTATGTAAACTATGAAGACGCACTTTTGGGGTGGATGCCGGTGGGTGATTCGGATAACAGTTTTACAGGCAACTTCGATGGGGCGAACCACACTATCACCGGATTATATATCAATCGGCCGAGTACGTCGGGCATCGGCCTGTTCAGAAATGTAGACGGTGGTGAGGTCCACAATGTGGGTTTGGTTGATGCTGACGTGAGCGGAACTGCTATCTATACGAGGGTAGGCGGGCTCGTGGGAATCAACCTCGGAGGACGGTGTCACACTCGTTTGCCACGGGAAACGTGAGCGGAACTGCTACCTATACGTGGGTAGGCGGGCTCGTGGGAATCAACCTCGGAGGGACGGTGTCACACTCGTTTGCCACGGGAAGCGTTAGCGGAACTGCTACCTATACGTATGTAGGCGGGCTCGTGGGAGATAACAGAGGCACGGTGCAGAACTCGTATGCTACTGGAACCGTAACCCGCAAATCCGGTTCAACTAGCACTGACTTCGGCGGCTTCGTCGGACGTAATCTTCGAGGAAATATAATCAACTGCTACTCCACGGGCAGCGTGCATTACGAAGATGCAGAAGACCCTACCAACAAAGGCTTCGCCGGGAGTGTGGACACCCGCGGCGATTACAACATGAGCGGTAACTTCTGGGACGTTGAGACCAGCGGACAGAATGAAACCGCCGGTGACACCACTGGGTTGAACACCGTAGAGATGCGGACCAGGAGTACATACATAGACACCGGCTGGGACTTCGACGAGGTTTGGGAGATCGACCAATATAGGAACGACGGCTATCCGTATCTGCAGTGGCAGGAGTTCGAGGATGGAGATGAAATCAGAAGACCGATCTTCTTCTTAGTTGCTGTGGTGCTCGTTATCTTCATAGCTCTGATACTGTTCATGGTAGCAGCGTCTGGGAAGTCCGATAAATTAGATCAGAATTAAAATAAACTGACGAAGTATATAGAAAATAGCAGGGAGTTGATGCTTAGGAGAAAAAGTTAAAGATTAGGACCGGTTGCAACCAAGCAAGTAAAGTGATGATCATGACGGAAAAAATCCTCGTAACCGGACCATTCGGTCAGATAGGTTCAGAACTGGTGCCCGAACTGCAGAACAGATATGGTAAAGAGAACGTAGTTGCCCTGGGTCACAGGCATATACCCGACGATTACCAAGGTCTTTTGGAAACCGGTGATGTACGTAACAGGGAGGAGATGGAAAAGATAATAGATAAACATGAGATAACCCAGGTTTATCACCTTGCATCCATATTATCGGCGATCGGTGAGAAAAAACCGCAGCTTACATGGGATGTAAACGTTAACGGCTTGAAAATTTTCTTGGACCTGGCGGTTGAGCACGAAATAAAACTGTTCTGGGCCAGTTCGATCGCCGTTTTCGGCCCAACTTCACCGCTGGATAACACACCACAACATACCATACTCGAACCGGTTACCATGTACGGAGTTACCAAGGTGACCGGTGAATTGATGTGTCAGTACTATCATGAAAAGTACGGCGTGGATGTTAGAAGTCTAAGATATCCAGGATTGATAAGTTACAAGGAAGAACCCGGTGGAGGAACCACTGATTACGCTGTAGAGATATTCTACAAAGCCATCGAAGACGGAGAGTACACCTGCTTTGTCAAGGAGGATACCCTTCTTCCAATGATGTTCATGGAAGACGCCATCAGAGGTACTTTGATGCTGATGGATGCACCTAAAGAGGATATAACCGTAAGAACAAGTTACAACCACGCAGCGCTCAGCTTCAACGTGAAGGAACTGGCAGAGGAGATAAAAAAGTACATACCCGATTTCACTGTAAGTTACGAACCGGATGAAAGGCAGGATACCGCCGACTCATGGCCGGACTCCATCGACGACTCGAAAGCCAGAGATGACTGGGGCTGGGAACACAAGTACGACCTTGAGAAGATGACGAAAGTGATGATCGAGAACCTGAGGAAGAAATTGAAGGAATAACCTTCTAAAACGGCTTCATTATAGACCGCCTACGGGATCAGGCATTCACACGATGATAGAGCATTAAGTATCTCGGCTTTTTGAAGTTTTATCAATCCACCGGATTTAACATCACCTTTTATACGGTCACCTTCCTAAGAATTGCTCTCACTTCATCCCCTTCAGCAACAGGACAAATAACATGATATTCATCTCAAGGTGAATGCAGAAGAGGATCCCCACTGAGTTGATCACCTACCTGATCATGAAGAGCATACATCGAGAAGGAGCTACGTTTGGATATGAATTGATCAATACGTTGAAGGATATATCCAACATCCAACGAACATTGGGGCCCTAGTTATGGTACTATCTACGGGGCCTTGAACAGGATGGAAAAAAAAGGGTTCATAGAAAGAGCGGAGAGGGACGAGGAGGATAGGAAGTACTACCGGTTGACGGGGAAGGAAGAGTTAAAGAGAAGGGGGGATGCGAGTGATCGGTAAGATGGCACAGCAGAACGTGCTAGGATTTTTGAGTGTTTATAGGGAGATCTACGGCGAAGAGAAATTCAGTGAATTGATGGAAAAGATAAGGGAAGAGTTCGGTCGTTAGTAACCGGCTAGGGCACCAACAAAACCGGTTTTTTAGACCTTCGAGCTACCGCCTCGGCCGTGCTTCCAAGAAGTAGTTCTTTGATACCCCCTTTACCTCTTTTTCCTAGGATTATAAGGGTCGAATCTTCATCTGCGGCGATACGGTTTATATTATCCGAGGCGATACCCTTCTCCAACCTAACAACCACCTCTCCACATCTTTCAGCGAACTTATTCTTGACGGCTTCCAGCTCGTCCTTTTTTTCCGCAACCGCCGGGGAGGTACCTTTTTTTTCCGTCTCGGCTACGGAAACGATAACCACCTTGTCTGCCTTGGAGGCTAGTTGAAGTGCTATCCTTTCAGCCTTACGGGCATTTTCAGAAAAGTCGGTTGAAAAAAGTAGAGATTTGAACTTCCGTTTGCATACCAGCATGTATGATCCGCTGTCCAGATGCTGTCCCAGATCGATCCTTTCAACCAATGTGGGGATTTTGGTGATGCGTATAACGTTGGATGTGGTACTTCCCAGGAACATATCCCGCAGCTTACGCTCGCCTCGGGAACCGATCACGATCATATCGACGTTCTTTTCCTGAGCTAGCAAATGTATCTCCTGCGATGGGATACCGATGGGCGCTTCATAGGATATTTTTAAACCGGTTTTTTCAAGCTCCTTTCCCTCCTCCTTTAACTTATTGAGATGATTCTCTCGGAACTCAGCAGCCGCCAATCCCGCCGTCTCTACATCGACCACCCAAACCAGTATTATCTCCTCGGTCCCTATCTCCTTAAGCTCCAATATGCATTCGGTGAGTCTATCGTAAGCCGGTGAAAGGTCCGTGGCCAAGAGCACTTTATCAAACATGATCACTAAATGTAGCTTATTATACAAATAGTTGTTGCAGCATTATATAGGAGATGCTTTTAAATATGATAATATGCTACATATATTGTTTTAACACCATAGTATATTTTGTTCGATAGATGTACCAAAGATGCACCCTCAGTTTCCATTTTCAATTCCGCGGCATAAATTACGATAGGTTAACTATAAGAGCTCAGGACCATGCTGGAGGAATTTCAGAATCGACGATTAATTTTCACGGTATAACTTCAGGTAGGCCGATAA
>JAFDUB010000010.1 GCA_019594025.1 Thermoplasmata archaeon
ATATGCTCCAGGTCAGGCATTGGCTAAATATAGTATTATATAGTATTTGTATTTTCCCGTTTGGACTGTGTCGTTGCTTTCATCTCCCAGCCAAGCCAAGGAGACTTCCCGCAATGAATGAGTTAAAGATTTCATCTTTGCGGAATATTTAAAGGACTTAGGTAGATATAAACATTATCTTGATATATTAAAGATGAGTTTAAAATCGAATTTGATGAATTATGGTGAAGGGATGTTACCAGCACCCTACTCGAAGAGAACGGTGACATGGTAAACATCGTACCCGGCGAGCACATAATACTCACCTTCGAGATACCGGACCAGAATCCTTCTCCGATATTCGAGGTACGGAACTACATGCTGTTTACAAGGGGATACTACCAACTCTACGAGGGAGGGTAACTTTCCTTTACCTCCTCCTGAGAGCTGCATCGGAGTTACGGGATCGAAGACATTTACACAACCGAGGTTTACCAAATCAACTCCTAAAAAAGTAGCCTACGCAGTGACGAAAGCCTTATATATTTTTGAATATTCGCAAGGTTTGTATGAACTCATCCGTGATTCGGCAGAGAGGATATATCCACGCCTTTTCTATGTCTCTCTGCTCGTCTCACGCCGGGTTACTTTTACATATGGAGGAAAAATCATGAAAAGATCAAAAGCGTTCATCTCGACGTTCTTGCTGGCGCTGTTTGTGTACCTGTTTATGACCCTTGCCGCCGGCCGGTCGATGGTGGAAGGTTCTATTCTCTGGAGCGTTGAAGAATTAGTACTGGGGATCTCTATAGCGTTGATCGTCGGCGCCGTTGCGAGCAACATCCTGTGCCGTTCCGACAACTACAGGATGTTGAATCCAGCTAGGTGGATTATAATGCTGGTTTACAGTGTACCTTTATTCATTGAGATGGTCAAGGCGAATTTCGACGTAGCTTACAGGGTGATCACCGGTAAGATAGAGCCGGGGATCGTTAAGATAACCCCAGATCTGAAAACCGACCTAGGAGTGACTTTTCTAGCCAATTCCATAACACTCACCCCCGGTACGTTGACAGTCGACGTAGACGACGAGAAGAGCGAGCTTTACATACACTGGATAAAGGTGGGAGAAAATCCCACTGAAACCATCTCCGGAAGGTTTGTACCATGGATAAGGAGGTTTGCCGAATGAATCTATCTTTTGAATTTTACCTTATAGTCGGTGCTTTCACGATCTTAATAATCATATCTATATTGAGACTGTTATTAGGACCCACCGCTCCCGATAGAGCGGTCGCTTTAGATACCGTCAACACCTTGGTGGTAGCCAGCATGGTGGGATTGGGAGCGGCCACATGGGAAACCCTTTTCATCGATATCGCCATCGTTTACGCGATACTTTCCTTCGTTACAACCCTTTACATAGCCAAGTATTTAGAAGGGGGTGAGAGTTAGATGATCACCTTCACAATACTTTACATATTATTGATAATCTCGGTGGTGTTTAACGCGTTGGGTGTCATCGGTCTGCACAGGTTCCCAGACGTTTACACCAGACTCCATGCAGCTACAAAGTGTACCACCTTCGGAACTATCTTCATGACATTTGCGGTCATAGTATACAGTGGTTATATGTACTACTGGAATCCCGCGCAGGACCAGTATATCAACATGGCTCTGCACACCGTTGCAGCACTCGTTGCCATACTTGTGACCAACCCAACCGGCGCACATGCCATAGCCCGAGCGGCTCACCGTATAGGCATAAAGCCGAAGCTGGCAGTTATGGACGATCTAGCAGAAAAGGAGGCGAAATAAATGATATATTTTTTACTACAATTACTGGTGCTTACAGGACTGGTTATCACCGCAGTCGCCGTTATATGGTTCAAGGACCTAATATCCGCAGCTATCGCCTTGGGTGCGTCCAGTCTCATACTTTCACTGCAGTTTTATCTGTTAAGAGCTCCCGACGTAGCCATAGCGGAAGCAGCGGTAGGAGCGGCTCTTACCACCGCCATATTTATATTCGCCATAAAGGCGAGTCAAAGAGAGGAGGGATACAAATGAGGAAAATATTCGCTCTGCTGGCGCTTCTGGTAATATTCGTCTTCCTTATCCTTGCAGTCGCCGAACTTAGAGGAGAAGAAGGAGGTTTCGGCGAGCCAGTTAACACTGCCATGGACGATTACTTCCTTCAAGACAGCCAACCTCATAATCAGGCGAACAACGTAGTAACCGCCATATTATTCGACTACAGAGGTCTTGATACCTTGGGAGAAGCTACCGTACTTTTCTCCGCGGTTTCAGGTGTACTTACAGTTCTTAGAAAGCTTAAACCTGTAACACGGGGTGGTAAGGAATGAATTGGAAGATGTCGAGGGTGGTTCGCACCGTTGCGGATATAATGGTTGTACCCATAATCGTGTTCGGTATCTACCTTATAATCCACGGACATCTCACACCGGGAGGAGGATTCCAAGGTGGTGCAGTAGTAGCTTCTTCTACCGCCTTACTGATAGTATCATACGGCTCTTTCAGGGACTACAAAAAAGACTTTTCATCCTTAGAATCCATGAGCCTAACTCTGTTCATATTATTAGCCATACTCGGGATACTCTTAGGGGCCACCATGTTCTATAACTTCGGTGCAGGTACCGGTGGTTTATTCGGCGGTACCGTCCCAGAAGGAATCAACCCCGGCTACATAAACACCGGTGGTACGATCCCAATGATGAACATCATGGTGGGCCTGGAAGTAACCGCCGCCTTAAGTCTCATACTGTGGATGATGGCTAAAAGCAGCGGTTCCATGGAGGTGGAAGGATGAGCGAGTGGTTCACCGTATTACCCTTCGTAATGGTGGTTATACTCATTACTTTAGGTCTATATACCGTCCTTTTCAAAAAGAATCTCATCAAGATGATAATGGGTATAACCATCATCCAGAACGGTGTGAACCTGTTTTTGGTTTCCCTAGCCTACCGGGAAGGGCACGTTGCACCCATATGGACCAGTGCACCTGGAACCGAGATGGTACTTCCCACACCCCACGCTCTAACGCTGACCAGCATCGTTATCGGCGTTGCCACCACCGCATTGATGCTTTCCTTCGTTATAATGATAAAAAGACACTATGGAACAGTTGATTCACATGAAACAAGGAGGTGCAGAGAGTGAGCGTCGATCTTATCGCTAACTCCCCAACCCTAATACTGGGTATACCTCTGCTGTTCGCGTTCCTCACCCCTCTAGCGGATAAAATATCCGATGAACTGAGGGATGCTGTGTTTATGATGGGATTACTACTCACAGTACTCTTCGTCTTCGCAATGTCTTATGAAGTCTACACCAATGGTGCATGGAGGTACGTCTTCGGTGGCTCCGAAGCTAGTCCTACGCAATTGGCATCTTTCTTTAGAATCATATTCGTCGCCGATGGATTCTCTGCATTAGCGACGATCACCATAGCGATCACCGCCTTAGGTGCGGGAATATATTCCTTCGCATTCATGGACGGACACTTCGGTATGGAGAAGTATTACGTGCTTTTCTTACTAACCTTCGCCGGAGTCAACGGCATGGTCTTGACCGCCGACCTTTTCAACCTGTTCGTTTGGTTCGAGGTTACGTCTATAGCGTCCTGCGGCTTGATCGCCTTCCAAAATTATAGAGGTAAAAGCGTAGAGGCGGCTTTAAAGTACATGATGATCAGCGTGATAGGTGGTCTTTTCTTACTGGTATCCATAGGCTTAATGTACGGTGAATATGGTGTACTCAACTTCGAGATTCTTTCAGTCGTTATGGCAGGAGGTATAGTCGATAAAATTGCGTTAGCCATCATATTCGTAGTCTTCGCCATGAAGGCAAGCAGCGTACCGATGCACATGTGGGCACCAGACGTTTATTCCGAATCACCGGGTTCGGTAACTCCTTTCATAGCGATTACTTCCATGGGCTCTCTATTCGTACTGTTCAGGATCTTGTTCGTGATGTTCCGTTTTTCGATGGGAGCTGCCGCCTTGGGAACACTACTCATAATACTCGGTTTACTATCCATGTTCATAGGCGTTTCCATGGCACTGAAACAGAGCGATTTGAAGAGGCTCATAGGTTACCTATCCGTATCCCAGATCGGTTACATGTTGTTGGCCGTGGGCGTGGGATTAACCACACTTGAAAACGGCGATTACGGCACCTTCGGTGCGATGGCGTTGGAAGGTGGATTCTTCCACATGATCAACGACGGAGTTTACAAAGCTCTACTCTTCCTTTCAGCCGCCGCGGTGGTCTATGCCACTGGCACCAAGGACTTGAACAAGCTGGGAGGATTAGCTCACCGAATGCCCTATACGACACTGTTCTTCCTGATAGGAGGACTATCTATCGCAGGCGTACCTCCTCTTTCAGGCTTCAGCTCTAAACTGCTGATATACCAGTCCATATATCTGTATCATCCGATTTTGGCGATAATCGCGCTTGTAGTCAGTATAATCACCTTCGCACTTATAGGAAAGATATTCTACAACGCATTCCTGGGACCGGACCTCGGATTGTCTAAAGGCGAAGTCCCGACCGGTATGCTTGTGGCTATGGCCATACTCACGGTGGTAGTGATAGTCTTCAGCCTGTTCCCCAACTACGTGGTTGCGGAGATAGTTGTACCGGCCATCGAGGGCCTGGGGGTGATACCATGATCGATATAGTACTGAGAGACATGTGGAGCCCGATTGCACTGATCATCGTAGTGCTGTTAATGGGGCTGATAACGTATATGATATACAATCTGGGCAATCCCGCTTACAAACGTACAAAGCACAAAGGAGAACCCTTTATTTCAGGGAATAAACCACCATCGGACGTAAGCATGATCCAGGTAGGTGGCGATAACGTATTCTGGGGCTTCACTCATGCACTCAGAAAATACATAGATCCGCTGGTGAAAGGACATACGGGCATAGTTAATGACTACGTGTACTGGTTCGTCATAACGTTGGCGCTGGTACTCATATACGTATACATTCTGATATAAAGAGGTGAAAATCATGAAACTCACAAAAACCTTCGATAAAGCGCTTTGGGTCTTTCACGTCAACAGCGGCTCATGCAACGCATGCGATATAGAGATAGTGGCCGCATTGACTCCACGTTACGACGTTGAGAGATTCGGTATTAAATTAGTGGGTTCGCCACGACATGCGGATGTTCTTCTATTCACCGGGCCGGTCACCCGGAAGATGAAGGACCGTGTACTTAGGGTATACGAACAGACACCGGACCCGAAGGTGGTCATGGTGGTTGGTAACTGCGGAAGTACCACCGGTGTATTCTACGACAGCTACGCCATCGACGGCCCGATAGATACTCTTCTACCCGACGACGCAAACATAGTATACGTTACCGGATGTCCAACCCGTCCCGAGAACATAATCAACGGTGTGAAAGAAGCCTGGTTGTACCTCGAAAAAGTCAGAGGTGATGATAAATGAAGGATATAGAGCTTCCTATGAGCTTGGCTCAACTTGAATCGTACTTCAAAAGTAATCTTAAAGACGCTGCAAATGATTTTAAAAAGGAAGAGATAAGAAAGGGGGTGAAGCAAAGGCCTATGAAGCTGCTTTGGTTCACCGTGAATAGAAAGTCCTTCCGCAGGGCAGTAAAGTTAGTCTCTAATCTACAGATACCTCACCTTTCCGTAACTTCCGGTTCGGATATAGGTGAGCATGTAGAGCTGATATATCACTTTGCAGTGAATTACGGATATCCGGGCGAAGAGGTCAGCGTAAATATCAAGGTACACCTTCCAAAGGACGACCTCACCATACCCACGATAACGGATATGGTACCGGGTGCAGTCACTACCGAACGTGAGAAGCAAGAATTTTTAGGTATCACGGTAAAAGGAATACCCGATTCACGAAGGCTTTGGTTGGATGAGAACTACCCAAAAAACCGATATCCATGGAGATGGGACGAAACCGGTATGGAAAAGATGTCCAGGTACGTTCATGACGAGGAAGAAGCGGCTACCACCCCCACCGTAAAAAATCTCAGAACCGGAGGTGATGAGGATGAGTGATAAAGATACGACATACCAGATACCTATAGGACCGATCCATCCCGCTTTGAAGGAACCTTTCATGATCAACTTCAAGCTGGACGGCGAAACGATAGTGGACGCCGACCCGCATCCGGGAATGAACCACAGGGGTATCGAGTTCATGGGTATGCACAGAAATCCATTAAAGATAATCCCACTAGCCGAGCGTATCTGTGGTATATGCTCTATAGTCCATCAGCACATGTACACTACCGCTGTGGAACATGCTGCGGGGATTGAACCCACCAACAGAGCACGTTATATACGAACCATCATGGCGGAGCTTGAAAGGATTCATTCCCACGTTTTATGGGCTGGAGTTGCCGCCCACGAGATCGGCTTCGACACCCATTTACACTTCACGTGGAAGATACGTGAGAAAGTTATGGATCTGCTTGAATTTATTGCAGGTAACAGGGTAAATTACTCTATGTGGACCGTCGGAGGTGTTCGAAGAGATATAACCAAAGATATGCACCCCAAGATCGAAGACACCTTAACGTATTACGAATCCCTTTACAGTACACTTGAAGACATATTCCTTGGCGACCCAAGTATTCGGCTAAGGACCAAGAACATAGGTATACTTACCGAAGAAGACGCACTTCGCCTTTGCGGCGTTGGTCCCACCGTAAGAGCGTCCGGTGTAAAAAAGGACGTACGTATTGACCAACCATATGCAGCCTACGGTGACCTTGAACTTGATTATATCATACCGTCCAAGTTCGGTTACGAGAACACGGGTGACGTATTCTCCAAAACCCTGGTCCGTTTGAAGGAAGTGGTTCAGTCCATAGATCTGATAAGACAGTGTGTGGACCAGATGCCGGAAGGTGATATCGACAACGAACCGAAAAAAGCCGTGCTGTTGAACAAGCTGAAAAAGTCCGAAGGAGAGGGAATAGGCCGCATCGAGGCTCCGAGAGGAGAGGCTTTCCACTACGTGAGGCTGAAAGGTGGGCAGGAAGAGGTGGACTGCTGGAAGATACGGGCGTCTACATACAACAACCTAGCCACCTATGCTCCGATGTTCATGGGTGAACAGATAGCGGATATACCCATCATAGCGGCGTGTATCGATCCCTGCATAGGTTGTATGGACCGTGCGGTGGTTGTGGATGTAAGCACGGGCGAGAGGACAAATTACGATCACGAAGATCTGCACAGGTTAAGCGTTGAAAAAACAAAACGAATGCTGGGGGGTTCCTTATGAATTTAGAAAATTGGATCATCAGAATATTGTTCATACTGATAATTCCATTTTTGGGCATATTCTTTGGACTTCTGTACAAAGGATTCGATAGAAAGATAACTGCCATGATGCAGTCACGTATAGGTCCACCTTTAAGGCAGCCTTTCAGAGACATCAGAAAGCTGTTCATGAAAGAGAACATCGTACCGGATCATGCCGTGGAATGGATATTCCACGCAGCCCCTATATTCGCACTACTGGCCCCTCTTGTGGCCCTGGTGTACCTCCCCATAGGACCCTTCGAGCCCGTGATGGAGGGTTTCGGAGACCTGATACTCATACTTTACTTACTTGCGATCCCCGCCGTAGCCATGGCCGTAGGCGGACTCGCATCCGGCTCACCCTACGCAACTGTAGGTGCACAGCGTGAACTGGTACTCATGATGAGCTACGAATTTCCCTTGGCTATCGGCGCGGTTACCATCGCATGGAAGTACGAGAGTTTCTCTCTAGCAACCATATCTTCCACCCCCGTTTGGAACTTGGTAGGTCCCTTGGGAGCACTTGGTTTATTATTGATCGCACTGGGACTTTTCGCGGTACTGCCTGGTGAGTTATCCAAGGCACCCTTCGATCAGGCCGAGGCGGAGACCGAACTGGCAGGCGGATTGTTCGTAGAGTACTCGGGAAGAAATCTCGGGGTATTCTACCTTTCAGAGGCCGTAAAGATGGTGGTGGTCGGAGCTTTACTGATAGCTTTACTGTTTCCACACAACATATCCCAGTGGTACTCCTTCGGTGGACCCGAGGTTGCCGGATTTGCCCTGCTGAATGTTGTTGCCGATGTGCTGTTCTTCTTACTTAAATTACTGATAATAGTCTTCGTAGGCGTATCCGTCGTACGTGTAGCTCTGGCAAGGTTCCAGATCGACAAGGCCAGCTACTTCTACTGGGTACCCATGACTTTACTGGGGCTGCTGGGAACCGTACTGGTGGTCCTGGAAGGTGCTATATGAGGTGATAATGTATGCCAACAACTACCGTATTCACACTGATAAAACAACTGCTGACCAAGAAGGCGACTAACCCGTTTCCGGTCAAGTACACGCCGGATAACATGCACGCCGCCGCTTCCTTAATAGAGAGCGGAAAATTGAGTATTAATCCTCCCATCAAGGTACCCCCTAATTACAGAGGTAAACTCACCTACGATGTTGAGGCGTGTATAGGTTGTCAGCTTTGTTTAAAGGTCTGCCCTGCGGAAGCACTGGCTTTTAAACCGGATGAAAAGAAGGTTAAGCACTACGTGTCCAGATGTACTTTCTGCGGCCAATGTGCCAATATCTGCCCGAAGGATTGTTTCGTTCTGACCGATGAATTTTTGATAGCCGGTTTGGACAAATACTCCGACGACCTGATATTGAACCCCTGATTCACTCGAGGAATGGTATTTCGTTCCAACGGTCGGTTTGAAGTATATCTAGCAGTTCGTTCTTTGCCTTCTTTAGCTCCTCGGTCATACCCTCTTTTAGAGACATATCTTTAGGCTGTATCCCGATCAGCGTGACCTTACCTACTTTATCGTCCAAAAAATCCATTACCAATGATATGGGCAGTGCGTGTGTGCTCATGGTGAATACACCCAGCCTCTCCCGAGGCACCCTTCGTATCTCTCCGGGTTCCAATTCCATATTAGCGGCATCGACGATCACCACTTCTTCATAAACATCCACTTCTATATGAGGTATAAAATTTTCAGGCACAGTTCCACAATCCTCCACATCCCATCCTTCACGCTCGAACTCCCGCGCAATTTCCTCTCCGATAGCATCGTCCCCCCGTATATCGTTTCCCACTCCAAGCAGAAGGTTCTTTTTCATGGAAGAGGAGCAGGGAAAGTGCGTATTAAACGTTTCGTGGAAGAGAAAAATATTTGATACCCTTTCTCATAAGGTGCATAGACATGGATAAAGTCAGAGAACGTTGTGAGAGGATATTGGAATTTGCCCCCGAAGGTGAGTACGACGATTACGCCGCCAAGCAGCTGCGGAAGAAATTATACTCATGGAAGGAGAATAACCAAGATCGACTCACAACCCTTGAATATTTTATAAATGGTAAGGAGTACACCTCTTTACTCGATGCCCTGTATAGGGAAGAGTCCCTCTCCAAGATCAAGATCAAATTTCTAAAACCGGTACTCGACGGCAAATGGAATTTTTCTAAGCCTACCCGTGAGATCATGGAAAAGGGTGGTCGGGGTATAGCACGCACCTTCGATTTTGATCCGGACTCCCTTAATCGATGGGCGAGTGCGAATAAAGTAAAGGATGAGAGGGTGATGCTGAGGGCTTACATTTCGGATTTTTTCTTTCCCATATCTATACAAACCAAATCCCAGTATCATCATGCTCAGGAAGTTCCAAGACAGTACGATCCCTGTTTAAAAAAAATAGGGGGTATCTGGAGTCACGTCAGGACAGGTGTTCTTCCATTCGAGATACGGGTGTGCGCTTACACGCCCAGGGATAGATACACCTATGTTATAGATACGTTGAGTGATACTCAGAAACCTCATTATCTACATATGATCCCGTACCACTACCGGGTCAATCGTAAGCCCATAGAGTACATGATGTTCGACACTCTGATCTCCCACATAGAACTCCCACCACTTGTAAAAAAGATGTTTGAGTTTATCTTCGAGTGTGGAGAGGTTACCGTGGCCGACATAGCTCATAAATTTAACGTGGGTAACCAGGTGGCTGAGAATAACTTGAACGCACTTCGATCCAAGGAATTACTTAAAGTAAGAAAGGAAATGTACTACGACGTTTCCATGCGCGAGTTAAAGAAGCGTTCGGACAAGCTGTGCTAGCTGTGGATCATTTTGCCTCTTTTATTAGATCTCCTAAAGTGAGCGCTTTTCCGCTTTTAGATGTACTGGTCGTTATTTCTTGGTACTCCTCCATAAGTTCTATGTTAAGAGCACTTTCAAGTTTTTTGATTAGCTCATCGCTGGGACGCAGGTCTCCCTTTTCCAGCTTTGCGATTACGGATTTTTTCTCGTTTACATCCTTAGCCAAATCCTCTTGTGTCTGTGATAGATTGATACGGCCTTCTTGAATTCTATCACTGTAGTCCAAAGCTAGTACCTTTTCACCACTATCCATATGCCGGGTGTTACTGTAGGCCTCTTTTTTTTTCTCTAAACGCTTTAACAGTTCGTCCCGGGTAGTTTTACTACTTCCCGAATCAAAAACCTCTTTTCCATGCCTCGAACAGTCTTTACAAACTTGAAGGGTGGACCCCTCTATAGATACAGTGCTTGGCTTTCCAATTTTCTTTCCGCAAAGTTCACAGTTCATATTAAAATCCCCCAGTCATGTGTATGTATAAGGTATTACAAAGGATATAAAGGTTATCTCTAGATTTTAAATAATTTCCTTTAATTGCACAATATCTTTAAGAAAACTTTTATATCCCTGTTTTCATTACCTCTTAGATTAAAAGCACTCTTAAAAATATAAAATGTGATATCATGGCTTCAAAAAAGAAGGACAAGAAGGAGGCTGCTGATTGGTTCGACGAACTCGATGAGGAGTTGGAGAAGAAAACCGAAGAGACCTTTCGGGACCTCGGTGAAAGAGATTCAAAACTCGCGGAGATCAATCAACAGTTCATAAAGGATTTTTGGAGGATTTGGATTCGCTTCGAGAAGATAAACGTACACTTCAGTATGAAGCCGGAATACAGTTCATTCGCCAAGATTAAAGAGTTCCCAGAACACTGGGAATTTAAAGAGAATTTTGACTTCACCGGTGTTCGAACCATCCGGTTGATGGACAAGACCCAAGATGAAAACCGGGCGGGAGATACCCTCCTTATAGATTATTACACCGAAGAAGACAATTTTAAGGTTGGTATGTTCTTTGAATTCTGTGAAGGAGAAACCTACTATAAGTACAGCGGATGGAAAAGAATATACGCCCGTTACTTACTGTGGGAAGCGGAGTTTTCTCTTGGGGATAAAGACCTAGATGATTTCCACGATACTCTAAAGGAAGTAGTTAAATCGTGGTATGAGTCACATTTGAAGAGGAATCGTAGTATCATTCTAGACCATATCAAAGATAACTACGATAAGATCGAGGAGTACCCCGATTAAGTCAAAAAGAAAAACCTTTCCACTTTTACCATTTTTTCTACCCCCCTTGAAAACCGTTAAATATGATGCTACTTTAGTTGGTAAACACATTCGAAAAAAAGCGTGATAGTATGAAAAACGAAGAAATCGCGCCCCATATAGAAGATATAACCCGGGCGCTAAAAGGAAAAGCAAGCAAAGAAGAAGTCGAACAAGAACTCGAAAAATGGCTCGAGAAATACGGATTGTCCCTCACCGAGGTCAAAAGGTCCGTGGTGAAGAAGTTAGGTGGAGATCCTCAGGACCTCTTCGCTCGTACCGAGAAAAAGGTTAACGAGATAACGGGAACCGAGAAAAATCTTGAGCTCAAGGCGAGGATTGTATCGATAAACGAAAAGAAAATCGAGGTCGAAGGTGAGCCGAAAACGATACATTATGGTATCTTCGGTGATGACACTGGAACCATACCTTTCACACTGTGGGAACCTCTAACCGAGCCCCTTGAGAAGGGTGACACGGTTCATGTGATAAATGCATACGCTACCACATGGAATGATAAACCGCAGGTAAACATCGGTTCACGTGGAAGGATGAAGATGCTCGAGGGTGATGAAGTACCCGAGTTCAAAAGAACTCCTCAAAGATGTGATATGCGGGATGTTCGTGAGGGCATGAGTAACCTGATCATTACTGGTAGAATTCTCGACTTGGAGAAGAAAATCGTTCAAACTGAGAACGGTGAAAAGGAACTTTACTCAGGTATCATGGCTGATGAAACGGGTAAGGTACAGTTCAGTGCGTGGCACGACTTTGGTTTAAAAGAAGATATGGTTATAGAGGTGAACGGAGGTTATGTTCGTTCGTGGCGAGGTATCCCTCAGCTGAGTTTTGATGAGAACGCCACTGTTGATAAACTAGAAGATGACACACTACCGCCTAAAGATGAACTAGAAGAATCAGGTATAATGACAATATCGCAGCTTGCCCGCAGAGGCGGTGCGGTAGATGCAATTGTAGACGCCGTTATGATCGATATCAAAAGCGGTAGCGGGCTAATATTCAGATGCCCCGAGTGCAACCGTGTGGTTCAAAAGAGTGCATGCAGAATTCATGGTAAGGTGGATGGTGAACCGGACCTTCGTGTCAAAGGAATACTGGACGACGGTACAGGTGCGTTGACGGTTATTATCACCCGTGAACAGACCGAGAAAATACTCGGATACGGTTTGGACGAAGCAATGCAGCTTGCCAGGGACCGCATGGACCATGGTGTTATAAAGGATGAGTTAGAAGATCATCTGATAGCTCAACCATTACGGTTGAAGGGTAACGTCACGTGTGACGATTACGGTCTTATGCTGATCGCCCGCGAGGTCAAGGAGAAGAAGATAAACATGGAAGAAGAGGCTCGTAGGCTTCTTGATGAGGTGAGAGTATGAGCATGATACAGCGCGAAGTCGCCTGGAGATTGTTCGCAGAGGAGTTCAACCAGTCCACGTTGGAGATTAGCGGCAGCGAGTCCGAGAGGACTCCTTCCTACGTGGTGACCCCTTTGGGCGCCATGGTCAACAGGGTGTACATGGTAGGAGTACTCACTGAAACGGAGAATCTTGGGACTCCAGAGGACCCTATGTGGAGGGCTCGAGTTTCTGATCCTACAGGAACCTACTTCGTCTCCGCCGGGCAGTACCAGCCCGGCGCGGCCACTACCATCTCTTCACTAGAACCACCATCTTATGTGGCGGTAGTCGGTAAATCCAGCGTATACAGACCAGACGATGAAACCGTGTTAACTTCCCTGAGATGCGAGTGCATCAAAGAGGTTTCTGAGGAGTTACGAGATTACTGGATACTTGAGGCCGCCCAATCGTTGAAGACCCGACTTGAAGCCGTGGAAGAGGCTCTGAGAATGGAGGAAGCCTCGGTCGAGGAACTGGTTAAACTCGGCTATGAGCCGGATTTGGCTGAAGGGATCAAAAAAGCTGTGGATTATTATTCATCCATAGCGTTGGATAAATATTGGTCTATGCTTGAAGACTCTCTTATGTACGTTCTTCCGGAGTACGAAAGAACTCCTGTAGAAAAGCCGGCTGAGGTTAAGGTGGAAGAGGAAGAAAACGACTTGGAGGAACTGGTCTTAGAGGTTATAAAAGAGATGGAAGATGACCACGGCAACGGCGTGGATTACGGTGAGCTGATGAACGAGGCAATGGAGAGAAAAAACATCTCCGAATCGGAATTTGAGGAAGCGGTTAAAAATCTTAGATCCACGGGGCAGCTATACGAACCTGATCTCGGTTCTTTAAAGAGGATCTACTGATTTTCCCCCTCTCTCTGTTTTTTTATTGCCTCGCCCAGTTTGAGTTTACCCTCTACCACCTTACGTGCTAATTTTTTAGATATCGTTATCTCGCCATTACTCTGCAGTCTACTCCTTCTCTGCATCTCTTTCTGCTCCCCCTCCGTTGCCTTAACCTGGTGCGGACCACATGCCATATCACCTTCGGAAAGGGCGATTTTCCTCGCAGCCTCTAAATCCGGTGATTCCCCATGTTTTGTGGTGTATTCTTCATTTACTATTTCTATTCTCAATGCCATACCACTCAACGAATTCAAAGTGCGATTCCTATTTGTTTTATCACCATGTCCGATTCTCACGATCATCCGGTGAAAGTCGTATCCGTCTACGTATCTTTGTACCAGGGCTCTAACGGCTTCTGGTGATTCGGCATAAGCGGTTTCGAGCAATTTCCCGTCGCCGATCAATGCAACTCCCGGCCTGAAGCCAGGATCTATACCTACCACTAATCTTTGATATGTTGATTTGCCTGATAGAGCGTTCAGTGCTATGCGTATCCCCATTCGAACGTCCTTATCAACACCGATCACATTATCGTATTCAACGATCGGTTTTTCATGCACCGATGTTAAAACTACGCCTACGTTATCCGGTATCGTATCCTGGGGAGATAAGCTCACAAAGGGTATATTCCTCTGCTTCAGCTCCTTCACTATATCGTAGTAGAATTCGAAGTTATCCGTAGCAACAGCGAGTATCTTCACAATAAGGGCTAAGGGTTGAAGGGATATATCTTTTTTGAAAAAAAAAGGTTTTACTCCACTTCGTGAGCAGTCTTGATCAATCCGGTGTCCATAAGAGTTTTTGTGTGATTCCTGCTTCGGAGGATAATTTTACCTGCTTTCTTTCTAAGCTCCTCTTCGCTGAGTTCCACTCTTGCGATATCCTCTTCGATGGCTTTCAAGCCCACCTTGATGCCGCTAGCAACCTTTAGAGAACGGATAGCCGTCCAGGTATCGACCAACTTCTCATACAATCTTATTATATTACATGAGAAGTCCCTCAAAACCGTCAAGTTGCCATCTGCCCACTTATCGCAATATTTTTATATGATTGGTAATTTTTCAAGTCCATGGAGAATTTGAATATAATCGTTCCCATGAAGGAAGTACCAGATATTGAAAAAGTACATTTTGACAGAGAAAAAGGTCGTATCGATAGAAGCTCAGCTACAGCAGAACCTAATCCCTTTGATTTAAATGCCTTAGAAGAAGCGGTTAAACTAAAAGAGGAGATCGGTGGGACCGTAACTGTAATCTCTATGGGGCCTCCTCAAGCTGAAGATACACTAAAAGATGCTGTAGCAAGAGGAGCGGATCACGCTATACTTTTGACAGATAAAGGTTTTGCGGGTGCGGATACTTGGGCGACATCTTATGCTTTGGCAACAGCAATTAAAAAAATAGATAACTATGATTTGATTGTTTGCGGAGAAAAAACAGTTGACGGAGATACAGGTCAAGTCGGACCAGAGACGGCGGGGATCCTCAATATTCCTCATATCGCTTATGTCAACGGGGTAATCAAAAGAAATAAAAAAAGAATAATTGTCCAAACAGAGCTATGGGGAAGAACATACAAGAAGGAATTAAAGTTACCTGGATTGATAACAGTAACAAAGGATGTCAATGAACCTAGGTTACCTTCCTTAAATGACAAGTTAAAAGCTAGAAATGCAGAGGTAGTAAAATGGGGGGCTAACGATTTAGCAGAATTTGGTGATAAAAAACATTTTGGAGGTAGAGGATCGCCAACGGCAGTTGTAAAAATAGAAGTTCCGAAAGAGAAAGGAAGAAAGAGTAAAATCTTCGAAGGGCCCGATGCAGTTAAAAACCTGGTTAAACAACTAAGATCTGATGTGGGAGGGATATAAGATGGCATACGATGAGAACGCTGCTGAAGGAGTCTGGATATACTGTGAACAGGAAAAAGGAGGGATACATCCTATTTCATATGAATTATTGAATAAAGGCAGGGAGCTCGCTGAAGATCTCAATACAGACCTTACTGCCTTGTTTTTAACTCCTAACGGAGACAATAAACAAGAATTGGTATATAGGGGAGCAGACCGCGTGTACCTTATAGAACACGATAGCTTCGATTATCCAAATGAAATGCCATTTAAAGAGAATATTGTAAAAGTAGTTGAAGAGAATAAACCAGAGATATTGTTAATTGGGGCGACGAACTTCGGTAGGTCATTAGCACCAAGAGTGGCTGCAGCACTGGAAACCGGGTTAACAGCAGACTGTACCGGTTTAAAGATAGCTAAGGGTGAGTTTGTTCAAATAAGACCTGCCTTTACTGGAAATATACTAGCACATATCTCTACCGATAGGTGCCCTAAGATGTCTACTGTTAGATACAAAGAATTCGATGAATTTGAAAGGGATACCAGTAGAGAAGGAGAGATCATCAAAAAAGAAGCCATCGATTATACAGGCCCGGATGTCACTATTTTAGAGGAAATGATGGGAGAAGATGTAAATATACAAGAGGCTGAAATAGTAATCTCGGCTGGAAAAGGCCTTAAAGATCCACGGGATTTTAAATTGATTGAAGAATTTTGTTCTGCTTTGGGAGGAAAGGTCGGCTCAAGTCGGCCTTTGGTTGACGAAGGATGGATATCAAGGAATCATCAAGTTGGGTACAGTGGAAATAGAGTGAAACCAAAATTATATATCGCCTGTGGTATATCCGGAGCACCCCAACACCTAGCAGGGATGAAAGAGTCATCTATTATCGTCGCAATAAATACTGACCCTTCCGCTCCAATATTCGATTACGCAGATTATGGAATAGTAGGAGACCTTTATAAAGTAGTACCCGAACTTATAAAACAAGTAAGAGGAGAATAGTCAGATCGCAGGGACTAAATTATTTCTCTTACCGAATGTATCTAATCTTTCATTTTAACTATTCATATTTTTATATATTTATCTTCAACTTCATCATCCCTAGGAACTATTTTACCTGGATTCATTATGTTGTTAGGATCGAATAGATTCTTTATCCCTTCCATCAGTCTCATTTCTTCCTCGCTTTTTGATTTTCGAAGTTCAGCTTTTTTAATTAAGCCTATCCCATGTTCTCCTGTTATATCTCCGCCTAGGTTGATTGCTTCTTGTATCCATTTGTCTCTTACTTCTTTTACTTCTTTCCAGTCGATAATCCCTTCGTCGGGAAGCTTTCCCTCGATATGAACATTGCCGTCCCCGGCGTGTCCGAAGGCATAGAATATACCTTCCAAGTTAGATTCAAAGAATATCGTCCTAGCTCTATCAATCATTTCAGCTATTTTAGAGGGAGGTACGACTAAATCACCCGAACGATGTCCTGTTACATTACCTTCCTGGATAACCTCCGCTATACCTGCCCTTATTTTCAATATCTTGTCTATTTCTTTACTCTTGAATGCTAAAAAGGCATCAACAGCTCCCCTTTGCTGGCAGATTTGCATAATTTCTTGTGCTTTGTCTAATATCTCGTCTTCGTTTTTACCCGATACAAAGATCATCAGCGTAGCCTCGCCGATATCACACGGCCAATTTTCATTCACCTTTTGTTGTCCCCTAATTATAGTCTCTCTTTCCAAATATTCTATTCCCACGGGCATGATACCTTTTTTAATCATCTCAGAGACTGTTTTTATTGCACTCTGACCCGATTCGAAGGGAACAATTATGAATTTTGATTCTTCCGAAGAAGGATATAATCTCAATATTGCTTTGGTGAAAATGGCAAGAGTACCTTCACTTCCTATTAAAAGATGCATTAAAGAATATCCGGTATTGTTCTTTAGTAACTTACCACCGAGCTTAAGGATTTCTCCATTTGGGAGTACTACCTCCAGGCCCTTAACATAATCTCTCATGACACCATGTTTTAGAGTTGATTCTCCACCTGCATTTGCCGCTATTGTACCCCCGACCTGAGAATCTCCGGTTGTAGGATGTATAGGTATAGTCAATCCCTTTTTTTCGACAGCCTCGTACAGATCATTCATAGTCACTCCCGCATCAACTTCGACCATCAAATTATCTTCGTCAACTTCGATTTTTTCGTTTAATCTTTCCAGTGAGAGACCGATTCCACCATAGACAGGTATCATCCCTCCTGCTAGCCCAGTTTTTCCACCCATAGGTGTCACAGGAATTTTATTCTCATCAGCAAAGTTCATTATCCTTGATATCTGTTCTGTAGAATTTGGTTTAACGACGACCTCGGGATATTCTCCTTTTACTTCAACTGGCGACAATTCATCATGAGTATAACTTTCCATGCTATCTCTATCGGATATTACGTAATTATCCCCACATATATCCTTCAGATATTCAATTATTTCGTCGGTAACCTTATTATAACTTGGTTTTATCATATTGAACCACCTTATTATAAATTAATCTCGCTTAAGACCCTACATAATATATATTTTTCGCAAATATGTAATTGTTGTGTTATCTGTGAATTTTATACTAATGCCCATGGAACGATATGCATACGAGGTACCAGAGGATGTCTATTAAACAGAATTAATGATTCAGTTTAGGGACAACCATACCCCCTTCGATAAGAAAGGTGACTTTCCCGCCAGTTTTGGTTAGGGCCTCATCGATCGCCGTCTGAATATCCTTTTTGGATTCGATGAATGCCTTTTTTGTCACTTCCTCATCCAATTCTGAAACACACCACATCGAAGAACTCTCACAAACTTCTACCATTTTCGCAGCTTTATGATAACCTAATTTATATCCGTCTGCTATCTTTTCCATCACTTTTTTAGGATCATCGATAGAAGCCATCAAGTCATAAAAATTCCTAGGTCCTATACCATCTGGGCATGCTGAAACGAGTATGATTATACCTCCTTTTTTGAGAGCGAGTTTACCGTTCTCAAGTGCTTTGTGACTTTGGTATAAATTGACATCTATAGGGTGAGCTGCGGTTACCACAACCTCTGACCTTTCATCTATAGAAACGCCGAATACTTTTTTAGAGGCTTCAACTTCTTTCATGAACGACTCTTCCATGTCACCGGCAGTGGCACTGTAAACATCTCCATCCTTGTCCAACGTCATATTGATTGCGAATACATCCCCGTCGAATTTATTGAAAGCTTCTGTCATGTCTTCGTGGATTGGATTACCTTTCAGTTTGAGGGTCTTCGCATCCTTTTCAAGCGCGAATTCATGATTTGCAGTGATAGTTTCGTAAGAAGCTACACCAGGCAGGAATGACTTTCTACCACCTGTGAAACCAGCGAAATAGTGCGGTTCAACTGTATTTATAGCTATTACATTTTCCGCTTCAGCAACTATCTTGTTGAACTTAATGGGTGTACCTCTTTTGGTTTTGCCATAATCTACCATCTCACCGTTTTTCGCGTCGTTATAATAAATATATTCCTTTTTCGCTTCGTATACTTCACCGAATATCTGTTTATACTCTTTTTCCGTCGGTTCTCGATGGGAGCCTAGTGCCACAATAAATTTGACATCATGTTTCTGGATCTCCTCTTTCACCAATTCTAGGACTCTAGACGTAGGAGTCGGTCTCGTTGCATCATTTACTATGAATAGAGTACCATCAGTAATGAATTCGGAAAATATAGGTTTTCCCACAGGATTTTCTAGTGCTTCAAGGATGACTTCGGTCTCATCTCTCTTCTCCATTTCGTTGGGATAAAGGACCGCGTTAACCTTATCATCATCTACCTCTACTTCAACCTCTTCGCCGGCATAAGGGATGTTAATTTTCATGGTTCGATAGGGGTAGTTGTTTGTTATATATTTTCCGATTTTATGCGGCCCCTTATACACTATTTTTACTAACGCCCTCGGAGATCTCCTTGCGAGGTATAACCTTTTGCGAATGGAAAGGCGGCACTACCCTTGAGGCAAGGCGGCGTTCAGGCTGCCGCTGCGATATCCCTCCAGATCGAGGGCGACATAGAGAAAGCCGAGTTCTTTCAGCCTGGTCGCGATCTCCTCTCCCCTTTCCAAGACCAGGGTCATGTCTTCCTTGGGCACCTCCAAGCGGGCTACATCGCCGTGAAAGCGCACGCGCAGCTGCCCTAGGCCCAGCCCCCGGAGAAATGTTTCCGCCTGCCCCACCTGCTGCAGCCTCTCCTCTGTGATGGTAGTACCATAAGGAAAGCGAGATGACAAACAGGCCATAGAGGGTTTGTTCCAAGTGGGCAGCCCCAGTTTTTGGGACAACTCCCGGATATCCTCTTTATTCAGCCCCGCTTCCTGTAGGGGACTGCGGACCCCCAGCTCCCGGGCCGCTCTGCTACCCGGTCGATGATCCTGCAGGTCATCCCGGTTAGCCCCATCGATGACCCAGTCCAACCCGAGCTCATCAGCCAGTACCCATAGGCGGTTGAACAGCTCCCGCTTGCAAAAATAACAGCGGTCAGGCGGATTGCCAGCAAAACTATCTATCTCTAATTCAGAGGTGGCTATAACCCGGTGCCGTACCCCGAACTGCTCCGCCAGTTGCACAGCTCGTTCCAATTCCTCCTCCGGATAGGTTTCCGAGGATGCCGTCACCGCCAGGCACGCATCGCCCAACTCCTCCTTGGCCACAGCGGCCAGCAAGGTGCTGTCCACCCCGCCGGAGTATGCTACCAAGACTTTACCCATTTCCCTCAGCAAGCCCCGTAAGGCTGACAACTTCGCGTCCGCCTCGCTCATCCCCTATCACATCCCGCCGACCGGATATGACTGAAGAGGCTCAGGTGGTGTTTCCACGTGTCCACTGTCCATGAGCATCTTGGTCTGTTTTCTGCTCTTCAGTATGATTGTCTCGGAAATTTTCCGAAGCTCACTTTCTGAAAGTTTCAATCTTGCCAAACCTTGCTCAACAGCTTTCATACCAACTCTAACCGCTTGACGAATGTACACTTCAGTATTGTCCATTTTAGGCACTAAATAATCTTCGTGGATACCCTGTTCTTCTGCAACTTCAGCTATAGCGTATGCAGCTTCTATGTGCATCTCGTCGGTGATGGTCTTTGCTCTAACATCCAAAGTACCTCTAAATATCCCCGGAAATCCGATGGAGTTGTTTACCTGGTTCGGGAAATCGGAACGTCCGGTTCCAACGATCCTAACTCCTGCTTCCTTAGCCTCCCAGGGCCAAATCTCAGGTATGGGATTTGCTTCTGCGAAGAGTACGCCGTCGCTATTCATTTTCTTTAACCATTCCTTTTTGATGGTATCCGGTCCCGGCTTGGATGCGGCTACAACTACATCTTTCCCTTCGATAAGTTCGGCAAGACCTCCGTCGATCTTACCTTTGTTCGTCTTCTGGGCGAACTCCCATTTAACGGGTGTTCTTTCTTTGTCTAGATCTTCTCTACCTGGATGGAGGAGTCCGGTTGAATCACATACTGTCAGGTTCTTTTCAGGAACACCTGCCTTTAGAAGTGTACGTGCCAAACACAGGTTTGCAGCACCTGCACCGATCAAACCGATCTCGACGGTGTCCAGCTCTTTACCCACCACTTTAAGACCGTTGATGATAGCGGCCAGTGTGATAGCGGCCGTTCCCTGCTGGTCGTCGTGCCATACAGGTATGTCCATCTCCTCCCGAAGTCTATCTAGTATGTAGAAACACTTGGGTTTGGATATATCTTCGAGGTTTATACCTCCAAAGGATGGTGCGATCCATTTTACCGCCTGTATTATGTCTTCTGGATCATGTGCATCTAAACAGATCGGGAAGGCATCTACACCTCCGAGATATTTGAACAATAAGCCCTTCCCTTCCATGACCGGCATACTGGCTTCCGGTCCGATGTCCCCAAGTCCCAGCACACGACTTCCATCGCTAACGACTGCGACGTTATTCCATTTGTTGGTATGTGTGTAAACCGTCAATGGATTTTTATGTATATCTTGACACGGTTTCGCCACACCAGGTGTGTACCAGACACCGAAATCGTCGAAACTGCTTACCTGGACCTTGGGTGAAACCTCTATCTTCCCTCGGTAAAAAGGATGCCATTCCATCGCTTTCTTAGCTGGTAAGTTAGCCTTTTTAATCAGCTCTTCCTTGGTGAGTTTTTTTTCTTCGCTCATGACGGTACCTCCAATGGGCGAAGTATAGGGAATATAAATAGATAATGGATTCACAGGAGGTTTACCAACGAGAGAAAGTTACCTAGGCCTAGGAATACACCCAGGAGTATTGCCATCGCCATGAGCATCCATGCTCTTAACTCCTCACCGAGATATTCCGCCTTTACAGCGCCTAAAACAAGTCCCAATCCCACGATCACTATACCTACGTTTATGAGAAGTAGTGATAGTATAACCATCGTGGATGCAAATTCAATAGGTTCTTCCGCCCAATCAGTTGCCGCGTGCATCGAAAACATCAATGAATAACCAGCGATCAACAAAAGAAAGCCAATGATTAGTATATTTACAAATGATGTATATCTCTCACCGGAGAGAGATGCTGCCGGTCGACGTGCCGGGTGGAAACCGTCACTTCTTACAGTGGAGCGGAAAGTTTTTTCAATTGTTTCTTGATTATTCATACCGGCGGATGTGCTCTCTTGAGCCAAGTCCAGAGCCCATTGGAATGCACGATCACAATCGGTGCATCTCCCAGAACCGTCATCGAAGAACTCAAGATTCTCGGAGCCACATGCACCGCATATACCTTCGGTTGGTTTTTCTACCATTACTTCACCTTATAGACATTATATAATGGGGTCATAAAAAAGTTTCTATTTTCTCCAGGTTATATCGACTTCGTCCGTTCGATAATTTTGTATAACACCGCTTTTTTCGACAGGCGTCTCCGATCCCGCTTTATGCATCACAAAACCGGTCCAACCGATCATCGCACCGTTATCTACACAAAGCGGACCCGGAGGTGCGTAGGCCTTTGCTCCACGTTCCTCTGTCATGACTTCTACCATCTCTCTAAGTCTTTTATTTCTAACAACCCCGCCTCCTAAAAGAACTTCCTTCTTTCCTGTATGAGCCAAAGCCCTCTCGGTCACCTCGGTTAACATGGCGAAGGTGGTTTCTTGAAGTGAGAAACAAAGGTCGTTCATCGGTGCTTTAGAATTCAATGCGGCGGTTAAAATACCTGAAAAAGAGACGTCCATACCTTTTACACTGTATGGTAGATCTATCAGAGAGTTACTCTTTTTCGCCTTTTTTTCTATAACCGGTCCCGCTGGAAACGGTATTCCATTCTCCCTCCCAAATTTGTCCAACATGTTACCTATCCCGATATCCAAGGTTTCGCCGAAAACTCTGTACTTACCACGGGTAAAGGCGATGATTTGAGTGTTGCCTCCCGAAGCGTACAAAAGAACCGGGTCGTCGCAGTCTGTTGTAAGTCTACCTACCTCTATGTGGGCGATACAGTGATTTACACCGACTAAAGGAACGTTTAAGGACAGGGCTAAAGCTCTCGCGGCGGTGGCGACCGTTCTTAAGCACGGGCCGAGGCCAGGACCTTGTGAGAATGCAACCAACCCTATATCACTACGAACAATACCTGCCTTGGAGATCGCTTCTTCTAGTGTAGGTACGAACTCCTTTGCATGATGGTTCGCCGCCTCCCTAGGGTGAATCCCCTCTTTCGGTTTGTAGGTCTTCATAAGGTTGGCTAGAATGGTACCTTTTTCATCGAGAATACCGATACCTAGTGTATGGGCTGTACCCTCTAGTCCGACGATGTACATAAAAAAGAAATAAAGAAAAGGGGGTTAAAGGTTTTTTCTTACTTGGATTTACCGATACGGTAGACACCGGTGCTGCAATCCGGGCATTCACCCTTTGTAGCAGGTCGGCCGTTCTTCATCGTTACTTCCTTCGCATTCTTCACCTTTACTTTTTTTCTACATTTTACACAATATGCTTCTACCATGATTTTCACTGCGATGAGAATAGAGGTACGACTATTAAAGGTTTCCTTCGTAAACGTCTAATACTCTCTGCCTATCCGTGAGGGAAAAATAACAGAGAACAGGTGATCGTAGTAAGCCCCTTTCTGTTTTCAGACGGCATTCATCTATGCGTCCTACCCGCCGGTCCCGGAATGGTCATCCCGGCATGTTTGGACTTGCTCCGGTGGGGAGTCGCCGTTTCATCGATCCCTCCAGGTCTACGCTCTACGGGTTAACTCACTCTGCCTTGCGGCAGGTTTCGCACGCTTCACAGCTCACTGAAGGACGTGTCGTTTCTGCGCCCTTGCCGAGGCTCTCACCTCACCGCCTTGCGACGGTCCACCTTTTCCGCGGAGAGGGGACTTTCCTCAGGGTCGAACCCCGTCGGCCGTCCTCGATCTCCTGTTCAAGCTAAGAGTGGTGTCTGGGGGTATATAAACATGTTGCAGATAGTCATACATTTAAAATGACTTTAAATACAGCTAGGGGTGATTACGATCTATGGCGAGTAACAGGTTCGTACCGTTAACCGAGGGCAATATAAAGGACATCGTATGCTGTCCCGGTGGAGCGGATATCGCGGGTAAAGAGATGAAGGGGGATATTTACAAAACCCTCTCGTGGAGAAAGGAGATGATGGATAAAGGGATGGAAGGGATCGTTCATTATCGTGATGAGATCCAGCCGGTTTCGTAGAGTATATGCAGTCTGAAACCGCGCCAATGCCTATAATCGCCCCGGGTGCATGTACTCTTATGTGCTTTCACTGGAAAGTTCTCGGGAATAAAGAGCATCTGGAAAAGGAGTTTTTACTGCTTGAAAAGACTCTAGAAGGAGTTGAAGATCGATTCACTGGGATGGCGGTTTTAGCTTACGATCATCCATCTCACTTTCCCATAAGTATGATGGAGCGTTTGGGATTTAACACAGTCGGTGCTCAGGACTACCTTCATCTGATGTGGAAACCTTTCGAAGAAGTTAAAGATAAACCGAGTTTTTCCACACAGGATCATTCTCCCAAGATCCCATCCTCCGAAGATCAAGTGATAATCGAGCAGGGATACAGTCACAGATGTGCATACAGCATCCACAACGCAAAAAGGATCCAAGAGGTTGTCAAAGAAATAGATTCAAAGAACATAACACATCTACTTCACACCGTTGACACAAGAAAGGAAGCGCTAAAGTACTCGGTTTCACCATGGAACTGGGATTGGCTTTACATAAACGGAGAACGTGTCGAGATGATCAACGTCGACACCTCCCAACTTAAAAATAATATATTGAGCAGACTACATCAGTGAACGGTGGGCACTTCTTCACTCCTCAGCACCCACATGCCTTTCCACTGGCTGTACTCCAGCACTCCCTCGATCACCACCCAATCACCCTTGACCACCTCATCTTCAACGTACCAATTGTCGACTTCACAGCTCAACCTCCTATAGGGATGTTCCAGGGGACTGAGTATCAAGTGCGTACCTCGGGAAATGGTCCACAGGTCTTTAACTTCCCCGCGTATCTTAATGTTAGTCCCCTCGTACCACCTGGGATTTTCAAGTATGGAGTCAATCGGGATAAAACTCGAGCGGGTTTTTTCCACCAGTTTTACGGCATTAGATGAATCCACTCTCAATCGAATTGAAGAGCCATACTGCTCTACTCTGCCTTGAAAGGAAAAGGTGGCACCAGGAATGACGTGTTCCTTGTCTTTGATATCCTCCATGACATCCGGATCTATAAGCACCGCTATTTCATCGGTGTCCTCTGGGTCCCTCACGGTTACATGGGAAGTACCATAATAATTTCGCAGGTCCATCACGTATCCACGGGTGATGATGACCGTATCGAGATAACTATCGTCGATATCTACAATATCTATCTCGGGAGGTTCCTGTGATGCAGAGAGCAAGAAGAGGAACGAGGTACCTAGAAGAGATAAAAGACAGACGGCAAAAAGTACTCTATCCCCTTCGATATCGGTTATCTTCATCTTATCTACTCAGCATATCCGCCAGCCGAGTTTCCAGTACATCCGCCGGTATATCCGAGAGTGATACCTCTGTAGTTCGACCTTTGCTGGAAGACACCGTAGTGGTGTTCAAAAGACCGTGGTCGGAGATTGACTTCAGATACTTCCAGAACTGTGTATGAGCGAGCTTTTTTTGTACGAACTCCTCACACACCATGGCATAACAATCCTCGACTTCACCAGTAGTTGTAAAAGGAGATGACCTGAGGAGCCGCACTGCGGACAGCAGTATCAGCTTTTCATTTGTATTTAATTCATGTATTTTTTCTTCGGTAAAATAAGGGTCTATGTCCGCCTTAGCAGCTCGTATGTTTTCAGCATCAATATCTCCCTTTCCTTTACCCTCTGCGATTAAAGCAGCTCTTTCTAGTAACTCTATACCAAAACGTGCGTCCCCTCTTTCAGAGGTAGCTGTTGTTGCTAGCAGTTTCAACTCCCCATCACCCAACGAATCCGGATGGAGGGCGAGTTTAGAACGATATGAAAGTATATCAAGCAGTTCGTTTCTATCGTAAGAAGGAAACTTAACTCGGTTACCCCGTTTGAAAGTGCTCAAGGCGCTCTGTTCTAATAGTTCAAGAACGTTTTTCTGAGATATTAATAAGAGTGATAATCTCCCCTCAGGACTGATAGCCTCGTCTTCAAATCGTGAAAGAAGATATATCAGGTCCGAACCGTCTCTTTGGACAAGGGTATCCACTTCATCAAGAACCACAAACAGATGGGTTTTTTTATTTTTAAGATGTTTTTGAAGGATCTCCAGCATATCTCCCACGGAGAATCCACGGTCCGGGAAGTTGGAGTCGAAATGGGAAACAATCTTCCACATAGCCTGCTGTTTGTTAGACCTCCTTCTACAGTTGATAAATACATAATCAATCCGCCGTCCTTTATTTTCCGCCCACTCTCTGTAGTCCATACAGAAGCGCTTTGCGGTAGCGGTCTTACCAGTACCTACGCTACCGTAGAGAAATACGTTCTGTGATACGCCCGATTCTATTACCCTTCTGAACAATGTAAATAACTTATCCATCTGCTCTTCTCTGTTAGGTAGATGGTCAGGTACATAGTCGAAGGAGAGTTTTTTGGGATGCTTTATTATCCTCCCTGTGATTCTTTCGAAAGACATCTTTTACCCCGAGCTAAGGGTTATTTATTAATGTTTGCACCGCAGCTATCGCATACGGCCGCGTCGGCATATACTTCAGCGTTACATATGGGGCATCTTATTGTATCGCCACCTCCGAAGCCGGACACTTCTTCGTCAACCTCTTCCTCTTCGTCAACCTCTTCCTC
>JAFDUB010000137.1 GCA_019594025.1 Thermoplasmata archaeon
CTCGAAGTGCATTATCCGCAACATTTATTACCGATACACTGTTTTCTTCGTGCCACTATGAAAAACTGGACTATCTTGATTGTGATCATAATCGCAGTGGCCGCCGCAGGAGCTGGAATTTACGCTTCCGGTTACTTTGAAGAAGAGGAGGTTGAAGAGGAATCACGTGTGGAGATGGGAGACACCATAACAGTGCATTACACCGGCTGGCTAGAGGATGACAGGATATACGATAGGAGACGTATATTCGATACCTCGAGAGCACAGATAGCCGGAGAAACTACTTTAACCTTCGACGAAAGAGAAAGAGGCGAACCTTTTCAATTTACGGTGGGCGAGGGAGTTATAGAGGGCTGGAGCGAAAACGTAGTTGGTATGAGAGAAGGACAAACCAAGGACGTTTTGATTCCACCGGAAAAGGCTTACGATACCCACAGTGAAGAACTAATATTCACCTTCGATAGGCAGGAAAAGCATCCAGTCTATGAAATTACCTCCATTTTTATATTTGAGGAAGAATACGGAACGGAACCTGCTGTCAACATGGTAGTAAGAGATCCTTTTTGGGGTTGGAATAAAGTCGTTACTTCCATCGAAGGGGACATGGTAACTCTAAGAAACGATCCGGAGGTAGGTGAATACTATCATGCCTACCAACCTTATGTTCCCAGATGGAAATCAAGAGTGGTTTCCATAGACTCGAATGCAAACCAAGGTATAGGCGAGATAGTAATTCGACACCAGGCGGAAAGGGGTACTGTTGTGGATGCCGAGCATATCGGACTCCACAACGAAGAAGTTGCACAGGTACCAGAAATCAAAAGAAACTCCGGACAGAACCCACAGGATGCAAGAGGTATAGTAGTAGAAGTTGATGAAGATACAATAACGGTCGACTTTAACGAAGAGGTAGCAGGAAAAACACTTCGTTTCAGAATCACCGTACTGGAGATCCAAAAACAAGAATGATTTTTTTGCAGGGGTAGCCAAGCATGGTCAACGGCGCTAGATTCAGGGTCTAGTCACATAGGTGTCCGAGGGTTCGAATCCCTTCCCCTGCACCATTAAATCTAGTGCATGTTTTTTCTAAAAATAATAAATAAAAAAGAGAAAGGGGTTTTTTTAGTAGTCGATTATCCAGTCGACCCCTTGGTCTGCGTCGTTGTAGAGCCAGTAACCTTCACCGGGTGCGAATGCGAAGTTTCCTGGGTCGTGGTCGTATGCAAGGTTGTACTCCTGGGCGGAATCGAAGTAACCGATACGGCTAACCTCTGCCGGTAGATTGTGGTTACCGCCGGTTGAACTGGGCAGGCCGACCATGTTCCATCCGGGCTGCAGTGTGATAGTCGTCTGTGTGGGTTCCGATCCCTCTATGGTAAGAGTGTCGTCCACGGTCATCCGTATCCAGACACCCATGGAGTGATCCCAATTCTCCAGAGTGTTGAACCGCTCCTCCCTACCGGGTACGTAGGTGTACCAGTTGTCTGCGTAGGCATCAAAGTACATCGATCTATCGTAGTTACCCGATATACCGTACTCCGGGTTTTCAAGTATGGCTTCCAGCGAGCTGTCGGGCGGTATAAGGTTGAATGAAACAAAGTTCCAGCCTCCTGCGTCACCGCCGGCGTACAGAGATATGTCCATAGTGGATAATTCGGTACCCGGTTCTGGAACTGCATTGGTGTTGCTTTCTTCGAGACCGTTGATACCTACCGCACGTACGATATACCACCATATGATATCGTCGGCGTCCCCTTTGTAGAAGTCGACGAAAGTATATTGGGCTGAACCGTCGGCTTCAACGTTTCCTATGAGGTCGAAGGGGCCATCGGAATTATCTGAACTATACACATTGTAATGACTAACTTCTCCTATTGACTCGTCCGGACTAGCACTCCATGAAACATGGTTGTGCTCATCATCCACTAGTATCTTTGTTCCACGCACTTCATGAACTATATGATCTCCGCCGTCACCAGGGTTCTCATCGAATCGGAATCCAATGTAATCATTGGAGTTGTATGAGTCATCGTTGGTTGAACCGAGCTCTTCTCCATCTATGTACAATATCATATCGTTGTTATCAAACCTCTCGATTCGAAGAGTGTGTACTTCGGTGTCCGCGGACCACATACCTCCTATCAACGGGCTGTCGTCCGGTGGCTCCCCGTCCTCTATTCGCCACAGATTTGCCTGTGAACCTCCTGGGACATCTCCGGTTACTATCACGTAGTATCCTGTAGGGCTATCTGGAGCACCCATGTTGATGAAGTCGAATCTCAAAAGCTGATAATCACCGCCAACTTCAGCCGTATTCGTAAACTGGAAGTCGAATTCCCATTGACCGTAAGCCCCGATATTTTCACCGTCGATCTCCGCGGGAGTAGATATACTACCATGTCCTTGGAGGTAACCAGAAGATGAATCCCAACTACCGGAATGTTCCGTCCATGCATCATGTCCATCAGAGAAATCATCCATGGTAACAAGAGTTGGACCGCCGCCGTGAATCACATCTAAATCTGTTGGAGGTGAAGGGGGAGAGCCAACTATTGTGAAGTGGCCGCTGGTGTCATATGCAAAGCGACCGGCGGTATCGGTGACCCTTGTTCGTATCAAACACTCA
>JAFDUB010000089.1 GCA_019594025.1 Thermoplasmata archaeon
GACGACGATAGCTTTGACTACATCTGGCGTATAGATTATAATGAAGAAGTCAACGATGGATATCCATTCTTGAGATGGGAAGATGTGGACCTGCCCATATACACATTGACCACCGAGTCTACCAGCGGTGGAGTGGTGACCGTACCCATGGAAGGAGAATTCCTATGCGAACCACACCAAGTCGTTGATATCGAAGCAACTCCCCTGGAGAATTCAACGTTCATCCGATGGACCGGAGACACCGATACTATCGAGGATATACATTCGAACTCCACCACCATCACCATGAACGATAATTACACCATCAGGGCGCTGTTTGACCCTGTCAACCTATCTATCGAATCTACAGAAAACGGAGAGGTCGTGGAACCGGGAGAGGGTGTTTATGAGTATGATTATGGTACGATAGTCGATATCGAGGCTGTTGCATATGAGAATCATCACTTCGTTCAGTGGACCGGCGATATAGACACCATCGATGATCATGGGTCTAACAAGACGACCATAGAGATGTTGGATAACTACAACATATCCGCTGAGTTCGCCATAAACACCTACGAACTCACGGTTAACATCGAAGGAGAGGGAACCGTTGAAATAGAGCCTGATCAGACCGAGTATGAACACGGAACCGAGGTCAACCTGACCGCCATACCTCAGGACAATTGGACCTTCATCGAATGGACCGGCGACTATATTGGTACTGATAGTGAGATAACGTTGACCATGGATCAGGACTACAATATAACAGCTGTTTTCAAAGAAGCAATCCCCTTTGATATCCCGCTAGAAGCGGGTGGAGATGCAGATGGATGGAACTTTGTTTCCTTCAACTTGAACCTATATAACAACAGCCTAGAATATATTTTAGAGCATGAAGAACACGGCATCGGCGGCGATTACGACAGGGTGATGTACTTTGATGCGGAAACAGACGAGTGGTTGACCTATGTTCCAGGAAGGTCAGAACAATACAATAACTTGGATACCTGGGATATTACCATGGGTGTGTGGATACGTGTAAATTCCAACGTTACCTTGACTGTAGAAGGAACAGAACCGACCAGTACTAACATAACGCTCTATCCCGGATGGAACATGGTTGGATTACCATCCGAAACCGACAGAAACGCCGAAGAGGTACTTCCATCCGAGGTTTCTAAGTTAGGATTGTTCAATCCAGAAAACGAATACAACATCGAATATTTGTCTTCAGGAATATTCGAATATATAATTTTGAAACCGGGACATGGTTACTGGGTCTACAACGGTGCCGACTACGAGGTGACTTGGACAGTGGAATACTAAAACCCCTTTTTTTCTTTTTTTAAAACATCATAGCATATTTTGATCTATGAAACATCGTTTTCCAGTATAATATATAAGATAGATAAGAGTAACTAAGAATCTGATTTGAAGAGATCATTGTGCTAGCTAGTAGTTTCCAAAAGGCCTAGATAAAGTTCAACAGCAGCAGTACAGCAATAATGATCACCATGTACCTTATGGAGTCCGGTAGAGTAACTTCGGAAAGCAGACCATCTGTCCATTTCAGTGGTATCTTATGGGTATAGGTCGAAAGGAAGTACGCCAAAACCACGGCTACAATAATTAAGATCCCAGCGTAACTGGCGATGGTACTATATGTTATCTGCCATGGGATATTTGTTCGATATACCTCTCCCATCTGGGAGTATACCGCCGGATCGATCACATTGTTCATCAATATCGAGGTGGTCAATCCCCCAAAGATACATAAGCCCGATAAAACCACCATTGGTTTCATGATGCTCTCTTTTAAAGTGTGATCATCATCATCACTCTCTTTTGCCGAGAGTCTCAATATGCGGAATACGGAGAGTGCTGTGATGAAGTGTACGATCAGTATAACTACGAATAATCCTGTGATGTTTTTTGTACTCTCAAGTAGGTAGAAACGTCCGTAGAAACCGTTAAAAGGCGGCAATCCAGCCATGGATAACAACCCGATCAAACATGCTGAAGAGAGTAACACGTTACTTTTCATGACCGGTAGTTTCCGGATGTCTGAAGTACCATGGAGGATAATCATCCCACCGACCGAAAGAAACAGTAGAGTCTTATAGAGTGTGTGATTCAAAAGATACAACAAACCGGCTGAAACCCCGGCAGGTGTCCACAGAGCTAAGACCGCCGTTATCACCCCCATGTGACTTATGGTCAGCCATGCTAGGATCTTCTTCATATCATAATATTTCAAAGAGATAAGAGCGGCGGTTAAAGCGGTTATAACTCCTAATACCACCACCAGATATCTGATCAAAAAAGTATCGAATCCAAGGTAGAACAACTTCAGGAGGATATACGCTCCTGTTTTAACGGTAACACCCGCCAACACCGCAGTCATGGGGGTTGGAGCGGAAACATGGGCATCGGGCAGCCATGTATGGAAAGGTACGACGGCGACCTTTACACCTACCGCTATAAGGAAAAATGAAAAGATTATGTTACGCTGGGATACCGGCAATGCTGGAACGGTCGATGCTAAAGCTCCCATATCCAGATAGCCAGTATAGAAATAAAGAAGTCCTATGCCCATCAGGAACATGAAGGATGCTACGCTACCGACTATCAGGTAATAAAAACTCGCTTTCAATGAGGATCTAGTTCCAGTATAAGTAAGAAGTACGTATGTAGTCAATATCGTTATTTCGAAAAATACGTAGCGGTTCACGATATCTCCAGTCAGAAAAACACCGTATAACCCTGTAGTCATGAATAGGAATAGAAAATAATAGTCGTCTATCTTCGGGATCATCTCCTCAGTTTCTAACGAGTAGATAAAACAGCAGATGGTTACGATACCAACTAGAAGGGCCATAAAGCTTGATAACCCATCGAGAACCAAAGATATACCGAAGGGGCGAGGCCATCCTCCCATCTCATATACGATGGGACCTTGAGATAAGATGGGAGACAATAGAAGCAGTAGGACCATGGGTGTAAGTAGGCTTATGAAAGTGATCAAGTCTCTATAGATACGGGAAGGAAGAAAACGGCTGGTTATCCTGAGTAGAAGCGCGCCGACCAGGGGACTTATTACCATTAGCATGGGAGCGTGATACAGCATCTAGTCACCCTCCATGTATTCGGTAACGTCAAGTGTGTCGAACTCATTATAGAGATGATACACCAGTGCCAACCCGAGTGCGGTGGTGGCTAAATCGATCACGATCGCGGTGAGCATAACGGTGTGGGGAACCGGATCTACCATCTCCGCTTGATGTCCCAATATAGGTACCCCAGCCCCAGGAACATATCCTACGGAAACGAAGAACAGGATAACTCCACTACCGATAACACCTAAGCACATGATCATTTTTACGGAGTTTTTTGTTCTAGTCATCCCATACAAACCCACCAATATGGTCAACATACCCACATTTAGACCATTCAGCACTCCTTCACCCCCAAACCAAAGAAGTAAACGAATACGGCAACCGTTCCGGCGAAAACTTTCAAGGCTATAACTAGATCAAGTACTATACAAGTTAAAGGAGTGTTAGGCAGTAAGTTAGAAAACAAATATCCTCCAACGAACAAACCGATCAAACCTACAACTAAAAATGAAAAAGCACCGAAAGTTTCGAACCATTCTATGTTTTCCGCTAATCTTTTAACCTCTTTTCTGCCGTGAGTAACTAATATAAGTATAACACCGGAAGCGAGAAGTATACCTCCCTGGAAGCCTCCTCCGGGAGAAAGAAAACCGAAACTAGCGACGTATATTCCCGATAAAAGTATAAAGGGTGCTAAAGCACGCCCTGCGGTTTTAACTATCAAAGAAGTTATTGATCATCCCTCCTTTTCAATGTTTTACCCAGTATGATCACTCCGGCTATAGCCACGTAAAGCACCATTACCTCTCCG
The DNA here is from genome assembly GCA_019594025.1 of Thermoplasmata archaeon. GTDB lineage: Archaea > Thermoplasmatota > Thermoplasmata > Halarchaeoplasmatales > Halarchaeoplasmataceae > Halarchaeoplasma. The sequence continues at coordinate 3,910 of JAFDUB010000089.1, forward strand.
AAGGTATCGTAGGCACGGAAATCCAGTAATATCGCTTCCACTAGATTATCCGACCCGGTTCTCGATTGATGCTCCTTGTAGTACTCGTCGATTTCGGAGTCCGCCTTATCTTCATAAGAAAGTTGTAGACCGTGTAACAAAAGTGCGGCGATCATAAAAATAAGCAGTAGAGTCAGCAAGTCCTTACGCATCTAATAACCTCCCTTGAAGCACTCCTACTTTTTTCAATATTGCTAAAAACAACACGGTCGTAGCTGCCGCATTCACGACGGCGAACGTAAGGGCTACATCCGGTGCTCTATAAAGATAGGTAAGTATGATAAGGAAAAGTGCGGATAGACCCAAAAAGATCAGACAGCGTATCAAATCTTCCTCGATGATCACCAAAACACATGAACCTAGGAAAAGAACAAGGAATAACTGAGTTAACATCACTTATCCCCTCCATATTCCTCTAGATCTATCCTGATCTTATCTCCTTTAGCTAAAAAAGCGGCTCTACCTATTGCATGACCGACTATCGGTGCGGTGAGTACGGAAAAGAAAATGACTAGAACTATCTTCCCCGACGTTTCAGTAAATCCGGTTCTCATAAGTAATCCCAGTAGAATCGACAGAGCACCTCCGGAGGTCGCTTTTGAGCTGGCGTGAAGACGCATGTAAGTATCTTCAAACCGGATCATGGCGATCGATGCGAAGAAAAGGATCACCGTTCCTAAACACATCAAAATCAACGAAATTAAATTGATGATCAATCAAACTCACCTCCTTCTAAATAGTGTGCAAATGCGATAGTTCCTACGAAATCGAGGACGATAAAAGAAACGGCTATATCCATGTAATGTCCCATCCCGGTATCAACACTTACTAGTATGAAAATGATTGTGACTACGACCGCAACAAGGTTCAGGGCTAATAATCTATCGTAAATCGTAGGCCCCAAGAATACTCTGTAGGATGAAAGTAGAACCGCAAAAATTAGAATTATGGACATAGCCCACAGAATACTCATTTGAATAACCCCCGTATCTTCTTATCCCACCTTTTAATTGTTTTTTCCATACTATCTTCAAGGTCATCGCTGAGTAGGTAGGAATAATGAACATATAGTACGTATCCATTTTCTTTCTCCACATCTAACACCACGGTTCCAGGGATCATGGTTATCATCATGGATATGAGGGTGACCTCGGATTCGGACTCAAGGTCGACATTTACCTTTACCACTTTTGGCTCCACAGCCATGGTGATGGTCTGGTAGATCAGAACGGCATTGGCGATTATCAAACTGACTATCACGTCCAATATCAGTATGAACGCGTTCTTCAACGATATTAAGTAGTCCCATAGAGAGGTTTTTTCCCTGTCCTCGCCCCGTATGACGAACTCATGGGCAGTATATGTGACCACACTGGTAGCTATCACACCCATGAACAGCGTGTAGTACGAAATAAGGTCAGCACGGTGCGTTGAAAAGAAAAATCCAGTGAGCAGAAACCAAAAAATAAACAGCAGTACATCCAGTAGAACATAATGCCTTTTAGGGACCTGATTTACCACGTTACCGGATACCATGTTCTTATTCTCCGCCTTCATTAGATGTATGACGACCATTACCCCATGAGAGAGGGATTATAAAATTATCTCTGTGCTGTTGCAGATGTTCGTTAATCTGTATTTTAGATCTTATACGAAAATCATTGGAAGATAAAAGAATTATAGGTATCGGTTGGAAATGGGCGAATATAGATAATGGGTTAAATATCCCACTGCCTAACCCTCTCTTCAGAGAGAAATCATTCTTGACATTCGAGGGTCGAAATGCTTGGACTCGGGCACCTTTAATCCCTCTTCTATTAATCGAAGGACGTATTCCTGTTCATCCGGTAACTTGTAACCGGTGAAAGAGGTGTCGAACAAGAGCTGGCCGTCCCTGCCTCTCCAGCCGTTTAAAAAGTGATCGAAACATAGTATTGATGAGACGTCTAGCAGCTCTACCACCAATTTTATCTCCTCTAGCCGCTCATGCGGTGACGTCATTTTGAATCTTCCACTCTCTTTAAGGTGGTAAAGCTCAGTCATGGGATGTATGGTTAGAGGACGCATCCTTATGTAGTCTGGGTCGATCTGATTCAGGACTTTTGCCGTGTTAGAGGCGTGCTGTTTCGATAATTCTTTACCACCTAATCCGGGCATGATGTACTCGGATAGTTCAAAACCGGCCTCTTTTGCCTTCTTTCCACCCTCAACGTGCTGTTCAGGTGTAACCCCTTTCTTCACCAGTTTAAGTACCTCTTCATCGCCGCTCTCCAACCCAACATGAAGGCGGGTTAAACCCGCTTCTCTGATCCTTTTCAACTCTTGAATACTCTTCCTTGCGATGGTATCCGACCTTGCATAGGAGGTTATACGCTCTAGAGACGGAAAGGTTTCCACAAGATACTCTAGGACCTCTATTAATTGATTTGTAGGCATGATCAGAGAGTTTGAGTCCTGAAGGAAGGCGGTTTTCTGACCTCCTCGGTACCACCCCTTGACAATATACAGCGATTGGTAGGGAACTTTACTCATATCCGAACCGTCTTCCAACATATCTACAATTTTCCTCACAATGTCGATATCTCTCTTGATGTCGTCCACATCCCTGATCTGAAATTTCTTTTCTCGGTAAAAAGGGCAGAAGGTACATCGATTCCACGGACAGTTACGTGTAGCCCTGATAAGTAATGAGCCTGCTCCTCCTTCATTGGGAGGTCTAATGGGTCCCATCTCGAGGTGGTACTTATCAGGATTGTACATGTATTTACAAACTCTATTGATGGTTTTATCTTTTGCGGGAGGTATGTTGCTTTGAGAAGAAGGTAGATATCCGTCAGAAAAATATCAATATTGAGGTTGGCGTAAAAAGGTGCTAACCTCATATTTACCTATCGGATTTCCTGTACCTCTCTTATGAATTTTGATACTAGATGATCTATCTAATAAAGAGATTTATTAGAGCAAACATTCATTTTTGAGTTTTTTTTTGA
>JAFDUB010000096.1 GCA_019594025.1 Thermoplasmata archaeon
CAGGTTTCCTTTCAATCTCAGGTTTTTCACCGGTCCTTTTATCTCGCCGTTTTGAATCAGGAAAACCACATCCCTGGGAACTGTGGAGAAGGTACCCTCACTCATACTGGTAAACCTCGTGTACCAGTTCGATGTAAGGTAGATCGTCGGTCTGGTCGAGGAGGCGATGATCTCGTCGAAGCTGTACGACCCCGGTTTAAAAACATAGTTCGAGGGTGCCGGCATCAAGGTCCTCGGATCGTTCTCCGTACCGGTCATACCGAGTTGGCTTAGTACCGAGTTGGAGGTGGTTTTAGGCCTTATCCAGAACTTGAGTTTTATCCAGTTCATCAGTTTCCATAATTTGGCTGAAGAGGTGTTATGTAGGAGCCCTGTAAACTCACCATTCTTGATAATGTTAGTCCTTTGGGATGGTGTTCCCTCGGCATCGAAGGGTCGACTGTTCATACCTCCCTTTACCAGGGGATCGTCTGCAACGGATATACTCTTGGGAAGTACCTTTTTCCCCAACTTGCCCTTAAGACAGCTCATACCGGCGATCATCATAATTGGATTTGCACCTGCGAGTAAGTTTCCGAACAGGTTCGCACCGACCGTGGGACTCATTATCAAGTCGTAAGTTCCCTCTTTCCCTTCTTTAACGTTCGCTCCCCTTTGTGCCAGGTTTCCAGCCCTTTTACCAGCCTTTATCAACTTCTTTTCAATATCTGCTAGGTTTCTGCTAACCACTAGACTTTGGCCGCTGCTCTTACTATCGTGGAAGGCACGTATCGTGGCTTTGCAGTGAGAAGTTCTATACGTGCCCCCGTTACCGTAACCCGTAAGCAAACCCATTTTGGTATTTCCGAAGTAAAGAACTCCTGCCACCTTATGGGCCCCGGCGGAGACTGACTCGTCCATGGTTTTTCTTATCAAAGATGGAGCCCTTTCTGAAAAATTCTTGATTCTTTTATCGTAGAGTCCCTTTACCCCAGGATAGGAAGAATACCTCTCGTCGTCCATACCCCAATAAAGTTTACTGGTGGGCAATCCGTCCAATATCCTAACCTCCTTTGGTATCCTTTGTTTTATCTTTTCAACGTTTGGATCCTGGATAGTGAGTGTGGTTATCTTTTTTCCCAACGAAAGAGGATGTCCTTTTGAAAGAAAGATGTCCAGGTAGTACCTATTCCATCGTTTGGTAACGTCTATATCTGTGTTTGAAAAGCGTATCTGATAGGAATCTTCCTCCACCAGTTTTGCTATCACTTCCTTAGCACCGGCTTTAAGGCCGTGATCCACCGCCAATCGTATAAGTTCTTGATTGAATCTTTCCATGACGATCACCCCACCTCTATGTTTCTCATCCTTAGATGCGGTCCGCCGACGGATACCGGCACGGGCTGCATCGGATCGCTTTTACCGCAGGGGGCCATCCGTGTGACGTAATCCTTCGACACTGCATCTATGCAGCTTAAAATACCGTTGGTGGTCAATTCCAGTACAGGTCTTTTAACCATGGTATCCGTCACCTCCCCGTTCTCTATCAGGTATGCTTCCAGCCCGACGTATTTGCTGTGGAATCGCCTGTCGTCTATGTTCCACTCGGTGAAACTGTTCATGAGTATTCCTCTTTTTACCCCTTCTATCAACTCTTCTTTGGTGTAGTCACCAGGCTTGAAAAAGGTGTTCGCCATCCTGACTATGGGTTCCCTGCTGTAAGAATTGGACCTGGCGGCTGCGTTGGAAACGGTGTTAAATTCATAGGCGTACTGCCGGTTGAGAAGCAGTTCGTTCAAATGTCCGTTCTTTATCAGATATCTTCTTCTAGCCTTAACGCACTCGTCGTCGTAAAGGTAGAATCCGGGACTGCCTTTCAGGGTAGGGTCGTCGATTATCGAAACGTTTTCGTTTCCCATCTTTATTTTCCCCTCCTGATCCATCAGTTCTTTGTAGAACGATTCTCCGGCCTGGGCTCCTTCCCTACCCATTATTCTGTCGGCCTCGCTGGGATGCCCTACGTTTTCATGAGCCATTATACCGGAAACGTCTCCTGAAACAACCACGTCGATAGGTTTATCGAACTTTATTCTACCAGCGTTTTCAATGGTCTTAACCAGGTTTTTAGCTTCATCAACAACGGTGTTCTTAATGTTTTTTTCACCTACCCACTCCCATCCCGAGGTGCCTCCCAAGCCAATCATCCTCTGCTCTCTTTTGTCTTTTACCCTGGCGTTCATCATGGTGAACACGCTGATGTAAGAGAGGTTAGAATCTACCTGTGAGCCGTGGGATGTGGTGATGTACTTGTTCTCTCTTTTAGTACCTAAGAAGACGATCCTGTTCTTAACCGCCCTTCCGGCTTCCTTCTTGATTCCTTTATCCAAACTTGTTATGAACTCTTGCTTTTTTTCACCGGGTACGTCATCGAAAGGTATCTTCACAGGTACCTTCCAACGTGTTTTAACACTTTTTTCTCCGGAGAGTTTTATCGGCAGTTCTCTCTTACTGGACCTCGCCATTCGGACTATGGAATTCGTCAGTTCTCCAACCGCCTTTTTTTCGAGACGATCGATGGAGCCGAAACCCATGCAGCCGTCAACCAGGACTCGAACACCTATACCATTGCTCGGTTTCTTCTGTATGCTGAGAAACTTACCGTTACGAGCGATATAATTTTCATCTACCGTGCTTAGAAAACGTGCCTCTACGTACTCGGCACCTATGGATTCTCCATACTCCACAGCGTAGTCTGAAAGACTCTTACCATCCATGTTAAGACCGAAGGGATATTTCTTGGTGGGTATATAGTAGTTTAGATGGGGGTAGACATACTTACCGTTTTTGAACCGTAAGACATACTCCTAAATGTATGGGATATGAAGGTTCAAATGATGACCACATCGAAATATCTATACGGCATGGTATAAAATCCGTGCTTCACTTAGCTCCGTAAATAAGGAAAGGGTCCGAGTGATAAGACGGAGGGATGAAATATCGCTTATCAACACGGGAATCGTCGAGTATGATAGAACAGGGCAAAACATATCAGGGTTGGATAGATAGTGATAGCTTGTAAGTGAGAAGAGTGGATATCGTTTTGGTAGAACCCAATTTCACTCGGCATAAAGATACTCCTCAGCCAGTACCTCAAGTACTCCACCCTTCCATCCCCGGTCTTTAATCATCTCCTTCACAACCCTTTTAGCTTCTTCCTTTGATATGATATCCTCATTTAGCAGTTCCTTAATAACAGCAACCGAGATCCGCTGACGGATGCCTTCTTTTATCGCCAGTTCCTCCAACGTGGAAGCCGCTTTTATATCATCCATCACCAAATTTCTTATCTTATTTTTCTTGGCTAATACGAAACAAGACGCTTCACCTTCATCAACGGAAGATGATTGTATATCTTCAACGTCTTTAGAGATATTTATAATATTTATCGATCCCGATTCAGTAAGATGTAGTACTTCTTCAGAAGCCCGTCCGACCTGATCGTTGTACTGTTTTAACTCTTTCAATTCTTCCACCACGAGTTGAGTTAAAACTATATCTATGTTTTCAGAAGCTATCTTCAGTAAACCGGTCATCTGTAAGGAGATCAAGGCAGAAGTATCCATCACTACTCTTGCTATAGTATCACCTATGCTGTTGAATCTTTGGAGGTAGTAAGACCCTTTTCAAAGGATTCTTTAGCAGTGTGAAAGAAAAATGCGACTCTTCTAGCTTCTTCATATCCGATAATTCTTATCAGTTCGTCAAAGGAGATCCTGCCTTCTGCGTACTCCTTAGCAACTATTTTCTTGATCTCGTCTCTCTCTTCTTCTTTCCTAATGTAATCTACCAGAACCTTCCGTATCAAATCTGATTTTGTCTCTTTATGCTTCGATGCTAGTTTCTCAAGTTTTTTCTTCAAACGGTGGTTTATCCTGACCGTAAGTGTGTCACTCGTCATATGTAATACAACGTGTTACAAAGTATATAATATTTTTCTAGTTATCATGTTAGGAGCCTATTGTTCACGGATAAGACGCCCGTAAAAAAGTGATGACCAGACTACTATCAAGGGTTCCCGTAAATATCATTCCCACATAAAGAGCGTATTCCAGGCTTTTACCAAATCCGACTCAGTAAGAAGAGCGCGGGAAGGGGGATTTGAACCCCCGGGGTGCTAAGCACCAATGGATTAGCAGTCCATCGCCCTACCAGGCTGAGCTATCCCCGCATTTTTAGTTATAGCTTCATAGTTGTGCTGGCGAGCACCAGTCTGATTTCAGGATAGAACATAGGTCGGATTAAAAAGGTTTGCCCTCACGCCTTCTGTTCTTTCAGGAACATCAGAAGTGAGATCTGCTCTTTTACCAAAGCACTTTTTGCTTCTATTTCCTGAACACGGTCTTCTTTGAGAAGTTTAAGGATCTGTGGCGATCCCTTGGTCATCAACATTATGCGCCGCATGGCGCTGGACTCCAATTTTCGTCCGAGGATCTGTTCGGCTTCTTTTTGAGTTAAAGGAGGTACGTCTATCTGAACCACCCTTCCTTTTTTCAGGTGTTCCCGATGATAGAATCTTTCATAAACCGGAAGCCCCTCTCTTGTAGTTATCAGAAGCTTGGTGCTGTATTCTTGGTTCAAATCATCCACCAACTCAACTAAAAAGTCCACCAGTTCGTCTTCCACCTCGTAGTAATCGTCGAGCACCACCAGTGCCGGGGTCTCCTTCCAAAACTCCATCATATCTTTCTCATCTTCGTGGATACTGTGGAAAAATTCTCTTATTTTAGTTTGAACATCGTCCTTCTGCACGTTCACCCAGAGGAGGTGCCTATCTTCCACGGAATCGAGGAACCGCCGAGCTATAGACGAGGCACCCAGCCCCTTCCGTCCTTTCAGTATAGCGACCGGGACGTCTTCTTTCATCCAATCATCGATTGCACTCAAAACCTCGCTCCGACCGTAGAGCACGTTCACCTCTGGTCCTCCGGATAGCTCTTTAAGATATTCCTTCGGCCCCAATTCGTTTAAATCCAAGGGTTCGCAGTATTTTTCCAAAAGCTCGATAGACCTTAGTATATTCAACCCACCTTCGGTCAGTTGCTCAAGATCGGTGATCGGACAGCTGAAAGTATCTCCGTCTTTCGTAACCGTAACTTCAAAGTCCTTTAGTTCGTTCAGCATATCTTTAGCCTCCTCCACACCCTTTGGCTTCAGTGAATAGACCTTGAGTTTTCTAGTTCGGCCCCTAACATGTCCTAGGTTCTCCTCCACATAACCTTTTTCGATGAGCTTCTTCACCGCCCTAGACACGTGTGTCCTTCGCATACCCACTGCTTCGGCAATCCCCATCTGAGTCACATCGATAGGGTAGGTTTCTTTGTTTCCTGTTTCGATGTAATCCATCAGATAAAGAAGCACCTTTTTTTTGTACGTGAGTTCATCGGGTCCGCCCATCTTTCATCTCCTGTTTTAGGGGTATATGAGCATCTATAAATAAATCTTTTCAGAGGGATTTCAACGAACAATGGTTATCCAAGTAGGCCTTTAGCTGCTCTTCGGTGAGATACGTCTCCAGGTACTTTTTTCTTTTCGGCATGTACTCTTCTCTCAAAAGGTCGAACATGCACCAATCGATCCTCCTACCCATCATATATCCGCTCTTTCTCGCCCTTCCTGTAAGTTGGAATCCCATACCCTCCAGCACCTTATGTGCTCTCTTGTTAATGGAACTGCTCCATGCACTCAGCCGTTCGTAGTTAAGTTGAAAGAAAAGCATCTCACATAGACCAAGTGCTATCTCCTTTCCCAAACCCAAATTCCAGTATCTCTCTTCACCTATATAGGTGCCGACACCGGCTTCCCGTATATCCCCGCTTCTATCCTTGTAGGTGGCTATGCCGATATCCTTGTAATCCTCTTCTATCAATTCAACCACGAGCCTCTTTTTATTTTTATCTTCAATATATTCTTGGTATTCTCTTTCAATATCCTCACGATTCTTGAATACAAGAGGCTTACCCCTGGCGAATAGCGTAACTTTGTGC
>JAFDUB010000032.1 GCA_019594025.1 Thermoplasmata archaeon
CGGTGATCTATCCGTAAAAGATATGTGCAGTCAAAACAGATACCAGAAAGGACTGCATACATCACTCCACAACACCGGACACATCGGAAGATTTGTTAGATTTCTGACCTACAAGGCACGACTTGTAGGCAAGAGAGTAGTAGAGATCGATGAAAGGAGGACCTCAAAACGATGTTGCGTTTGTGGAAGTGAACAAGATATGCCGATACATAAGAGGATATATGAATGTGGGAATTGTGGTAGTGAGATGGATAGAGATGAAAACTCATCCATAAATATAATGTCACGCTACCTATCCCAGAATGGCTTGTGGACAGCCTATCAACGTTTTGTTGATAATCTACGACAAACAGGCATTGCCATAAAAGAACAGGCATTGTACTCGTAGGACGCAACGTCACTTGGGGCGGTGTAGTTCACGGAACGCCATTATCAAAGCGAATCCACCGAAGATGATCACTCCAATCTCCAGTAGGGCCAAATTGTCCCCGGTAGCGAGGAAAGAAAATATAACTCCAGCTAGGGCGGTCAATGGAAATGTCCGTACACCGGCTATGACTTTTTCATTTGGTAGGCGGTGCTCTCTCTCTAAACCTATCAAACCTCCTAGACCAACAGCTATCAATGAATGTATTATGAATTCGAAGTTGACTATTTCAGCACTCATGTGATATACAATGATTGCAATCTTATTTTATATTTTTCACAATGGAATTCGAAAAACTAAATAACACCCTGTATATGCCCTTTTGATGGTAGATTCGATAGAAGTGAAACAGTTTTTGGCCCGGGAGCCCCTTCGTTACTCGTACATGCTGGCTCAGCTGTCAAACGAGCCCGAGTTAAAGACTGCTGGAGAAGGTCATATAGAAGCGGTAATGTTGAAAAGTGATAATGTAATAACTCTAAACGGTGAGAAATATTACCTCTTGCAACTATTTAATTCGCTCGAGCCGGGCGAATACAGGTTCCACGCCGTCGACCCCGTCGCCTTTAGCGTGATAAAGGAATGTGCTGTGGAAATAGATGACGGTCCAACGTGGATGTTCAAAAGACCTTTAGAGCGGATAGGTGAATCGAATATAGAAGTGGAACCTCTAGTACCTGAAGATGCCCAGGAGGTAAACCGCTTTTGGGGAAGCGGCAATAGGCAGGCACATGGATATATCAAGATGCGTGTAGAATCCGCGCCGGCCTATGGAATACACCGTGACGGCGAGCTGGTAGCATGGTGCTTAACTCACTATGTCACCGACCAGGTGATAAACCTTGGTTTTTTACATGTGAAAGAAAAATGGCGAAGAAAAGGATTCGCCCATGCGTTAACTGAACGGTTGTGTAACCATGCTTTAGATATGAGTTTAATACCCGTTGTGGACATATATAAAAACAACCGCCCCTCCCTTCGATTGGCTCGTTCTATGGGCTTCCAAGAGATCGCGGAGAATCATTGGCTATCTGCTGAAATTCAATAGAAGTGTACTTGTAAGGCCAAAATTTATATTCCTCGACCATACTTCCTGTTAATTGATGAAGGAGTTGAAAAAAATAAGAATACTTAAATTCGAAGGTACCTCTGCTATTGGGGAGTGTGAAAAAACCATAAACTCCATGATTAAAGAAGGATGGTCTCCCATAAACCTTTCTTCACACATTTTGCCGGAAACTGGAGTTCAGGTGCTGGTGGTTATGATGGGATACCCTAATCCTTCGGCCGGAGGCGAGGCCGATTTAGACGAAGAGGATGAAATAGGTTTTGTGAAGGGTTACGAAAGGTGTCCTAAATGTGGCAACCTGGCTTTAGAAGTTGAGGTGGACTACTCTGCTAGGTGTGAATACTGCGGACATATTAGCTCTGACATCCGAAAGGAGATAGAAAAAGAGGATTACGTTTACTGAGGGACTGGAAAAAATATTTATTCTACAGGGCGTGTCCTAGCGGTATGTACATCCGACAGCCAATAGTCAGCGTCTTGGGACACGTAGACCACGGCAAGACTACCTTTTTAGACAGAATTAGAGGTACCACTGTCGCTGACAGGGAGGCTGGAAAGATAACTCAACACATAGGCGCCACCGAGGTTCCCGTCGATATGCTCACGGAAGCATGCTCCGACTTGGGCTGTGAAGTATCTTTTTCTCTACCGGGTTTACTTTTCATAGATACACCTGGCCATCATTCTTTCGTCACCCTCCGTTCTCGAGGGGGCGCCCTGGCGGATCTAGCTGTGCTAATTGTAGATATAAAGGAGGGATTCAAACCTCAAACGCTGGAGTCCCTAGATATACTTCGGCGAGAAGAAACCCCTTTCGTAGTGGCTGCCAATAAGTTAGATAGGATAACCGGATGGAATTCCCAGAATCGACCCTTTATCAGGAGTTTCGTCGAACAGTCCAAAAGTGCCCAGGATAGGATGACAGAATCTTTATACGAGCTTATAGGGGATCTTTACGACAAGGGGTTTTCAGCGGACAGGTATGATAATGTTACTGACTTCTCCAAAAATATTGGTATAGTTCCTATGAGTGCTAAAACCGGTGAAGGTATAGAGGATATGTTGATGACCCTCATAGGACTTGCTCAAACTTTTCTCAGGGATCAATTGATGGTGGAGGAAGGCCCCGCCTACGGTACCATCTTGGAAGTAAAAGAAGTTCTCGGACTAGGAACTACCTTCGACACGATCATCTACGAAGGAGTGTTAAAGAAGGGTGACGACATCGTAATAGGTACCCGTGTTGAGCCGCTGAAAACCCACGTTAAATCCCTTTTGAAACCAAAACCGTTGGATGAAATACGGGACCCTAGAGAGAGGTTCGATGAAGTCGATGAGGTGGAAGCCGCGGCAGGTATTAAATTAGTTACTCAGGATACGGAAGGAGTCCTTGCCGGAGCACCTTTGAGGGTAATCGGAGATCGGAATGAGGCGGAGGTTTTAGAAGAGGTTATGGAGGAGAGCGAGCCGAGCATTGAAATTTCCGACGATGGAATCATCATTCAGGCCGACGCTATCGGCTCTTTAGAGGGATTGGCGTCCGAGTTAAAGGATAAGGATATCCCCATCTCTAAAGCGAATATCGGTGACGTTTCTCATAAGGATATAGTTGAAGCTGCAACTCTGCCTAACCCCCTTTATAGAGTAATTCTAGCTTTCAACGTTGATATACTTCCCGATGCTAAAGAGGCATTGATGGATATGAACGCAGAAGTTTTTACAGAGAGCGTAGTCTACCAATTGGTGGAGGATTATGAGGAATGGAAAGAGGAGAAGATGAGGGAATTGGAAGAGATGCGAAGGGTAACCATAGTCCATCCTGGTAAGTTTAGAGTTCTCGATGACAAGATTTTCCGACTCAGCAAACCCGCTATCGTCGGAGTTCGTGTACTCGCCGGACGTATCGAATCCGATCAAAAAATACTCAAAAACGACGGAAGGGTTGTAGGGACAATCAAAAGCATCAGAGACGGTGACCAGTCATTAAATAAAGCTGATCAGGGTGAAGAGGTTGCTGTAGCTATCAGCGGTGTTACCATCGGTCGTCAAATAAAAGCAGGGGAAGACCTTTATATCGATATACCTGAAAAGCATGCCCGCAAACTAAGAAACATCCAGCTCACCTTCGACGAGAATCGTGTACTCGAAGAGGTTCGGAATATAAAAAGAGAAGAACAACCCTTCTGGGGAATGTGATTTTTTACTTTAACTCTTTCAACAGGTCGGCCTTCGTGATTATCCCAACCAACTCTCCGTCTTTTGACGTGATGACACAGGGATAATGGTTCAACAGATCCTTTACCAAGTCCAGTCTAGACTCCACATCGAGTATGGGAAAACTATTTTCCATCACCTTTTCCACATCGTCGTCTCGGTCTAGAATTTCTATATTCTTTACAAGCCCCTTCTCCGTGACTGAACCTACTAATTTGTTGTTTTGAATCACCGGTAGTTGAGAAACAGCGTTCTTTCGCATTAGATCAAGAGCTTCTCCAACTGAATTATTTGGGGACACATATATGAGGGGAGTGGTGTGTACTTCTTTTACTGTGTTGTGCTCCTCGATATCGGACATCATCATTTCTAAGGTGTCTAGTATCTTTCTGCCTATCTCGTAGGAGGGCATCGTGGTTCCCGCTTCTATCTTTGCTACAAGGGATTGGCTAACCCCTACTTGCTGGGCAAGTTTCGATTGAGTAATCCCTAAGGTCTTTCGAAGTCTTCTTACCTGAGATATATCCTTGGACATTACTTTAGGATAGAGGCGTTGATATTTAGAATTATTCCTATTGGAATAGAACTTACAGAAAATTATTAATATGAACCTCCTTTTGAGACCAATCCGTCGTGCTCTTATCAGAGTTTACGATAATACTCATCATGGGTTTCACCCAAGATGTCTCATTAATCCTTAAATCGGAGGAAAAAACATGACTAGAAATATAGACGCGGAAACACTTATCGAAACGCCAATAGAGAAACAGCATATAGAGATAGTAGAAAGAAAGGGTATCGGTCACCCAGATAGTTTGGCCGACGGTATAGCGGAAGAAGTAAGCAGAGGCTTATCCAAGATGTATATGGAGGAGTTTGGAAGAATCCTTCACCATAATACAGATGAAGTTCAGATCGTAGGTGGTCAGGCTGAACCAGAATTCGGAGGAGGTATGCTATTGGACCCGATATACATACTTCTTGTAGGTCGAGCGGTGACAAACGTAGGTGACAAGAGACTGCCCTATCGTTCTGTTGCACTCCGAACCGCGGATAAATATTTGAGAGATACCTGTACTTATTTGAACACCCAAGAAGAGGTCACTTACCACTGTCGTTTGGGCAAGGGTTCCATGGACCTGATGGAGGTTTACGACACACGCAAAGGGTTGGCTAACGACACCTCATTCGGCGTCTCCTTCGCACCTTTGAGCGGAACGGAAAAAGCTACTTTAGAAGCGGAAAAATTCATCAACGGTCCTCTGAAGGATGATTTACCCGAGGTAGGACAGGACGTGAAGGTGATGGCTACCCGGATTCAAAATGAACTTGATTTGACCATAGCGGCGGCAATCGTGGATCGGTTCACTTCCGACGCCGACCATTACATAAGTGTTGTAGAGGAGTTGAAGAGTAGAGTCACCGACGAGGTGCTTAAACACACCGAAAGGGATGTGAAGGTGGAAGTCAACACCGCTGACGATTATGAAAGAGATGTGTACTACCTTACGGTAACCGGTCTGTCCATGGAAAACGGTGACGACGGTTCCGTGGGCCGTGGAAACAGGGTAAACGGCTTGATCACACCTTTCAGACCCATGAGTATGGAAGCCGCCGCCGGTAAGAATCCGGTTACCCACGTGGGTAAACTCTATAATCTTGCTGCTAAAGAAATCGCTGAAAAGATATATGAAGAGGTGCAGGAAGGAGTTCACGATGTGTTCGTTAGACTTGTGTCGCAGATAGGCAAACCCATCGACGAACCGCAGATGGCTAGTATACAACTGGTGGTACCTGCAAAGGGAGATTATTCTAAATATTTGAATACTGCTGAAGCCATAACCGAGGATTATCTAGAGAACATAACAGATCTTACCGAAAAAGTGCTGAAGGGCGAGCTAACGGTGTTTTAATCTTCAAGCACCAGGGCACAGAACACCTTACAATCCCGTACAATGTTGTCTAGTAAGGCGTATTCGTTGGGTTGATGTGCCATGTTGTGGTTGCTGCACCAAACAACTGCGGGAAGTCCCTCTCGTCTGAAAAGGGCGGCTACAGTCCCTCCACCTATGCCCACGGGTTTAGGTTTGTAGCCTGTTACCTTCTCTACCGCTTCCGATAATTTTATCACCACCTCTGAATCCACAGGTGTTCCCGGAGGTGCCTCGCTTTCTCTATTATACTCCACTTCAAAGCGAGCACTGTACTCACTTTCCATCTTTTTACCGATACCTTCGAAAATAGACTTCACTTCCGAGATATCCACCTCTGGAATAATCCTGCAGTCAAAGTATTGAACTTCTTTACCTGGTACGGTGTTGACGTTAGGAACGTTTTTTTCTCTCTTCGTAGGTTCAAAGGTACTAGATGGGTTTGAGAACAGTTCATTGGTGACGGATTCGAACTCTTTTTTCAGTTGCGTGTCAACTTTATACTGATACTCCGCCATGGCCCTGTTTGCATTTATCGTACCTCCTGGCATTGCGGCGTGACCTTGTTTTCCCCTGCATGTTATTTTAACCCATAAACCGGCTTTTTCGACAACTTCTATTAATTTCCCGTTCTTTTCACTGTGATCTGGAACCACAATAAGGTCACCTTCTTTAACAGCACCTTCATCCAAGATATGTTTGGCCCCGTATTTACTTCCGGTTTCTTCGTCAGACACAATGGCGACTTTAAGATTGTAGTAGGGTTTAACTCCGGTTTTAACTAATGCTTTTGCAGCGTACAAAGCGGCTATAATCTCCTGTCCATTGTCTTCTGAGCCTCTACCGTAGATTTTTCCATCTTTGTACACAGGATCGTAAGGGTCGGTGTCCCATTGGTCAAGGTCTCCCTCGGGAACTATATCCATGTGTGCGAGTATTACCACACTCTTGTCGATTTCCCCTTCTATTGTTGCCACTATGTTGGGTCTTTTTCCTGAACTGACTCTTGGGTCCGGAGCATCATAACGTTCTATCTTATGAAAACCGAAATCTTTGATCAAGTCCATTAAAAATTCTGCCTTTTCCATCTCTCCGTCCCCGTCGTTATCCGGACCGAGTGCGGGAATCTTTAGCATATCCATAAGGTCGTTCTTCATATCTTCGGTTAACTGATCGATTTGTGTTTCTACTTTTTCGTACATAGTACCATTCTCTTTATGCCGGTAGTGGGTGATCCTCGTAATCTTTTTTTATGTCTTCACCGGTAAGGTCAAGGTAAATCTGAGTGGTAGTAAGAGAGGAATGCCCGAGCATCTTTTGAACACTCCGAAGGTTCATACCGGCTTTTAAACAGTGAACAGCAAAGCTGTGTCTCAGCATGTGAGGATATACGTTTTTGTTGATTCCGGCTTCTTTGGCGTAATTTTTTACCAATCGTTCTACCTGTCTCGTTGATAGTTTCCCTCCTCTCTCGGATAAAATCAGATATCCTTCTTCCGCTCCCGCCTTATAAAACTCTATCAAATCCAAGGTGTCTGAGTCGATTGGAACCACCCGATCTTTATCACCCTTACCCCCTCTTATAGTGATCATTTCCTCCGTAAAATCTATATCTTCGATCTTTAACTCCGTAAGCTCGGAAACTCGTAATCCACATCTATATAATATTCTAAGAATAAGCCGATCCCTGGTTTTCATTCTGGGTGGGGAATTAAGCAGTTTTCTGACTTCGTCGTCCCTTAGATATTTCGGAAGTTTTTTTGCCATTTTGAAATCTCCGTCAGACAGACGTATGACATTCATTTTAACGTTCATAACCTATAAATAGATTTTGGCAATATATTGGAATACTACATATCTCCTCAAGGAGATCGTGTTGGGTACGATATAACCGTGAAAATCTTTATATCCCCCTTAATGTTAGCACCTGTTCGTGGGCCTGTAGCTCAGCCAGGTAGAGCGATCGGCTCTTAACCGATCGGCCGGGGGTTCGAATCCCCTCAGGCCCGTTATTTATGGGGTGAGAACCCTTGGGTTCGTGAACAAAATTATTTTTAATTTTGTGAGCGTTTAGGATTACGAAGGATGAGTAATTCTGAACAGAATCCCCTCAGGCCCGTTTTATTCAATTAATTCCTCGTCCTCAGTCGGTGTATCAAACTCTTGGTTCGGCTCTTCCTCTTGAATCTCTTTATCATCGTCCATGGCTGTTTCCTCTTCAGCCGTAGTTTCTTCTTTCGCTATGGGTGCATAATCTTTTTCACGAATCGAATTTATCACCAAGATACCGATGGCGGCTAGTATTATCACCAGCAGTAAAAAGAAACCTATCCACTTACCGGTAGGGAAAAATCCCGGTTCAGTTTCTACAGTTACAGTTTCACTGAACTGCGCGATCTCCAAAGAATACTCTCCGGCTCTATTCTGAGACCACGTAAACTCTCCGGTTTCGATCTCATCTCCGGCAAGTTCTATCTCCAATGTATCCGCCACTTCTCCGTCTACTTTGAGCTCTACTATTTCAGTACCTTCTATCTCACCTATGTTGGTAACCACTACACTGACGTTGACTTTCTCGCCGGTGAAAACTTCAGTCGGTTCCACATAGAAGTCGGAGTAAACGAATTCAGCGGGTTTCAATACAATAACATTGCTTTGGAACTTTTCTTCTCCGTCACTTCTTGACCAGACAGCTAACTTGTACTCTCCAGGCTCCTCCTCGGACCAGGTGAACCGAATAACATCCCCCTGATATGGATCAAAAGTTACCTCATGGGTGTCCACTTCTTGGTCATTCACTCTAAGTTCAACGGTTTCCGTTCCACTCATCTCTCCTGAGTTCACAACGGTCACACTAACGGTAACGTTTCTACCAGGTTCCACTTCATCGGAGTCCACCGAGAAATGTGAGTACAGGAATTTTGCAGGTTCCAGCACCTCCACCCTTTCAACGAACTGTGCGACTTCCAAATGGTACTCTCCAGGTCTGTCTTCAGACCATGTAAATTCCACGGTTCGGTTTTCGTTTGGGTCAAGTTGTACTTCATAGGTGGATACCACTTCCCCCTCGACTTTTAACTCTACATCCTCGGTGCCTTCTACCACACCTACGTTGGTAACCAATAGGCTGATAGTCACGTTTTCACCAGCTCCAACCGTGGTAGGTTCCACAACGAAATCGCTGTACAGGAATTCTGCCGCGGTTATCTCGAAAATACCGCTGGTGCTGACACCTTTTAAGTTGTTATCATCGTGTACGGTAGCTCTTACCATAGCTTCGGTTGTTGTTTCCTCAGGGATGGTCCATGTGTACGAGCCGGAATCCTCTGTTTCGTTTACTATCGTATTCCAGTCTTCTCCGCCGTCCAGGCTGTATTCCAGATCAACTCCAATAATATCTCCGGCTCCTTCCTCGGTATTCCAGGTTATCACTTCCTCACTACCTGTGGATAAAGTCTCTCCTCCGGTAGGGTAGGTAAGATCTATAGAGGGGTCTTCGAGGGCCCAACCGTTTGGCACGGTCCATGGATAGTTATCCTGGTTCTCGTCTCCCGGTATTTCATAAGGGTTATCCACTATACCGTCGCTTCCAGGTTCATCCTGCCCGGGACCGCTGTAATCATCAGGCTCGGTCCATTCAGACCAGTGGTTACCTCCTAAGGGATAAGAAACGTTCCAAGAGTTGTCTCCCGAGTCGTATGCCTGTCCTCCGTTGTCTATGAAGTTATTATGATATATGTTATTGCCGTTGGAGTTGGTGAGAACTATTCCGTAGTTGTTGTTTGATGCTGTATTGTTCTTTATGGTGTTATGGTTCGAGAAGCCGAGGAGAATACCTATGCTGCCGTTACTGACGTTTTGGTTTTCTATCGTCACTCCATTACAATTTGCCAGAATTACCTGTCCTGCTCCGGCGGGTACTGTACCTTCGTTTTGGTTTTTCCAGTAATATAACGGTTTTTCGTTCACGGTATTTGTATTATCCATAGTATGGGTGTTCCAATGTTCCGAATGGGTCCCACCTAGGTGGAGACCGTTGTTGTTCATGGTGTTGTTGGTAATAGTGATGCCTTTACAGTTGGATAAATAGATACCGTTCACATTGTCTGAAGCGGTATTATTTTCTATCCTATCACCATCACCCTCGAACAGTGTGATGCCCATCAATTCATTGTTTGACACGTTGTTACCGTTAACGTTGTTTTCTATGGAGTCCATTCTGAGGTATATACCTATGAAATTTTCAGTTACCTCGTTGCCTATAATGTTATTCCCGTCAGAGTACCAGAACTCTATACCGCTGTTCTCGTTCCAGTTAATAATGTTCTCGGTTATAGTGTTGTGGGCGGAGAGATAAAAGAATACTCCCCCCCAACTGTTCGATAACATGATATTGTTGCTAAGGGTGTTTTCTTCGGCGAAATATAGAGAAATACCATCTGAATTAAATGACGCGTTATTTTCTATGATTTGGTTTCTTCTAGATTGGTATATATCGATACCGTAGTCATTGTTGAGGGCTGTATTATCTTCTACCGTATTCGAGTCCGAGAAGTCCAAAACGATCCCTGCTATATTGGACAATGCGATATTTCCCATGAATTCGTTGTAAAAAGAATATTGAGCGTAGATGCCAACTGTGTGGTTCGAGACCGAGTTGTCGGCGATATGGTTTCCATTGGAGAATCCCATCAATATTCCTACATTACCTTCGTTAATATTATGGTTCTCTACCGTCACACCTGTGCAGTTGGCTAAAATAACCTGTCCCGCACCGGTTGGCACAGTTCCTCCTGTTTCATTTTTCCAGTAATAGACCGGCATATCATTTACAAGGTTGGAGGTGTCTATATTGTGTGTATTCCAGAACTCGACAGCTGAACCTAAGAGTACTATACTGCCGTTCTCCATATGATTGTTGACCAGATTATTCTTAAGTGAGTCGAACATCAAAAAAGCGTCCCGGCTGTTTAACACCATGTTGTTATGGATCTGATTGCGGTTTGATAATTGAAGTGCTAAGCCGTACCACCCTTCATATATATAATTATCATATATGTAATTACGGTCTGACATATAAATTAGAAGATTTATGTCGTTCGAAATAATCTCGTTATTCATTATATCGTTGTCGTCACATTCCTCCAATAAGATACCGTACCAGTTATCTTCTACATCGTTGTTTTGGATGGTATTGTTGTTAGAGTATAAAAGGACAATACCATCGAAGTTGTTGGATACCGTATTCTCATGGATGTCGTTGTTATCGGAGTTATCGAGCAAGATACCTACATCATTCTCTAGTAAGTTATTATATGTTAAATAGTTATCATTAGACGAATCAAGCACCAAACCGTACTCAAGGTTCGTTATCATCTGGTTTTCAATGATATTATATCGAGAATCGTAAAGTTCGATGCCGTTCCTGCAGTTTGAAATATCGTTATCAACCATCTCATTGGAATCGGATGCATATAGTATGATACCATTATGCTCGTGGGAGATGGTATTATTGCCTAATGCATTCTCTTCGGAATTTAAAAGGGCGATACAGGCGTCTCCACTTACATTTACGGTGATATTCTTGGTGATTTCCAAACCTATGTCCTCCTGTGTTGCAGTGATTGTGAGTATAACCTCACCTATCACCTGAGGTACCCAACCCCCAGAGTAGTAGCCGTCGTCTGCCATTTGGTCATCACCGGTACCATCATCCTCTAGGAATATACTGCCTTCTTCGGAACTAAAATCCACGCTCACGTTCGCTTCTAGTATGGGATTTACTCCGTCGGTAAGAGATACTACAACCCCTGTTTCCCTACCCCATCGAGTGGTTGAGCTAGGTTGATGTAACCAAAACCGTATGTTATCAGGATCGGGGGATAGGGTCATAGCGCCGGATGCGTTAATACGTCCCTCTGTTAATGTGATGTTGGAGAGGGAATCGTTAGGCTCTACAGATGACATTATCACGTTCTTCAGGTTGTTGTAATCGTAAGATGAGTTGTGAGAAGCCAACAACGCCGCTAGTCCTGAAACGTGAGGTGCCGCCATGGAGGTACCGGCAGCAATATTATAACTATTGTCCAAAAAGGTGCTGTTTATATCTACTCCTGGAGCGCCAACGTGAACACTACTTGCACCGAAGTTAGAGAACCATGCCCGTTCGTCATTTATGTTGGTAGCGGCGACGGATATGATGTTCGTCAGGTCATAACTGGCTGGGTACATAGGATTCACGTCATTATCAGTTCCGGAGTTACCGGCGGCTGCGACGAAAAGTATTCCCGCTTCTTGGTGTTGTTCTATGGCTTCGTACAGTAACTGGCTGTATCCCCCTCCACCCCAACTGTTACTCGTAGCTACTATATTCTCACCTTCGTTCTTTTTTTCTAAAACGTATTCGAGACCCGCTATAGCGTGTCCAATCGTCCCACCTCCCATAGCGTCGAGGAACTTTATTCCCATCAAACTAACGTTCCAATTAACGCCTACCACGCCTAATCCGTTATCGCCGACTGCTCCTATTGTGCCGGCAACGTGTGTCCCGTGACCGTGGTCGTCCATGGGATAATATGTGTCATTTAGTGCATTGTATCCGTGGTACCCCTCGTCACTCGTCCAAATGTTATCTGAAAGATCCTCGTGGTTGGATTCTATTCCTGTATCGATCACTGCAACCACGATTTCTTCACTTCCGGTACTAACGTTCCACGCACCGGGAGCGTCTATCATTGACATACCCCATAGTGAAGAGTAGCCCGGATCATTCGGTATGTTCATGGTTTCTACTAAATAATTAGCTTCGGCGTACAGCACTCCCTTGGACCTTTTAAGAATATTTACCGCCTCTAGAACATCTACGTCACCGTCGAGACGTATCTGAGCCATGTTGAAGGATGTGAATATCCTATCGGTCCTACCTTCCACCCTATTTGCAAGTTCATCTGTTTGCAACCGCAGTGCACTGTGAACATCCATAATATCTAACGTATCAAGACTCGGTTCTTCTAACTGTACCAGTACACTCTCAGGACAAAAAGGAGTGTTTCTTTCTTCTTTTTCAATGAATTCATGAGTTCCGTCCCCGGTCATTGTGTTGTTCACAATTGTATTCTCACTGCCGGATTCAATGAGTATACCATGTCCGACGTTAGAAAAAACAGAATTGTCGTTAACGAAAGTGTTTCTAGCATGTTTTAGGTAGATTCCTATCTGTTCGTTGTTTGAGACTGAGTTGTCCAATATGGTACCGTTGGTGGTGTTGTACAGGTACAGTCCACTATTTCTGAAGTACTCTTCCTCCTTTCCACTGGCGTTGTGCAGATAGCATTCCCGTACCTCGAAGTGGTTGGTCACGTTACCTATGTAGATGGAGTAACCATAGCCACCTCCGTCTATCTCGTATCCCTCGATAAGGTATGGGTCTTCCTCACTTCCGTCGCCAGGCCAACCCTGCGCGGTAAAATCTTCATTGCGGTCTATCCTTATTGGATCCCGTAACTCGTAATTTTTCATCTCTATCAAAAGATTTGGTATTTCTTTTTCATCTCGAACCGGTGTTACTCCATATTGAAACTTATCCGGCAGTCTCAACCCTTCACTACCCGGCCCTACCCAACTACGTGATAAGCGGTTGTACTTAATATCTCGCTCCATACCCTCTATGGATTCCCCAACATCTGATATTTTGTTATCTCTTCTTTCTTCTCTGTTTTCGAATTCCCTTGTTATATCATCTTCTTCAAACCTAATAGCGTCTCCGTTCACTATCACCAAAAATCCACTAAATAATAAGAGGAGGCTTATTATCGTCACACTCAATTTTTCACACATATTCCCAACTCTCTATAATCTTTATAAGATTATGCTTTTACATAATATATCTTTTTCGCCCTTTACTATTTTATATAATCATTTTTTGGTTATATCTCTTTAATCCAAAAATTCTTTTAACCCATGAATTATATGTATATATTATGACTAGAGTTTTGGAAGGTCGAAAAGTGATAGTAACAGGAGCTTCACGGGGAATAGGTAAAGCGATCGCAATCAAATTCGCTCAAAAGGGCGCTGTTGTAGGTATAAATTACTTTCAAAGCGATGAACAAGCTAAAAGGGTATTATCCGTAGTTAACGAGCATTCCGAAGGCAAGCTCTTAAAGGGAGATGTGGCCGTGGAGAGCGACGCCCGGAGGGTAGTATGTGAATTTGCAGAAAAATATGATGGACTGGACGTTCTTATCAACAACGCCGGAATATACATACGTAAGGACCTAGAGAAGTCGACGGTTGAAGATTACGATAGAACTATGGATGTAAATGTCAGAGGGCCTTTTCTACTTTCCAAATTCGCTCTACCCTATCTAAAGGAATCCGACCATGCTAGAATAATCAATCTCAGTTCTCAACTGGCGTTCAAGGGCTCTACTCACGGGACGGCATACGTTACCAGTAAAGCTGCGCTTATAGGACTGACCCGGGCTCTCGCTTTGGAGCTGGGACCACATGGGATCACCGTTAATGCGATCGCACCGGGAACAATTGAAACGGACATCATAGGCGATTATACGGAAGAGAAGAAAAAAGTGAGAGCGGCGAATATTCCCGTGGACAGACTCGGCCAACCGGTAGACATAGCTTATGCAGCACTTTATCTAGCATCGGATATGGGCTCTTACGTTAATGGAGAGATACTGGGAGTTAACGGCGGGTCGGCATTACACTGATCATATAACATAGCTTTCGATAACTATAACCGGTCCATAGGATCCATGTGCCATACTCGCCTTTACACCGAATACCTTTTCTATATTATCTGGCCTAAGGACATCCGTTCCCCCACTTGCGAATGTCTTCCCTTTACGAAGCATGAGGATCTTTTCACTGAATCGTAGTGCCAGATTAAGGTCGTGCATGGTCATTATGACCGTGATACCACTTTCCGTTTGCTTTTCGACCATCTCCATGACTTCCAACTGGTGTTTTAGATCAAGACTGCTGGTCGGTTCATCGAGTAAAAGTATATCCGGTTCCTGAACCAGTGCCCTGGCGATGAAATAAGGGGTTTCTATCGGCCCACTGATCTTGAAAAGGGTTTTTTTTCATGCGTGCTCTATAATATTAAAGAGTATCGCAGGAATTGACGATAGCGAAGGATGACTACAAAAATCCAAACGACCATGCTGAACAGATCCTCAATTTTCGAATAATTCCACATTA
>JAFDUB010000053.1 GCA_019594025.1 Thermoplasmata archaeon
GTGTAAGTGCCCGTGTCCTCGGTATCGTTGACTATGTTGCTCCAAGTATCCCCTCCGTCGTAGCTGATATCTATATCGACACCTGTGATATCACCGTCACCGGAGGTGGTTGTCCAGTTGATGTGATGATCCCTACCCAAGACCCATGTATCGCCACCTGTGGGGCTGGTCAAAGTGATCGAAGGTGACTCAAAGCTCCAGCCGTTTGGCACGGTCCAAGGATATCTATCCTGGTTGCCGTCTCCTGTGATGTTCCGAGGTAAGTCAACTATACCGTCACTTCCAGGCTCATCCTGTCCAGGGCCGCTGTGATCATCCGGTCCGGTCCAATCCGACCAGTAGTTACCGCCGGACGGATACCCGTTGTCCCATATATTGTTCCCGTCGTCGTAGGCCTGTACGGTGTTGTTGATGAAGTTGTTGTGGTAGATCATGTTGTCGTTGGACGAATACAGGTATACGCCGTAGGAGTTGTTCACAAGGGTACTGTTAACGATGATATTGTTATCCGAATAACCCATCAGGATACCGACGCTGCCGCCTTGAACGGAAACGCTGAATATCTCCAGATCTTCACTATCGGCGACTATCAACTGACCTAGATCTCCGGTTATATCCCCCTCAATAGCCTCTTTTATGTATATCACCGGTAAACCGTTGACGGTGTTGTTTTCATCCATGGAATGGCTGTTCCAATTGGAGGCGTCCCAACCACCACTGATCATCATACCCGAGTCGTGCATCTCATTGCCCTTTAGCACGCAAGAAAAAGACGATGAGAGATGTATCGCATGCTGAGAGGCTTGCAAAATAGTGTTGTTATATATATCTACGTTCGAACTACTGTGTATCTCTATTCCGTTACCTTGAGGATCCGAGATGATATTCTCTATGATCATATTGTTTGAACTTGCTACATATATCCCATGGGATGAACTGTTATCTATCGTATTTGCAAACACAGTATTGGTAGTTCCGATAAGATAGATACTGTACCCTCCACTGTTGAAGATGGTGTTGTTGGATAATAAATTGTTATCTGAGGTCGTATAGATACTCTCCTCTACGCTGTTTTCGATGGTATTCCAAACTATCTCGTTATCGCTTCCAAGTGTATAGATACCAACAGTGCATTCAATGAGTGTGTTGTTCGATATGATATTGTTGGTCGCAGAAGCAAGTATGCCCCGTGCGGCCTTTTCAACGGTATTGTTATGTATGATATTGTCGTTGCAATTGCTTTCTACATGTATTCCATATGCGTTCTCAGCATCTTGATGAGGTATGATCTGATTATTCACTATCTCGGTTTCGAGGGTGGTGTATGGTGAATGAGTCCTCACGTATACACCACGGTCAAAAAAGTCTGTTATAGTATTCCCCTTTACAATATTGTAATGTGATCTTCTATACAGCTGAATACCGTCACCGTGGATCACGTTGTTATCGAATGAATTATAACGTGAATAAAACAAGCTCCCGCCTATGTTAATAACATCTAGCTGTATGTTGTAGACGCTGTGTTCTGCGATGGTGTTGTTCGAAAAGATATTGTTGTTCGAACCTTGCAGGAAAAAGCCACGCTGCGTATTATTGGTAACTGTATTACCATCGTACGTATTCTCATCGGCCCTTAACAAGTAAAATCCTACACCGCCGTTGTCACGTACAGTGTTGTTCAAAAAGTGATTGTTGGAGGGTATGTTTCCGGAAGAACCGTCTACGTACACACCGATGTCATCGTTGTATCGTATGGTGTTGTTAAGGACGACATTATCGGTTGAGCTGGAATGAACATACATACCGAAAGAGGACCCCATCTCGATCAGATTATCCCGGATCGAACCATCGCTTGATCTATCTATATGGAGACCATGATCCCTGCTACCGATCATCTTGGACCCCTGTACAAACGCTCGGTTCGACCTTTCAAGCAATATACCTACTTTTTCACTTTGGTGGATCTCACTTCCTACAACGGTACAGTCGTGGGATCGATGAAGGTATATAGCTTCATGACTTAAACCCACCATGGTACAATTACTGATAGTCACCTCGTTCGAGAATCCGGTCAAAACCGCTGTGCTTCCACCCAAGAACTCCTGATCCTCCACGGTCACATCCGTGCTGCTGACAACTATGACCTGACCCGCACCTGATGGAACTGTCACGTTCTCTTGACTTTTTATGTAATAAACCGTTTTTCCGTTCACCGTATTGTTCGTATCTATGGTGTGTGAATTCCAGTCGGCCTCCCAATCTCCAAACATAAATATACCGTTGTTCATCATCGTATTGTTCAACAGGTGACACCACCGAACCGAATCAAGAAAAATGCCGTGTCCGGTATTGTTGGAGATCATATTGTTGCTGATAGTGTTTGAGTAGCCTCCAACCAAAATCCCGTTGCCAGTGTTGTCAAATATATCATTATACTCTATAGTACTGCTACGAAGACTTCCATAGATACCGTGTCCATGGTTGTCATATATGTTATTGCCCGTGAAGACCTGGTCTTCACCATGGTTTTCGATACCATTTCCGTTATCTGATATGGTGTTGTTGATATAGTCGTTCCATGTAACTACACTAAAATCGATCAAAATACCGGATCCGGTGTTGTTGTAAATGGTATTATTCGATACGGTGTTATAACGAGTTCTACTTTGCACCAACACTATACCTATATTGTTATCAGATAAGATGTTATTATCGATCATATTATATTCCGTATGTGGGTTTGGGTGTTCGAAAGAGTTTCTAAGGTGTATCCCACGATTGCTATTATGGGAAAACGTGTTGTTAATGATGATGTTATTCCGGGAAACATCGAACTGCATCCCGTAACCATTGAGCATGATGGTGTTATTGTCAAATATATTATGATCAGCCCGATCGACATTTATGCCATAAGCATTGGATTCCACCAAATTGTTGAACATTGAGTTATGATTCGCTCTTCGGAAAAAGATAGCATAATTGTGATCCTTGACGGTATTGTTGTATATCGTACAGTAGTCACTATCACGTATCTCTATGCCGTAGCTGGTGTCCACGATAGTATTATCACGGAATTCATTATTATCGGAATTCGTCAAAAATACACCGAAGCTCGTGCAGCCGCTTACATTGTTGTTCAAGATAAGATTAAATTCACTGGAATCGTGGATATTTATTCCTGTAGAGCCCCCATAGACCACGTTATCCCTGAGCTCGTTGTCCGATGAATGCATCATGTATATCCCATTGGGATTGTTGTAAACTATACAGTCCACTATGGTTCCGTTGGTCACCTCATGGAGATATATGCCCGAATTTTCATAGAACTCGGCACTGTTGCCACTGGAATTGTAAACATAATTGTCCCTAACCTCGAAGTGGACCGTTGTATTGCCTATGAATATGCAGTTACCGAGTCCCTCCCCGTCGATCTCGTAACCCTCAATTATGTAAGGATCTCCCTCAGAACCGTCTCCCGTCCAGTCTTCGGTATCAGCCTGTTCCTCGAAGTCATCATCGCTGTTGATACGTATGGGCTCCCTAGTGGTGTGATCTCCCATGGTTTTGAATCGAAAGTGCCGATCTACCACTTTTTCTTCTTTGAGAGTATGCACAACCAGTATTTCATCTTCCTTTTCCAAGGACGACTCTACACCCCCCTTTACCGTTGCGAGCGCTACACTCAAAACCAGCATCAGAATTACGATATACGTACATCTCTTAGATCTCATTTTTTTCAACTCCAACTCCTTAATAGATATAGGTATATACTTTTAACAATATAAAGTTTGCTATATGTACATCTGAATCGTAGAGGATGCATGTAGCTAGATAGATGTACTTAGATCTATCCAAAGGGTGATTTTTCACAAGTCCACAATACTTATATATCATACATATAACTATTTACGAGAACGTTCACACGATGAGTAGATGTGATAACATGGCAGAAGGAAAAGGCTATGGAAAGTGTATACTTTTTAATGAGCATTTCGTGGTGTATGACATCCCGTCCATCGTTTCGGCCATCGGTGACCACACTCTAGCCACGGTGGAAGCTACCGATTCCGGTGGCGTTCGATTGATCGATGAAAGACCGGCCACTCCAGGATATAAGGAGGAAAAATTGGAGCATCAAAAGGATTCTCTGCAGAGGATATTGGATGCCATGGATATAGACCAAGAGGAAGATCTGAAGATAACCCTTGAAGGGAACCTGTACTGCGCCTCGGGTATAGGAGCTTCCGCCGCATCCTGCACGGCGATAGCTAGAGCGTTGAACCAATTTTTCGACATGGGATTGGATGACGACCAGATAAACGACATCGCCTATGAGGGAGAAAAAGGATATCACGGGGAACCCTCCGGGGTCGACAATGCGGCCTCTACATATGGAGGGATGATATGGTTCGTCAGAGGAGAAAAGAATACCTTCGAACCCCTCTCTTTAAAAGAACCTATCGAGATAGTCATGGGAAATACAGGAAGGGTCGCCAACACCAAAGCCGCAGTCGCCGGCGTCAAGGAACGCAAAGAAAAATATCCGGAAAGATACGAGGAAATATTTGAGGATGCACGGCAATTGGCACATGATGCACGGGATGCTTTAGAGAGAAATGATATAGAAAAAGTCGGAGAACTGATGAACACCAATCATTCACTCCTCCAGGATATAGAGGTTTCCGATGATGATCTGGACATGCTGGTTGAGACCGCACGCTCCGCGGGAGCCGTGGGAGCGAAGATGACCGGCGGCGGCCTGGGAGGCTACATGGTGGCACTCACTCCCGGTAAAGAACTTCAGGAGAAAGTGGCTAAAGCTATCGAAGATAAAGGATTCAGGGTCCTGCGGACGAAGATAGGAGTGTGAAGAGCAAAATGCATCTCAGACCGTTTTTAGATAAGCTTGAGGATAAAGGTGAATTGATACGCATCGATAAGGAAGTCAGCCATAAATACGAATTGGCTAATGTGATGAATTCTCTTGGGGAAAAACCGACCATATTTGAAGATGTGAAGGGATTTTCATTCCCTGTTTTCGGCGGGATCACCTCGGACAGGGACCTGATCGCTGAGAGCATGGGCACCGAGAAAAAGATGCTGCTGCCTAAACTTGTCGACGCCCTGCGTGATCCTACTCCATGTGAGATGGTGTCTAAGGCACCCTGCCAAGAAGTCGTATTGAAGGACGAGGAGGTAGACTTGGATATGCTACCTATGTTACACCATCTTCCAGGTGACGGCGGTCGATACGGAACCGCGACCGTGGCAGTCATCAAAGATCCTGAGACAGGGAGGAACGCTTCTTATCACCGGATCATGCAGGTGGGAAAAAATAGATGCACCGCGAGGTTGATCCCAAAAAGGCAAACAAGGACCACCTACGATAAGATAGACGGAGACCTAGAGATGGCGATCTGCGTCGGTAATTCGGTGGAGGTCATGGTCGCAGCTTCTTTGGGGCCGCCTCCAGGAGTGGACGAGCTGGAGATAGCGAATTCACTAGATGAAACACCTCTGGTCAAATGTGTCACAAAGGACCTCGAGGTTCCGGCACGATCGGAGTTCGTTCTAGAAGGCAGGATCACCCGGGAATTGGACAGGGAAGGGCCCTTCGTGGATCTGACGGAAACCAGAGATGTAGAGCGTCAGGAGCCCGTGTTCGTGATAGACTGTATAACCCACCGTACCAACGCGATGTGGCAGATGTTGCTGCCCGGCAGGATGGAGCACAAGATACTCATGGGCATGCCCAAAGAACCTACCATATATGACAAGGTTTCTCAGGTATGCGACTGCAAAAATGTCCTTATCACTCTTGGAGGCGGTTCCTGGCTCCACGGTATCGTACAGATAAAAAAAGAAGAGGAGGAGGACGGTAAGAAGGCCATCGAGGCGGCTTTCAAGGGCCACGGCTCCATGAAGCACGTTGTTGTGGTTGACGAGGACGTAGACATCTATGACCCTCGTAAGGTCGAGTGGGCTATAGCCACTCGATTCCAGGGCGACAAAGATCTGGTGGTCAAATCGGATCAACCGGGTTCTTCATTAGATCCGAGCGGAGATCATTCTGGTAAAAAAACGAAGACCGCTAAGGTGGGTGTAGATGCTACCATACCACGGGACGTGGATCCTGTAAAATACAAGAAGGAAGAATATGGGGAAGTAGATGTAGATGATTACCTGCGGTGAAGGTAAATATAAGGTGTGGTTGAAAACTCACAAAATAGGCGAGGATCGGTTATACATCCTAGGCGGCGGAGAAAGACCTCACATCGGCAGTATGGTGGTCAAGGAGCCGGGTGAAGATGTGCGCAGCATCGTCCTTGATGATCACAAGGACCACGTGGTGATGAAACCCTTGGCCGAGAAGGGTTGTGAAAAATATGGTACCACTATCGTCGTGGTCGGAGGCATCCACATCGAGGATGCTTCAAAAGAAGAGATAGATATGATAGTTGAAAATTGTAAAGAGTTGATGAGATGTATCTGAGCAAAGAAGAAGAGGCTATTCTAGAAGGAGAAAAGGGCACGGTCAAGGAAAAGATGATGCGACTGCTAACTCGACTTGGAGACATATACGGAGCGGATAAGATGATCCCTGTTGGGTCGGTTCAGGTCTCTGGAGTGTCATACAAATCTGTAGGTGACCCTGGCATGGCCTTTCTGGAAGACATGGCATCTAAGGGAGCTGAAGTATCGGTACTCACATTCTTGAATCCTGCAGGTATGGATCTAGAGGATTGGAAAGAGATCGGTTTTCCTGAAGATTTTGCGGAAAATCAACTCCGTATCATGAACGCTTTCAAAGAGATGGGGATAGTTGTCACTTCCACATGCACTCCGTACCTAGCTGGAAATCTACCTCGCTTTAGAGAACATATCGCATGGTCCGAATCCTCGGCAGTTTCCTTCGCCAATTCCGTCATATCCGCGAGGACGAATCGAGAAGGAGGTCCCAGTGCACTAGCAGCAGCCATACTTGGTAAAACACCGAATTACGGACTGCACCTTGACGAGAACCGAAAGCCAGATGTATTAGTGGACGTATCCTGCGATATCAGATCGGATGCCGATTTCGGCGCGCTGGGCTGGCATATAGGTAAACTGGTGGAAAGTGATATTCCATATTTCAAAGGTCTGCCCGAGTGGTCTACCACTGACGATCTAAAGAGCCTAGGTGCGGCGATGGCAGCATCGGGTGCAGTGGCGTTATATCACGCTGAAAACTTGACCCCGGAGGCACACCTACAGGACGTTTCCGACCTTGAAAAGATCACTGTCGATGAAGAGGACATAAAAGATACATATGCGGCTCTGAACACGGGAGATGAACCGGATATAGTTATATTCGGGTGTCCACACGCATCTCTCAGAGATATAAAAAAGGTCGCAGACCAAGTCAAAGGTAAAAGCTTGAAAAAACCTATGTGGGTATGCACTTCTAGGATGATGAAAGAAGCCGCGGACCGTATGGGATACACGGATATCATCGAGGAAGCTGGCGGTCGTATCGTGGCGGATACCTGCATGGTGGTTTCACCTATAGAATCCATGGGATATGGGATAACGGGATGCAGCTCGGGAAAAGCCGCTCAGTATCTACCAGGCTTCTGCAAGCAGAGTGTGGTATTCGATTCAGTGGATTCTCTTATAGAGGAGGTGCTGTAGATGGGTCGTATGATATCCCCGGGTAAAGCGGAAGCCGAGGCAATAGTTTCAGAAGAACCCATCGGATTCTACGGCGGTGTCGATATCGAAACGGGAGTGGTCATCGAGAAGGGTCATCCCCTGGAAGGTGAATGTGTCACCGGGAAGATCCTTATATTTCCCAGAGGCAAAGGTTCAACGGTGGGTTCTTACGTGATCTACGGATTGGAGAAAAACGATGTGGGTCCCGCTGCCATCGTGAACGAGGAAACGGAGACCATCGTGGCTACAGGAGCGATATTGGCAGGCATACCATGCATAGATCAGATCGATATCTCACAATTCAAAAGCGGAGACATGCTCAAATTAGATGCTGATAAGGGCAGGGTGGAAAAAATTGACTGAATCTTATCCGACCCGGAAGGAGATCACATTTGAGAAGATGATAGTCGGCCAGTAAAACAATTTATAAGTATCATACTACAATAACCCTCTATGACATACTGCTCTACACCTGGTAAAGTGATATTATTTGGAGAACATGCTGTTCTCTACGGTGAACCCTCCATAGCGGTGGCGATAAACCGCAGGTTTTACTGCGATATAACCGAGTCAAAAAGAGATAGGACAACAGTAAACGGTTATCCTCTCGCCAGGAGATATCACAGCTATATCGTAGAGTGCTTGAATAAACTAGAGGTAGAAGATGAACTTGAGATCAAAACTGAAACCGAATTGGACAGCGGTACGGGCATGGGTTCCTCGGCAGCGATAACCGTAGCCATATTAGGTGCTCTCAGAAAATTACTAGGTGAAGATATATCTGAAGAGATCATCGCTAAAGACGCTTTCAGCGTTGAATTCGATGTGCAGGGGAATGCCAGCCCGATAGATACTTCCACATCTACACACGGCAGCGCCATCATGGTTTCAGAAAAAAAAGAAAAAAATTTTTTATGGGATGTCGAGAAAGAAGGAAGGAGATGGAATATACACCATAGAGATGTCCCTGACTTAACTTTAGTCGTTGGGAACACCGGTGTTCATTCTCCTACTCCGCCTCTAGTAAAAAAGGTAAGAAAGTTTTATGAAAGAAGCAACTTTGCTAAAGAAGTAATACGTGACATAGGTGAGATAGTAAGAGAGAGCTGTGTTCTATTTGAAGAAGAAGATCTAGAGGGTTTAGGTGAATTGATGGACAAGAACCATCGACTACTTTCGATACTCGGCGTGAGTCATCCAAAATTGGAGAAGTTGATAAAAGGTGCAAGAAAATATTCTTACGGAGCCAAACTCACCGGTGCAGGGGGTGGAGGATCTATGATAGCCCTGACCGATCGGCCGGATAAAGTTGCTGATGTGATCAAGAAAAAAGGTGGCGAACCTTACGTCCTTGATTCAACAGATAAAGGTCTATCCTACCATGGAGGAAAGGAAATATAGTATGCGAAGGTAGTCCTTCCGTCGTTTTAGAAGGGTTTGATCTTTTTTCTATCTATACCTATATCGTCTGGTGTTACCGCAATATAATTATGACCTATACCTGCTATATCTCCAGATACATCGCTGGCTAAGGCTTTCAGTTCGTCCTGGATCCTGGACATCGCTTCTTCGTTGCCCGCTACAGCCTCTACATCGACCAAGAGTATGTTACCGTTGTATACCTCTTCAGTTACCTCTCTTACGTCCTCATACCTGTGGACTTCGGCTATCTTTATCAATGTATCTGCGTCTATACCCTCCGTCTCTTCAACAAGGTGAGTAAGGTCTATGTACTCTTCAGAATCCAGCTGCGGTCCCTTTCCTTTTTTCTTCTTGAAATGGGTCTTCTTTTTGATGAAATCTCCTATCATAGAGCTCACGTCTGACAGAGTGATTAGTAACGAACAATAAAAATCTATCGGAAGAAATCGGCCGTAAAACGGTAAAAAAGGAGTAATCGTAAGAAGATATGAGCTTGATCCTTCGATTTCTCTCCGGCAGTAAACAGAAAAGGTTAATATCACCTGTTTTTTTGTCATACGCAAAGCAGGCGTGATCTAGTCTGGTTAGGATCTGAGCCTTCCAAGCTCATTGGCCGGGTTCAAATCCCGGCGCCTGCACTCCATTTTTATCAAAAATGAGTGCAAAGACGGAATTGCGAATTCATGAGCTATTCCGGCGCCTGCACTTCTTTTAGGGATTTGGACCTTGGTTGATCTTTTTCAATCGACTTCTTTCAAGTATACGTCGAATCTCGCCCCTCCCGATCTTGTATTATTCGCAAAAAATTTCGTCAAGTCTAAAAGGGATTCTAAAAAGAAATCCTTTGATAGCAGGAATGAATTCCTGCGTGTCACGAGAGCTATGCTCGAAATGAAAAGAGGATCGAAAGTTCCTCTGTAATTTAAGTAGAGGGAATAATAATCATTCTATGGGCCTAAACAACGAGGAAGTCAGAAAAATAGTGAGCTGGGTAGAAGACCAGGGATTATCTAGTGAACAGGCGGGAAAAGATTTCGATATTAGCCAACGCCGTATTCAACACCTAGCTAAGAAATGCAGAGAAACTGGTGAGATTCCGAAGTTGAAGAAACGAGCTCGAAAACCATAAGCAGATATTGTAGTAACAACGATCAAAAATACTATTTTAGTGTAGTAACAACAACATAACCCCAACGTTTTTATGTAACGAGTGCATTGACATCTCTGCTATGGAAAGACAAGATGTTGTAGAAGAGCTCCGATTGCAGAATCCGTGGTGGGATACTGGCAAGGTAGATATAGCTGAAAGCATCATCCAAAGGGATCTGTTCGATGACTTGAAAAATAAGCTCGAAGAAAAAAGGATCATCAGTATCATCGGTTTGAGAAGGGTCGGGAAGACAACGCTTCTAAAACTCATGATCGAACATCTGTTAAAAGATATGGATCCTGAGAGGATATGTTACTTTTCTTTTGACCTCG
The DNA here is from genome assembly GCA_019594025.1 of Thermoplasmata archaeon. Taxonomy (GTDB): domain Archaea; phylum Thermoplasmatota; class Thermoplasmata; order Halarchaeoplasmatales; family Halarchaeoplasmataceae; genus Halarchaeoplasma. The sequence continues at coordinate 10,597 of JAFDUB010000053.1, forward strand.
CCGTAGAAGAAGACCCTCGAAGACTCATCAACATATTCTCAGAAGAGATAATTAAAGAACCTTATCTGCGATATGAAGATAAAGTTTATTTCTTCTTCGACGAGATCCAGAAGGTCGAGGATTGGGGCGAGCAGTTGAAATCAATACAGGATAAAGATGTATCTGTAAAATTCGTGATAACCGGCTCCTCTTCTATGAATATCACCAAGGGTGCCGGTGAAAGCTTGGTAGGAAGGACCGAGATAAACCGCTTGGCTCCCTTCAGTTTTAAGGAATACTTAAGATACGAAGGGGTTGAGATAACGGAGGTAGATTTTGACGAAATTTATCATCCTGAAGATGCTTCCCTGTACAAAATAAAATTTAAAGAATATATGGAGAAAGGAGGTCTTCCTGAGTTGTACTGTGATGGATCGATCGAGCTATTGAAGCAGATCGTAGATCTAGTGTTTTTCAGAGATATAGTAGAGATGTTCCCTGTCAAAAGAACGGAAGTCCTCAAAGGTATCTTTCGAGAGATCGTTGAAAA
>JAFDUB010000049.1 GCA_019594025.1 Thermoplasmata archaeon
CTATAGCTATGTAAAAAATGGGAAAAAACAGAAAAATATAAGGAATAAAAGCAACATGAGAGCAATTCATGCTCAAATAAGGCTCGAAAATAGCTCTTGCCCTTCAAACCCTGTTTTTAGAAGGGTTAATCGAAATCCTCTTAAGAAATTGGGCGTGACCGTTTTATTGATCACTGAATCCTATGATGAAGGTGGTAAGTATGGAAGGTATGGGGAGGATTTCCTTTCAGACGGGATAATCTATCTTAAGTATCACAATGTGAGTGAAACTGAAATACAGTTATGGATGCGGTGCGTTAAGATGAGACAGGTTGACCACACCAAAAACTACTATGCACTGTTACACGAAGACGGGCATTTCCAGATAGCTAGGGTAATCTCCGAGAGATGAAAAGGTGTTTTTAGAAAGGTTTGATCTTCTTTCTATCTATACCTATTCTAGAAGGTGTCACCGCTATGAAGTTTTGTCCTACCGCAGCTACATCCCCAGATACATCGTTTGCAACAGCCGTTAATTCGTTATGTACCCTTTTCAAAGCATCCTGATTACCCGCTATGCTTTCCGTATCGACCAAGAGTATGTTTCCGTTGTACAACTCATCTGTCATATTACGGATATCCTCGTAACGATGAATTTCGGCGACCTTTATAACCGTGTCAGTCTCCTCACTAATATCAACCGATTCCATCAATTCCCCTAGGTCTATGTACTCCTCTGAGCCCAAGCGTTCGCCTTTTATACTCCTTTTAGAGGTTTTTCTTTTGAAGAAGTCTCCGATCATGCACTTCACATCCTACGGGTAGATGTTGGATGCAACATAAAAATGTATCGGATGAAAGAGCTGTTTTTCCGCATTTTAGAGACATTTTATGTACATCTACACAAGAATCGTCAGACGAATTGCTCAAAATGTCGGACATTACAGCTTCCGACCCCTTCCTATTTTAACATCGAGGTTTATTTTAAGAAGACGACCAAAAGGCGCAGGACAGGTCCAAAATGATTAATATTAGTATAGTTATTCTCCCTCCCGTAAACAGCAGGCGTGATCCAGTCTGGTTAGGATTAAGGCCTTCCAAGCCTTCTGCCCGGGTTCGAATCCCGGCGCCTGCATTTTTTACAGGGATGAGAACTCGTTCGACGAACAAAATAATATTTTATTTTGTGAGCTTTTAGAATCTACGATTCTGAATGGATCCCGGCGCCTGCACTTTCGGTGTGGAAAGTGTAGCAGCGGAGCGAAACGCTGGACCAACGTCCACCTCTCACTCGTGAACGTAGTGAGTTCCAGCGTCTGCACTTTTTTGAAGGCGTGTGACGTCCTCTGTTTACTTATCCGCTTATGATTTTACCTTCTATAGTCCGATAGTTCCAGGCATCTTTGGGAATAAACACGTATCTTTAATATCGTTAAGCCCGCAGACGAATCTAGTCATACGTTCCAAACCGATACCGAAGCCAGCAGAGGAAGGTAACCCCTTTTCAGCAAATTCGAGGTACAGTTTGAATTCCTCCAGTTCCAGTTCCTGCTCGTTCATCCTGCCAACTATTCTCTTCGGATCGAATTCTCGCTCCCCGCCTGACAAAGCTTCTCCAAACCCTTCCGGATATATCAGGTCCATGTCCATAAGTATACCGGGTCTAGAAGGGTCCTCCCGATCGTAGAACTCCCTCTCATCCGAGGGAAAATCGATTATCCAGAACGGTTGTTGTTTCTCGTGAGAAAGGACCTCTTCGAAGATTCGTCCGTATTTGTTGTAAGCATGATGATACTTGATTTTCTCGAAAGGTGGTTTTGGAATATTGAGCTCTCTATCGAAATAATCCAGTTCCTCCTTACATTTATCTTTTACATGGTTTAGCACATGGGTAACCAGTTCCTCCACGATAGTGAGAATATCGTCCCTGGTAGCTCCCGCTACTTCCAGGTCAAGTTGTGTGAATTCGACTAGGTGTTTGCCGGTATCCGCAAGCTCCACGGGCTCAAGCCTGACGTTGGGGGAGAACACAAAAACCTTATCCAGGGCAAGAAGTGAAATCTGTTTATGCAGTATCATACTCTTTGTTAGCTGATATCGACCTTTGTAGTACTCGAATCCCGCCTTACCGGTGGAATGGTGCAGAGGATCGGTCTCAGGGGAGATTATAACTGGAGAGATCTCAGTAAATCCGTTATTGCGTAGATAGTTACCCATTGCCTCTCTTATACAGCTTTTTACGTTTATTGCATTCTTCAGTCTTTCTTCCGAGTACCTATCGTAGCACCCTTTTTTCATGGAAATAATCGAGTGTTATTTTAATATAAATCATTTTCGTAATCCGTATCCTTATTATAGATGAATTAATTTTGGTATAGCATGAGACGAGTAATGATTGGTGTCGCATGGCCCTACGCTAACGGGCCTATCCACATAGGACAGGTGGGCGGTTGTTACCTACCTCCGGATATATTTAGAAAATATCATATATTGGGGGGGAACAAGGTGTTGATGGTATCAGGTTCGGACCAACACGGTACGCCGGTAACGGTGCAGGCGGAAAAAGAGGGGCTGAGTGCCAAGGAATTGGCGGAGAAGTATCACAAAATAAACACAAAGGCAATCAACGATCTTGGTATAGAGTTTGATTTATTTACTTATACAATGCATCCCAAACATAAGGAAGTTGCCAGGGATATGTTCAAGACCCTCTACGAAAAAGATCACATTTATTTAGATGTCATGGAAACCTTTTACTGTACTCATTGTGACCGTTTCTTACCCGATAGGTACGTAACCGGCAACTGCCCTCGCTGTGGCGCCGAGGAGATAAAGGGTGACCAGTGTGACGAATGCGGCCTGCTTTTGGACCCTCAAAACCTACACGAGCCAAGATGTATGTTTTGTGACGCTGCTCCCGAACTAAAGGAAAGCGAGCACTTCTTCTTACGCCTTTCTCACTTTCAAGATAAGCTGGAAAAATACCTAGAAGATAAAGACTTCTGGAAAAGTCACGTGCTAAACTTCACGAAAGGTTGGCTCAAGGAAGGTTTGAACGACCGACCGATTTCTAGAGATATGAAATGGGGTATTTCGGTTCCAGTTGAAGGCTACGAAGAAAAGAAAATATACGTATGGTTCGAGGCGGTTATAGGTTACTTTTCCACCTCGATCCAGTGGGCTGAGGCAAACGATAAAGATTGGACCGAATTCTGGAAAAATCCGGAATGCAAACACTATTATTTCTTAGGGAAGGATAACATCCCCTTCCACACCATAATATGGCCGTCCATGCTGATGGGCTACGACGAAGAGTTGAACTTACCTTACAACGTACCCGCCAACCAGTACATGAAGTTCGAGGGAAAGCAGTTCTCCACCAGCCGTGGGGTGATAGTTTCCATGCCCGACGTTCTAGAGATGTTCGATCCAGACGCGATACGTTACTACATATCCTCCGTCATGCCGGAACTTAGGGACACAAACTTCTCCTGGGATGATTTGGTGGAGAAGAACAACTCTGAGTTGGTTGGTAACCTTGGAAACTTCATACATAGGGTCCTTTCCTTCACCCATCAGAACTTCGGTAAAGTTCCGTCTATCGGTGAGATAGATGAAAGGGACCAAGAAGTTTTGGTTCAAATAGAAAGAACTGTTAAGAAGGTTTCCAACTGTTTAGAGCGATGCCGTTTCAAGGACGGTTTAAAAAAGATACTGGAACTCTCTCGTGAGGGAAACCGATATTTCAACGACCGAGCTCCCTGGGTAGAGATAAAAGAAAATCGTGAACGATGTGCTACCACACTCAACGTCTCTTTAAGGATTGTTAAGGCCCTATCCGTGATAGCGACTCCATATCTACCCCACTCCATGGACGAACTTTCGGGATATCTCGGTCAACACCAGGACTGGCATGAGCGCAGGTGGGAAGATGCAGTGGTTCCGCTTCAAGAGGGCGCCGAGTTGGATGAACCAAAACCTCTCTACAAGAACATAGATATGGACGAGTTGTTCCCGGGTAAAAAGATACTTTCCTCGCTGAATGCACTAGATCTACGTGTGGGCGAGATAACCGAGGTCAAAGAACATCCGAACGCCGATAAGCTGTACGTTATAGAAGTGAACCTAGGAGATGAAAAGCGTACGTTGGTGGCCGGGCTAAAACCCTACTATAAAAAAGACGAATTGAAGGGAAAGAAAGGAGTCGTGGTAGCCAATCTAGAACCTGCCAAACTGCGTGGGATAGAGTCCCAAGGCATGATATTGGCTGCAGAGGGAGACGGTACTGTATCCATCCTACGCTCCAAAGCTGAACCCGGCACTCAGGTAGAAGGCACAGTCAAAGGGGTCGAACAGATAGCTTTCAAAGAGTTTCTCAAGTACGAGTTTTTGGTAGGTGAGTACGCCGACGGGAAGATAAAGGCCGGCGAGGTATTTGAGCCTGTAGATAAAGAGGACTACTCCGAGCCTGTTGTCGCATACATCAAAGACGACAAGGCACTGGTATTCAAAGACGAAATCGGTCCGTTGTATTTAGATCGAAAGATACCTCCTGGAAGTAAGGTTAAGTGATGTTAATGGATAAAATAATTATCTAAGATCTTTGCTGAAAGGATTTGTATCATCAAGTTGAAATAACCATGAAGAGAGATAAAGATGGAAGATTAATAGTTAGTGATGAGGACTTTGAAATTGAAGGAAACAGTTGCTGACGATCGACATGGTTCTGTAGTTACAGTTATAGGTATCGGTGAAGGTGAGGGATGAGGCTCTACTTAATTTTGAGATCTCAGACGTCCTGATTGAACACCGCTTCGGTGAACTTCGCTTCCTATGGCCAAGCTGAAAGGAGTTTAGTGCCTAGCTTTCTACCATTACATTCTAAGTAACGGTGGAAGCGGACAACGACCGACACCGCCTCTAAAATAAGTTATCGTAGTAAAACATATATATCTATAATATATTTATCACTCGGGGTTAGAATATGAGGAAAGAATTAACAAATAATGAGGAAGCGGGATTGATTGGTATAGCGGGTGGAGTACTGATGCTTCTTGCGGGTGTGACAGGTGCAGCTGCTTGGGCAAATATCGGAGAGATGGCCATATCAATAACGGGACAAGAATCCTTGGGGATAATCTTCCAGGTATTGGTTCTTATAGGGTCTATGGGTGGTTTAGTCGTGATCATAGGAGGATTGATGATCCTCGAAAAAATAATGAAAGGAGACCATAAAGTACGGATCACCCTTGCAAAGATTTTGATAACCATCGGAGCAGGTTTCGGACTCATCGGATTGATAATATTCCTAGTTGTTACCTTCATGGGTGACGACCCGGCTGGCGTATTCTTAGCTGCCCTAGGACTTGGATTCTTCGGCCTAGTGTTATCCATAGTTTCGACACAAAAGGCTGTGTAAAAACTATGCACCGCGGGATCCCAGGCGAGCCATATCAATTCCATGGGGTCGTAGTAGCCGATCTAGAGACTGCGTGGAATAGAGGCCAAAGGCATGATCTTCGCTGCCGAGGAAAAATTCAAGGCTGGAGACACATTTGAATCTGTAAAACAGGAGGAGCACTCTGGAACGGTGGTCGCCTACATTTAAGATGACAAAGCATCGATAGTTAAGGACTAAGTCGGTCCATTGTACTTAGATAGGAAAATATCTCCAGGAAGCTCCGTAAAGTAGCGTTCTTGGATAAAATACATATCTAACATGTTTCCTCAACATAGTTGTAGTGTTAATCAAAAGAGATCATAGTCAAGAGAGAACCCTATTGGAGCGATAAAGATGGAAGGAAGAGTTGTAGTTAGTGATGACGACTTTGACATTGAAGAGCTGAAGAAAATAGTTGCTGACGATCGTGACGGAGCTGTAGTTACCTTTACAGGTATAGTTAAAGGTGAAAATAAAGGGAAACGCGTATCGGGGATGGAGGTGCAGAGGTACGAAGGGATGACCAAACAGGAACTGTCTAAAGTAAGAGATGAAGCTCTGCTTAACTTCAAGATTTCAGACGTTCTGATTATACACCGCTTCGGTGAACTTCGCATCGGTGACAACATTGTGGGTATAGTGGTTTCAGCCCCCTGTCGTACGGATGCTTTTGATGCATGCAGGTACTGCATCGACAGACTCAAAGAGATGGTACCCATTTGGAAGCAAGAAAAATTCCAAGATGATGGAAAAGATGAGGAATGAAAAAGGTTTAATCGCCCTTGCTTCATAACGAGGTATGGGAGAAAAGATACCGCTCTACGCCAACCGTTCCAAAGGCATCGATTATTTGTATGACGAGGTGAAGGATTTCGACCTCGTGCTTACCGTCGACGCTCCTCTCGCAGACGCCTTGAACATACGTCTAGACCGAGCAAAGCTAGGTTATTTCGCCACCACACCCCGAAGGTGGGCCATAAACCAATGCGGGGATCAAATACTCGATAAACGTCAGCTTTATCTGAAAGCGGTGAAAGAGCTTGATATAGAATGGAAAGAGACGGCATTTTTACTTGACAATATCATCGACTGCTGGATAAATACCGGCGATATCAGCAAAATCCTCGAGTACCGTAAATTTAGAAGAGAAGGTACCGACAGAATCCTTGAACTTATCTCAAGTACCTCTAATTTTTTTAACATACTCGAAAGATGTACCCATCCTCGAGACATGAATTTAGCGGCTGTTGGTGAATATCAGTTTAACAAGCTGGATAAAAAGGTACTACCGGAGCGATACACCGATGTTAGCTTGTTCACAGATGGTAAACGGAAGATGCCTCCCTTCAGACTCTTCAACTCCGACACGGAAATGATAAAAACACTCGTGGAAAACGTTTTGAAACATGATCCTAACGATATAGCACTGGTGATGTCTGAAAAAGATCCGTACGATAATTTGATCCTGTCTTCATTCGATTCTCACAGCATCCCATACATGGCAAATATCCCCATTAGAGAGCATCCTGGTCTAAGAACTTTCATCTATTTGATGTCGACAGGGCTGTTAACTAGAGGTATTAAGGTTAAGGACTTGCGCCCGTTGATGGCACCATTGAAGATACATGTTTCTACGGAGTACGATGAACAATATATTGCCGGCAGTAGTGATGCTGGAATAAAAATGATCGAGAATATGCTTGGAAAGGTAAAAACATCCTCCTTCGGAGAACTGCTCGATATGTGTCAAGAAAAACTCGATTCAGATATGAGTTCGGTAAAAGAGCATCTCAACGAGCTCGAAATTAGCGAGGAGGAGATTACCCAGGAGGCTCTTAACGCTTTGATTTACTACCTGGATTCATTCGATGTGTCCCTCGATAGCAGTTCCCACGGTGTACTATTGGCATCACCTAAAACATCGGCCTATATCGACCGACCCCTTGTATTTTACATGGGGATGGAATCTACATGGACTTCGGAGATTGCTCGAAAACCATGGGTCGATCCTAAGAAGTTCGATAAGCTGATGAAAAAGAACTTTGAGATTTTACTGCAAAACGGTGAATCCCAGTACTACATGGTTAAAAGCGGGGAGACCGCACCGTGTTTTTACTTCAATGAGATGGTTGACCAGTCGATAGGATCTTTTTCAGATTTTGAGCACTCTAAGCACAGCTATCCTTTAGAGCAAAAAGTCAAACCCTTTTTACCTCCTAAATCTCCTACTACGTTTAAACCGATCAAAAGCATTAGCCAATCCGCTCTAAATCTATTCGTACACTGTCCCAAGGACTACATGTTCTCTCGAATAGTAAGACGTCCGACCATGTGGTACCAACTTAGAGGTCAGCTGCTGCACGACTTTGCAGAGTTCTACATTGCTCACCCCGACTTCTGCAGGTCACGACCTCTAGGTAGTTTCGTTGAAGTCCTTCTAGAGGAGATTAACCCTTATATGGATGAGCTGGAGATGAAAGTTTTCGCCACTCAGATGAAGGAAGGTATGGTTAACCTGATGACGTATCTTGATTCCGTCAAACCACCCAAATATGTTCCCGAGGGATATGGAAAAGCTTCCTGGAGTACTAACTTATTCTCAAAAGCTTTTGAGAAGCCTGTGGGCGAAAGTCCTACTGAATTGTTCTTCAACAACGAAGATATCGGAGCTAGGGGTGTGGTGGACTTGATGGTTTCAGAAAGTGAGATAGTCGATCATAAATCCGGTAGGAAAAAAACGCTCTCGAGGATAATGAAAGAAATCAGACCAGAGGAGATGATAGGTAAGCCGAACCTACAGCCTATGATGTACCTAGCACATCACCGATATCTATATCCCGATACGGATATCGTGTTCACATTCAACCACCCTCTTGAGAACGTGGATAAACGCATATTCGACCGGGGCTATATTACCGACAATTTGGTACAAATACAATACTACGCAGCATATTTCGACGAGACCGTTGCCACCGGAGATATCTTTGATAAGTTATTTAACGAAGCAGGTACCAGCACTGATCGTCGTAAAGTTCTTGAAAAGATAGGATATGGAAATTATGCTGATTTTTTTAAAGACCGTGGATTTACAAGGGATTACTTACAAAGTGAGGTGTTGGAAACTGAGTTCATAAACTATGCAAAGGAGATCGTGGGAGATTATAAGTACGTTGAAAAGGGATGTAGGGGGATACTAAAAAAACTTCTTGAACTGCGTGAAAACTGCTTATTTAAAGAGGACTTGGATGATTTTGAAGAGTATTTAGGCAAGCAGTTAAGCCTTTTAAACAAATACATGGAGGAAGGCTTTCCTGTGGGTGATCCCGACCTAGATGAGCTAGAGCACAAGGATATGGGGATATTATGACGGAAAATGAGCCAAAGGGCCCTCAAAGAGAGTTGATCAATTCGATCGAAGGGATCTACGTGGTCGATGCCGGGCCCGGTACTGGGAAAACCTTCACTATAGCCCATAGGTATGCACACATAATAGAGCAGGGTGTTGACCCGGAAAACTTACTTTTGATCACCTTTACAAACAGTGCCGCGCAGAACATGAAGGAACGTATAATCAACCTTTGTGATTACGATCCTGCCGCCCTTCGTGACGCCCCTATAATGACTTTTCATGGATTGTGCAACAGCATAATATTCAACCACGGATTCGACGCCCCCCAGTTGTTAGGTATCGACGAAAAGATATCTTCATCTGTAAGAGTTATAGAGAATGAGTTATTGGAATTCAAAGAATTCAGCCGATTTTATGAAGGCTTTGTATCCGACCACCCCGAGTATAAGGATTTTTACAGGGTGGTAAGACGCAGAGAGAATTTGCTTCATCTTATCAAAACTCTAGGTGCCAAAGGTATATTCCCTACCAAAAAAGGTTGGTTTAGAAATTCCGGATTATACTTAGACGGGGATTATGACGAATTTAAGAAACCTTTCCGTGAGATGAACGAATCCCAGGGAGAAAACAAACAGTCTAAGCTGCGGGAAAAGTTATCGGGATACAAAAACAAATGTTTTACTCTAGACGCTCCAGATGAATTTGAAATAAGGGGCGATAAGCAGGTGCCGGAGAAGTATGCTGAGGAATGCTTCTTTGAAGAACGAGAACGATTGAAATCCTTTGTACACGACCTTTACTTCTTTTACATAAAGTACGCCCTATCTCGTAATTATATAAACTTCAGCATCATGATAATGTTCGGCTTCGTTCTTTTATGTATTGACCATGGTATCAGAGAAGAGATGAGGTACGATCACGTGATGATAGACGAATTTCAGGATACCAACGAGATACAGTTCAAACTCACACTCCTTCTATCCAAGGGTGGGAATATATGTGCCGTTGGTGACTGGAAACAGAGTATATTTTCCTTCCAATACGCCAACGTGGAGAATATAATTAAATTTGAAGAGAGGATGAAACGGTATGTGGAAGAACTTAACGAGGACCATGAGAGGATAAACTACGACCCTGTTGTAAGCGATACGATCCATCTTAAGCATAATTTTCGATCGACGGACGATGTAATACAGTTCTCCGAGAGAGCTCTTTTAGCCGAGGCCACCAAGAGTGAAGGATTGGATAAGGGGAAGGTAAGCTCTAAGATCACTCGCCTAGAAGCGGCGAAGAACTATGGTGACACAGCCATCGAGGGTTACGTCGGAGATGATGAAAAAGCAGTGATCCTTTGGAAGATTGCAGAACTTATCGACCATGGCGTCAGCTGGGATGATATAGTGGTGTTAAGCAGAACCCGTAAATTCGCTCTATCTCTGTATGAATATGCAAAGAATCTAGGTTTCCCTGCTTCATATCGGGGAGGTGTTGAGCTGTTCAGAACCAGACCGGCCCTGTTATTGCTAGCTTGGTTACGTGTTATCACCGGTACGAGACCAGAGAGGGGATGGGCTGTGATTCTGGATGAGGCCGGATATACTTATACGGATATGAAAAGGATCCTAAAGGAAAACGATTATCCCCAATATATAGAAGAGTTTGCCTACCATTTAAAAGATCAAAATAGGATAGGTCATATCGCTAGATCGATGTATGACCGATACGGTATAAACAACCCCTTCGCCGATGCGGTGATCGACGTTCTTCAGAAAACCTACAGCGACACCTACATGATGATTTCAGAGATGGTGGGATTTATGGAGGATAACATCGATAGGGGTGAAACCTATGAAGTAAATAGTTTTGAACATGATGAGACCTTCACTATACAGACTATACACAGCGCAAAGGGTCTGGAGTATCCTATCGTCATACTAGCGGACCCTGGAGGGCGTTTAGGTGGGTATGGTTCGGCCATAGAATACAGAGAACCCTTCGGACTGCGTCAAAAGAAACTGTATGACGACAAACCTAGCCCCTTTTTGTACGATAATTGGAGGGCGTATTTGCTATCGAAGTGTTTATCGTCGGACTATGACGAGGAAAGAAGGATTCTGTATGTCGCCTTAACTCGTGCCGAGAATCATATTTATCTTACGTCGACTCTTGGTAAGGAAAGCGAATTTTTTAACAACCTCGGTGTAGAAGCTACCGTAGTCGATGAAAAGGCACCGGAACTGAGGATAGGTGGTCGGAAGAAGAATAAGCTGACCGTGGATGAACCTACTCACCGAGCTTCTGTTGTAATTAACAGTCATGATCTGATAGATGATGAGATTTTTTCTTCATATTCTCAAGGTCGTGGAACCGAATACGGTGGGCAGATCCACCTTTTTGCACAGCGTCTTGTGAACGGTGAGGAAGTTAGTCCTCAAAATGACGACGAAGCTAACGTTGAAAAATTGTTATCCTCTCTCCAAGGGAACAAACAAAGCGAAGTTGTGTGTTCACTACCTCTAGAGCTGGCAAATAGAAGGGTGTTAATCAAAGGTAAGATAGATTTAATCAATGTGACGGAGGATATTATTGAATTGATAGACTTCAAAACAGATGTAGAACGTATGGCGGAAGAGGAGTATAGAAAACAGCTTAGTGTTTACGCCCACGTTTTGAAACAAGTATATCAAGAAAAAACACTGAAAGCTTATGTTTATTACACCTTTACTGGTGAAAAAGTGGAGATTAACATTCTTTCAAAAGAGGAGTTAAAAATATCAGTGAAAAAACAGCTACCTCTTGAGCCTGTCCGAGTATTAAGCTCACAAATCTATTATTCGGACAACGTAAATATTATATATGGTGAAACTATCTGGCTATTTAAAGTGAGAACATGTCAAAAACATATAGAAAATACGATCCAAAACAGATTTTTTTACTATCACCCGATATTCGAGACTGGTTGCCCGATAATCATCTAGC
>JAFDUB010000026.1 GCA_019594025.1 Thermoplasmata archaeon
AACTGGCTTGTTCTTCTTAAAACCTATGCGTACATCAAGTACAAAGGTAAAGATGGCCTGACAGAGGCTGCGGAAAAGGCGGTGTTGAACAGTAACTACCTCCGTAAATTACTGGAAGAGCACCTTGAACTTCCCTATAAATCCCTAAGAAAGCACGAATTCGTACTATCAGGTAACAAGTTAAAAGATAAAGGTCTGAGGACCATGGACGTGGCCAAAAGGCTGTTGGATCATGGATATCATGCACCCACCATATACTTCCCACTGATAGTTGACGAGGCTTTGATGATAGAGCCGACTGAAACGGAGAGGAAAAAAACTCTAGACGGCTTTGCTGATGCCTTCATAAAGATACTAAACGAGGACCCTGAAGTCGTCAAGAACGCTCCCTACAACACCGCTGTTAGAAGGGTAGATGAAACAAAAGCGGCGAAGAAACCCATAGTCAGTTATTCGATGAGGGAAAAATGAAAGGTGATTTACCCGTATTTGCGGTCACCGGTAAGAAGGATAGTGGTAAGACCACTATGGTCACTTCCATCATCGAGGAGTTAACGAAGAACGGATACTACACCGCATCGGTAAAACATACACGGGGTGAGTACGGCATCGATAAAGAGGGGACCGACACGTGGAAACACGGGAAAGCCGGTGCTGCAATCGTAGTATTTTCAACTCCTATGGAAACCACTATCTCGATCAAAGCAAAAAAAAGTTTGAATGAGATCCTTAAAATTCTATCCCAGTTCGATTTAGACGTGGTTATAGTGGAAGGGATGAAGGAAGAAGATATCCCTGGTATCGATCCGTCTAAAGCAGACGAGATAGATATGAATGAGGTAGTACAGAATCTCTGCAGAAGAATCGACATATATAGGATCGAGCGAGAACTCCCAGGCCTCGACTGCGGTAGGTGCGGTTATACCAACTGTGATGCCATGGCCGAAGCGAGGTATAGGGGTGAAGAAGTGGAGTGCTCCGTTGAAAGCAACGTAGTGCTTGAGATCCAAGGAGAAAGGATACCTTTGAGCTCATTCCCGGCCAAAATGTTAAAAGGAGGCATAGAAGGTATGCTCCGTAGCCTGAAAGGGGTTGAATCGTTAGACGATGTTATCATAAAACTCAATCAGGAGGAAAGATGATAGAAGTTATCTGGGTGAATATTCCCGAACCGGCTAAATCAAAAACTCTGTTCAAAAAGATCGAGGGGTATAGGAGTGAAACGAACACCTTCGTACAAATATTCGATTCAAACGTGGTACTGCACGAAGAACATATTCTTTGGGCGTACAATAAAGCCGAAGAATGTTTCGAATACGGTGCCAACATCGCGGATTCTTTGGAGATAGAGGTACTCTTATGGGCGGCCGGTGAAAGGCAGATAAAGGATGCTCTTATGAAGATGGGGATTTCAGATAACTGCAGTAACGCCGTCGTTTTATTAGAAAATTCGCAGGACTTCCTTGATCACATGGGTTGGGAAAAAAAAGAAGAACCTTTGAAGCCTTCCAAAGCAAAACTATCCAACCTAGGTATAACTAGGACCGAGATCGAATCTGTGGATAATCCATTCGAACTAGTTTTTGAAAAGATGGCAACGTCAAGGTTGTAAAAAAAGAGAAAAAAAGAAGGGTTTTATCTATTCTACGGATTCGAACCTACCTTCTAGATTCTTCATCACACCGGGGAGTGTAGTGTATTCCATCTCCTCGAGCGGAAGTCTGTGTGGTTCGAATGGTCCGTGTCTGCGCATGTAACTTGCAATGTTAGCCGATTCTTCTCGCACAGGGTCGAATGCGGGGTCGTCGAATAAGTCTGCCGCTTCACCCATCTTTCCATCTTTTACCTGGAAACCGAGTGAGATAACTCGTGGAGGTCCGTCGAATCTAGTACAGATCGCATCCTTAACTCCCACCGGCATTATCGGTCCGTTGTGACTACCGCGCATCCATCCCGAGACAAGGAAGGCGTGTGCGAAGGGTTCGAGCACCTCTCCGAGTGCAGGTAAACCGGATTGTGAACGTACCAAAGCGACCGGATCGTCTTTGCCCACGTATTCTCCGGCTATCTGGTAAAGCTTCTCGGTACTGATTACCGCCACCAGTTCGTCGTTTGGTAATTTCTTACCTTTAGGATAAACTCTCTTGATAACGAAACGGCCTTTGGCACCGATCAGTGCAAGTATGTCGTACATTTCTTCCGGAGTTTCCATGAATATCCTTTCGGACTTTTTAATGTCCCATATCTCAAATCTGAATCCACCGTGTAAAGATGGGTCGATCACCAATCCTGCTGTGTTGAAGGGGTCGGCGAACATCTTGAAAATAGGTAAGTTGAATGCACCGGGTTCTGTTTTATCCATCATGAAGGCTACAACCGGTTCTCCTTTTCTAGGTGTAAACTCCATCTCCGCTATTCCAGGTCCCATTCCTTTTACGTTTCCGGAGAATGCGTCTGAAAGCATGTCCTGACCGGCTCCGTACAGGCCAAGTTCCTTTGCCTTCTCGGTAGCTTTTTTGAAGGTGTCCCATGCTAAGGCGTGAACCTCCTCCGAGTCCTCACCATGTCTATGTGTCATAAGTAGTTCAAGATCGTCACCACAGTGTGTCACGTGGAAATCTTCTAAAATATCCTTTCCCTCAAGGTTCTTTCTAGCTACTTCCAGGAGCTCAGGATGCACATTGGTATGTCCTGGGAATCCGCCTACGTCTGCCTTTATTGCGCTGAATGTTATTTTGCTCATTTTATCCCTAAATCGGCAGATGTTACCTTACATAAAAGCCTATCGATACCGATCTACAAATTAACTCCACGCTGCCCCTGATAATTTCCCGAACGCTCTGCATACTGTTTTTCAGCCCCATTATCCAACAAATGGAAGGCTATTTGAGCAAAGGTTTCTCCTATGGGTAGTTCGATCTCCTCATGTGTATTATAGGCACTAAGGGTTAGATCTCCTTCGAATCCCGCGTCGATCATTCCGAAGGATGGTATCACACCCCTTCGTGCCCATGTGGTACGGATCCAAATCTGTCCTGCAAGATATGGTGGAAATTTGAAGTACTCTTTGGTTGAAATCGCGAACCAAGTTTTGGACGGTATCACCGCTATCCCCTCCTGCTGCGGTCTCCATCCCAGAACGGACACCTCGGCCACTGTTACATCGTATCCGTTGGGAGTCAGGTTATCCTCATCGAATCCCTCGATCACCAGTCCCTTGTCATTTATGAGTTTTTTTATCTTTCCATCGGACAGTATCATAGATCTCACTTTAATGATTGGTGTGTGCATGTGGTTTCCCCTATTTAGCTTTATTTGGGAAACGTTTTTATGAGTAATTGTAACTAAAGAGAAAATAAATGTGTGGCTGAATAGATGCTTGAGGAAACAAAAAAACATGGAGAAATACGAAATCTTCTGGACATGCTTAAAACCAAAGATGAAGGTATAAGGAAGAATGTAATACGGAATCTTAAAAGCAAGGAAAATGCGGATAAGTTATTGAATGATATGATGTCTTTTGATAGCGATAGTCTCACAAAGGGATTGGCAATATGGTGTATCGGTGAAATAACTAGAAACGACGGTTTTTCAAATTTGCAGGAATTTGCACATCATGGAGAAAAACATATCAGGATTGGAACGGTAAGAACCCTAGAGTACATTGGTGATATGGAACGGTCAGTGGGTGAATTGGTAAGTATCTCTATTGAGGACGAATCGAATATTGTGAGGAACTGTGCTTCATACGTTCTATCTAAAATAGCGAGAAAAGAGGGAGTAGATCGTTTATCAACATATTTAGATAGTGAAAGGGAAGAAACTAGAATTAGGGGCGCAGAAGCACTTGGTAATCTAAAAGATACAGATGCTATACCTCATCTTGAAAAAGCTCTAGTGAGAGATAGCGAAGATGTAAAGATAGCTGTTATCGAAGCTTTGGGAAAATTGGGTGACAAAAAGGCTATTGCACCTTTATTGTACTGTTTGGACCATGAGAACACAAGAATTATAAGAATGATCGTACAGGCACTCGGAGAAATCGAACATGAAGATGCAGTGGAGCCGCTAATTAGCCTTCTAGAGGACGATAATTCCATGGTAAAAGGACTGGCGGTATGGGCTCTAGGTTCAATAGGGAGTCCTAAAGCCGTTAAAGAGCTAAATAGTTTGTTGTTATACGAAAAAGAGCCGCTCCTAAAAAAAACTGTCATATGGGCTCTTGGAGAGATCGGTGATAATATAGTTCTTGAAGGCCTGATAGAAAGTTTATACGATGATGATCCTGAGGTTAGGAAAGAAGCAGCAGATGCATTGGCCAAATTAGAGGATAAAAGAGCCGTTCTCGAACTTTTAAGAGCTTTGAATCACGATGATCTAGGGGTAAAAAAAGTTGCTGCCGATGCCCTTGGCAAATTGGGAGAAGATATAGCTATCAAGTACATACGCCCCATGCTTTCCCATGGCGACCCACATGTAAAGAGAGCGTCCATAAGGGCATTGGGTATGATAGGTGAAAAAAAAGTGGTCTATGATTTGATTAGGCACCTTTATGAAGAAGATAAAGAAACAAAAAAATGTGCTATATGGGCTATTGGCGAGGTGGGGGACCCGACGGGAATCGGAGATTTGAAACGACTGTTATCACACGAAGATGCTACCATCAGAGGTGAAACCGTGAAGGCCTTGGGCAAGATCGGAGGAGATGAGATTAGAGATGTAATACAAGAGGCTAGGGATGATGAAGACATGTGGGTAAGAAAGTATGCGGAGGAAGCATTGAAACGGTTGAACGAATCGAATTGAGGAAAAGATTGTTATTATAGGTATACATCGGCAACTTCGATGGAAGAAAAAACAATCCCATCGACAACAGATCCTCGGAATTTATCTCTTCTTTTAATTTCGATGATACTATGGGGACTTTCATTTCCAGCTTTAAAAGTCGCTCTAGAGGTGGTTGGGCCTCTTACCCTAGGTATGGTTAGAGTACTTTTTGGTGCTATTCCTTTCTTACTATTTGTTATTCTAAGGGACGGGGCATCCGATATAAAGAATATATTATTCAAAGAGCCCTTACCTTTTATTGGTATTGCGCTCACACAATTTTACCTACCGTTATCCGCACAGAATATAGGTATGAATATGATGGATCCAGTTTCCGCCGCCTCCTTGAGTTCCATAATCCAGGCGACTTCACCGATATTTGCAATATTCTTATCAGTGGCATTTTTAGAAGAAAGGATAGGTAAAATTAAATCACTAGGAGCGGGTGTGGCTCTTTCGGGTACACTGCTCCTGGTCACCCGGGGAGGAATCGTTTTAGGAGGAGCTACTCTATTTGGGAATCTTCTTTTATTAGCTAGTGCAATATTTTATGCCGTCTCAGGAGTTTTAACTAAAAATGCCCTCTATAAGTACGACCCTGTACACATCATTCTTCTTGCTTTGATGGTTTCATCGGCTCTTTTTATTCCCACGGCAATTTTTACGGAGCCTATATCTCAGCTCGGTAACCTTACAATGAATATGTGGTTAATCATCTTCTTTTTAGGATTTATCTGCAACGGAATCGCTCTTTTGATGTGGTACGTGGTACTGATAAAAAGTCAGCTTTCTAAGCAGGTTCTTTTCTCATATCTCATTCCACTGTTCGGAACTATATTTTCACACCTGTTTCTAGGTGAAATGATATATCTCCAAACTATATTATTCGGGATGGTAATAGTTATAGGAATAACCATCGCACAATATGGAAAGTAGCATCAACACCTGGAGCTACCGCAAATTGGACATATCCAGCACCCTTCGACCTTTTGAACTCCGTTTCCGCACTCCGGACACTCTTCATCCATATTGGTTTGATGTGTTTTGTACTTTATAAGGGTGAATAGAGGGGGTACCCGAAAGTGACTCATTTTTTACCGATAACTACAACTATCAAGTCGTTCACGTTGGTTGTGATTGGTAGTTCAATTGAATCATTAATTTCATCGAAAAAACTTTCAGTGGAATGATCTTCTAGGGCTTTAAAAGGATCTAACTTACTTCTTTCTATAGATTGGCAGTCGGCTATGGCTCCCGCCTTTCCTTTACCATCTACTCCATCAGTGTCAACCGCCGCCACCACCATGTTGGAACGATTTTTTAGTTGAACGGCTGAGGAGAGTACGAACTCGCGATTCGGCCCTCCACGGTGTGAACCAGTGGTTTTAGACACATCGGTAGTCATCTCGCCTCCTATCAAGAGGGAAACTGGTGTTTCTGCGGGTTTCCCACGGTCCTGACATTCTTTGGCAATACCTATAATGGTTTTCGCAACCTCTCTAGCTTCCCCTTGATTCCGAGATGTGAGTATTAGAGGTGGGATGCTGTGTTTCTTACTTTCTTCAGCGGCGGCTTGAAGTGCGTTGTAGTTAGACCCGGCAAGATAGTTGTGGGCTTCAACTTTTGTGGGTGTTTCGGGTATACCACCACTTTTTCCCTTTCCAATGTGATCTCTGATGGATTTAGGCGTGTTTTCCCAGATCGAGTAGCGTTTCAAGGTCTGTTCGGCGTGGTCAAAGGTGGTTTTGTCTGGTACTGTAGGACCGGATGCTACATCACTCAAATCGTCCCCTACCACGTCGGATATTATCAAGGATATCAAAGTTCCTTTGTCCTTGCAAAAATCAGCGAACCTACCGCCTTTAACTTGTGAAATATGCTTCCTCACCGTGTTGATTTCATGTATGGTGGCCCCAGAGGATATCAGCATCCCGTTTAGTTCAACTACATCCTGAAGTGGTATGTTCTTATCAGGCAAACAGAAAAGAGACGAAGCTCCTCCAGATACTAAAAAAATAATCAACGCATCTTTCTTTCCTTTTAATTTCGATAAAAATTCTTGAGCGGCCTGTACATTTTCTTCAGACGGTAAAGGATGCGAGCACCGATGTATCGGTAAATTAATATCTTCTACTTTCGCCCGTTTGTCTACAATCACCAAGCCATCGTCTATGCGCCATTTATCGAAAGCCAAGGCCATCCTTTGTGACCCCTTGCCAACTGCGAACAGTAAAACTTCGCTGAAATCGTCGTTGTGATATCGGGTACCATCGGGAAGGACTAAATTCCGTCTTTTCACGCAAGGAGAAAGAAGCTTTGTTGGGTCGGCGGCGTCTACTCCCACCTTTATCATCTTCATTGCGATTTCACGTAAAGTCTCATTGTCCATGCTACCGAGAGGCATCGGTTACAAAAAATACTTTTTGGAGAGGCCTATTTATAATTATCATGATGCTGATGACACCAGGGCCGACCAGGATTCCCCAGCGAGTTAGGCAGGCCATGGCACGAGAAATACAGAATCCTGACTTGGATCCCGATTTCGCAAAATTATATGAGAAACTAGAGGAAAAGCTGCAGGAAGTTTACGGGACTAAAAACGACGTTCTAATTCTAGGGGGAGAAGGAATTCTGGGTATTGAAGCTAGTATAGCCTCCATGATGAATCAAGGGGATAAAGTACTCTGCATATCCAATGGTATATTTGGTGACGGGTTCGCTGATTTCGTTAAGATGTACAAAGGTGAGCCAACATTATGCAGCGTACCATATGGCCAGGAGTTAGACCTAGAAATAGTAGAAAGCGCTATGGAAGAAGATTTTAAGCTTGCTACTATAGTTCACTGCGAAACACCAACCGGGGTGTTAAATGACATAACACCTATTCTTAAAACACTAAAGGAGAGAGGAGTAATTACCATCGTGGACGCCGTTTCTTCACTGGGAGGTTGTCATGTTCCAGTTGAATACATCGACGTATGTATAGGCGGGTCACAAAAATGTTTCAGCTCCGCACCGGGCTTGACAACCGTCTCCATCAGTGAAACCGCTTGGAAAGTGATAGAGAATAAGGAGCAGAATACATATTACACTAGTTTCAAACCGTGGAAAGACACCTGGTATGGGCGAAGAGAGTTTCCCTACACACATTTGGTATCCAACATCTATGGGCTTGATGAAGCTATAAACATGCTTCTAGAAGAGGGTTTGGGCAATGTTTATTCAAGACATAAAGAATGCGCAAAACTCTGCAGGGATCTTGGAAGAAACATGGGGTTAGAACTGTATCCGTCACAGGAAAGATTGTCTTCACCAACTGTTACCGCCTTCGAACTGGAAGGAAGAGCACGAGAAATACCGGTGATGCTTAATAAGCGATACGGTATATTGCTGGGAACCAGCTTGGGATCCTTAAAAAACGATGTTTTAAGGGTAGGTCACATGGGGGCTAATGCACATGAGCACTTGGTAAAAGAAACCATGAGTGCTGCTAAAAGGTGTCTATAGGTCGATATAATTTTATATTTGGATTTTTATTCATATTTAAAACGTTGTTTGTGAAAGTTTAAATATCAGTATGTGTTATTATAAAACAGACGTTCGGTTATTGAAGAGGTGGAATAAATATGAAACAAAGGAACAAGCAGGTAAAACTCTGGGTTTTCCTTTTTGCCGCCATGATAATTATTATGACCTCGATTCCAATTATTCATGGCCTAGAGGCATCGGAATCCCCTGCACCTGTAAATAAACAACCATTTCCGCTAACAGCGGATACAGAACAGATCGAAGTTGAATTCCAGAATGATGACAGTAACTATATGATCTCATATAACATCAACGGATTCAATGCGGAAAGAGTTTCTATAGAAGGAGAAACGCACTATAGATTGGGGCTAGAGAAAGAGGCTATCTCCTTAGAAAAGGGATATCCGGATCTTCCCATAATCACACGTAGCATGATAATCCCGGACGACCCACGCATGGATATCACTGTTACCAATACCGAGTACGTTGAGTACTCATCTATATCAATAGTACCCTCAAAGGGAAATTTGATGCGGACGGAACATCCGGATCCATCTGCAGTACCCTATGAGTTTGGACCAGTTTACCAAAGTGATGCCTGGTATCCACAAGATATAGCGAACTTACGTGAACCCTATATCCTCCGTGATTTTAGAGGACAGGTGGTTGAGATCCATCCCTTCCAATTCAACCCGGTTAAAAACGTACTGAGAGTTTATACCGGTATCTCTGTTGAGGTAACACCTGTGGGCAGAGGTGGAGAAAACATTCTTCAACGTTCTCGGCCGATCACGACCATATCACGAGATTTTGCTAGAATTTATGAAAGACGATTTATCAACTACGATGAGCATATCAATAGTTTGGATTACGAACCCGTTGAGGAAGAAGGCAATATGCTCGTTGTAAGCTATGATGATTTCGCTAGTTACATGGATCCATTTGTGGACTGGAAGAACACAAAGGGAATACCGACCGAACTTGTGACATTATCGGAAACAGGGACAACAAATAACGCTATCAAAGACTATATTGAATCGTATTACAATGAACACGGTTTGACCTACGTCCTACTGGTAGGTGACCATAATAGGGTACCCACTTTCATTCATGAAAGCTACGCGTCTGATCCTACCTATTCATTCCTGGACGGTGATGACTACTACCCAGATATATTAGTAGGAAGGTTTTCAGCTTTAAATAGTGCACACGTGGAAACTCAAGTAGAGCGTTCTATATACTATGAACAGGAAACCACCGGAGACTGGCGTCTTAAGGGTACTGGTATAGCCTGTGACGAGGGGCCAGGGTACCAAGATATGATGGACTGGGAGTTCATTCGTATGCTCCGGTATCGGCTTGAGGATTTTGGGTACGAATGGATTGACGAATTTTATGAAGGCTCTCAGGGTGAAAATGATGCACCCGGCGATCCTACCGCAGATATGGTTGTCGACGCTTTCAACGATGGTAGGCACATAGGACTTTACTGTGGTCATGGAGACTGGGATAGGCTTGTAACGAGTAACTTCCAGATATCTCATATTCATAGTTTAGAAAACAATAATTTGCTTCCGTTTCTAATAACCGTCGCCTGTGTTTCAGGTAGACATGATTATGCAGATGAGGTCTTTGCCGAAGCGTGGTTAAGAGCCACTAATAATGGGGAACCCACCGGAGGTATAGCCGCTTTCTCATCTGCCCGATACCAATCGTGGTCTCCACCCATGGCTGCACAGGATGAGATGATGCATCTTTATACAGAAACATATGAAGACAATATCAAAAAAACTACAGGCGGTATCGCATTTAACGGATGCATGTATATGAACGATATGTACGGTTCTCAGGGGTACACGGAAACTGCCGCGTGGCATTTATTCGGCGACCCCTCCGCAGATATTTCGGGAGAAGCCTTTATCCCGGGTGAACCGCCTCTGGTAAATGTTACCTCTCCCAACGGCGGCGAAGTTTGGCACGCATACGATGAGGAGTACATCACATGGGAAACCACAGAAGGAGACGATCCTGTGGATTACATCCAACTTTCTTACAGCACTGATAACGGTTTTTCATGGGAAGCCATAGCGAGTGATTTACCCGATACCGGTAGTTACCTATGGGATATACCCAACGCTAACAGCGACGAATGTCTCGTACGTGTTAGAGCCTTTGATACCGTAGGACGGGTTGGTGAGGACGAGAGCGACGGTATTTTCGAGATGATCGGAGTACCCCCGGCAGCACCGCAGAATCTTATGGTGGAACACTACGGGACTAGTTTTACAGCTCTTTTCGAGGATGATGTGGAAAGCGGAGACCTGGGGTACACCACTGGTACTTCCGAGTCCTCGGCCAGTGAGTGGGATATTAGACAGCACGGTTCCTCCGTTGGAGACAATTCATGGGACTTCGGTGACGGCGAGTACTATAAAACCAGCGATTACGGCTACTTGAGCTGGTTGATATCTCCTGGGATAGAGATACCGGTCGAAGCTGAAAACGTAGAACTCACCTTCGACCACTGGCGTTCATTCGCTAGGCTTGAAACTTATCTAGACGGTGGTAATCTGAAGATATCTACCACCGGTGTAGATGGAGATTATACGCTTATAACACCCAATGAAGGCTACGACGGAGTGATCAATGATGATTGGGGAAATCCCTTAGGCGGTCAAGAAGCCTGGGGAGACGTTGTTGGTTGGGAAACGGTCACATTCGATTTAAATTACTACGCAGGTGAAACCGTTCATCTCCGATGGGACGCCGGTATAGAGGCATACGACGAAGACATCGAAGAAGGCTGGCGTATAGACAACATCATGATAACCGCTGAAACCGCCGGAGAAGGGGATGATCACAATCTGCTTACTTGGGACGCAAGTCCGGACGACCCGGACGAAGTGGCCTACTACAACATATACCGCTCCGAGGAGCAGACAGGTCCGTGGGACGGTAGTACGCTCGTAGACAGCGTATCTGCAGATGGTTCACCAAGTTACGAATATATCGACCTAGATATGGGAATGGCGGACGATATCTTCTGGTGGTACGTTGTACGAGCAGTCGGTACCAACGGTTTAGAGGAAGAGAACGAAGATGCGGTGCAGGAACCGGGCGAAGAGCTATCTACCTTCGATATAAATCTGTACGCCGGTGGAGACGCAGGCGGCTGGAACTTCGTGTCTTTCAACCTTATACCGCCGGACAGCTCGCTGGAGACCATACTGGAGGACCCGGATTACGGAATATCCGGTAACTACGATAGGCTGATGTACTACGACGCTTCCACCGACAGCTGGTACACCTACGTACCCGGTAGAGCGGAGCAGTTCAACGATCTGGAAAATAGGAACCACCGTATGGGTGTATGGATACGGATGACCGTTGACGATGTACTTACGATTGAAGGAACGGAACCCGGCGAGACAAGCATCACACTGCAGCCTGGATGGAACATGGTAGGACTGTCTAGTTCGACCGGCGGAAATCACGGACTACCGACCGAGGTTAGCCGCATAGGTTACTTTGATGCGTCACAGGAGTACAACGTTGCATACGACCACGACCCCGGGAACTTCGCATTCGCACCCGGAAACGGTTACTGGGTGTACAACGATGCGGACTACGAGGTAGACTGGATAATCACCTACTAAACCCCTTTCTTTTTATTTTATATTATTTTCCTAAGTTCACACCTCATTTAAAATAAGGGAGTCTTAAAGAATCATGTAATACATCTTTATTTTTTAACCGAAAAGTAAGCGTGTCGGTCGGAAAGCGAGCCCCCGTAAAAAAGCACCTTTTTTAAAGAAAAACGGACCAAGAAGAAAACTGGCGTATTCTTTTATACCGTCAAAGTGAATTTGACGGACCCTGGGGGATTCGAACCCCCGTCTTCGGCTCCGAAGGCCGGAAGGATATCCAGACTACCCTAAGGGCCCGCAACGAGTTATACGAGTGAGGATGCCTTAGGGGCAACGAAAACCTTCTCAGTTTTGGTAAGACCCTAAGGGCCCTGATTGAACTATGGATATAGGGTATAGGTATCTATAACCTTTTGTAGTCTCGGTATTAACCATATGCCGTGTATGTAAAGGCCCTCTTCACATAAATTGAAGGTAGCCCCGGGCGGATTCGAACCGCCGTAACGAGGACCAGAACCTCGTATGATTGACCACTACATTACGGGGCTAATTTGCAACACATCGCAAATTCCCCGAATATTTGGAATTTTGCTAAAAATTCCGAAGCATTACGGGGCTTGAGCGGATGTGAAAGACGTGTAATTATTGGAAGCTTTACTTCCAGCCAACTATGGACCTTTGCTAAACAAGGTGGTGAGAGAAAGGGGTGATATATAGATTTATCTTTTTTCACATAAAACAGGCGGAAATTAGTTTTATATAGAAGGTTTCACATAACGACTCAATGAAACTTATAGAAGTGTTTGTAATCGCGTTGCTATCAACAATATGTGCCATAGCAACTTGGTATACACTTTTTACGGTCACCGGAGGTTCGGCAGGGCCATTTGCTCCGGTTTATACTGCGTTATTGTTTCCACCTTTTTTCGCACTTATTTTTTTACTCCTTAGAACTTGGTGGAAAAAATTACCAAATAGGTGAAATATTTTAGTATTACCCATCTGATGTCACATCAATGGATGTATCAGAATTGGATTATGAATTTCGTGACGAACTGATAGCTCAAAAACCCGCAGAACCTCGCGATCACTCACGATTGATGTATGTGAGAAGAGAAAAAATAGAAAACCTTAGATTTTATAATATGACCGATATCTTAAAAAAGGGAGACGTTTTAATAAAAAACAAGACCCGGGTGATACCTGCAAGGGTGATGGGGAAAAAAACCACAGGTGGAAGGGTAGAAATATTATTTTATAACCAAGAAGAGAAAGACATATGGAAAAGCCTGATCAAAGGATCGAATATAAGGGAGGGGATGGAATTAATCGCCGGGGATACGGTACTAAAGGTTGTAGAACATCTTCGGGGTGGAAGGTATTTATTACATTGTTCTGAGGCTGTTCAACTTATGCAAAAGGAAGGTTCGATGCCGACTCCACCCTACATAAAACAACCCTTGAAGAAAGATGATGATTACCAAACCGTTTACGCAGAAGAGCCTGGTTCTGTGGCGGCTCCCACCGCCGGGTTTCATTTCACAGAAGAAATACTGAAAAAGATAAAAACCAAAGGTGTCGAAGTACACGATATTACCTTACATGTAGGCCCGGGAACATTCTTGCCCGTAAGGACTCAAAAAGCGGAGAATCATGTTATGGAAAAAGAATTTTTCATAGTGGAGCAAGATACCGCAGAAGCTGTAACAGCTGCAAATGAAGAGGGGCGACGGGTAATTTTAGTCGGTACAACCACGGTTCGAGCAATCGAAAGTGTTTCGAAAGAAGGGAAAGTAGAAGCTGGGGAAGGATGGACAGACTTGTTCATATATCCCGGCTATAAGTTCCAATCAGGTATGGATATGTTTTTGACAAACTTTCATTTACCCAGGTCTACACCTTTACTGTTGGTATGCGCTTTCTGCGGAAAGGAAAGGTTGTTGAGAGCCTACCGGATGGCCGTTGAAAAAAGATATCGGTTTTACAGTTTTGGAGACGCCATGTTATTGGAGGGAAATAAATGATACAATTCGATATCGAAGCAGAAGAAGGAAAAGCTAGATTTGGCTGCATAGAAGTAAAAGGAAAAAAAACTAGAACTCCATTATTCATGCCGGTAGCCACAAGGGGTAGTTTGAGAACCCTTTCCAACGAAGAGGGAAGGAATATTGGGTTTGAAGCTTTAATCGCCAACGCATATCACCTTCTCATGAGGCCGGGTACCGATGTGATAAAAGGAGCTGGAGGAATCCATAAGTACATTAACTGGCCTGGTATTATTTTTACGGATAGTGGCGGTTTTCAAATGATAAGGAGCGGCTTTGAACGAGATATATCTTTAGAAGGTGTAAAGTTCAAGTCGGAGGTCGATGGAAAGACGACTCATATGACACCAGAGGAAAACATCCTCTTACAGAGAGAATTGGGTACAGATATATCAATGTGCTTAGATTTTTGCCCACCCCATCCCGCGTCGAAGGAGGTGTTAGTTAGATCCGTTGAGATAACCACTTCATGGGCTAGTCGATGCAAGGATGTTGGGCATGCCACCTTTTGTATATCTCAAGGGGGTACTAACGATAAACTCAGAGCTAAAAGTTGTAAAGAATTAGTAGATTTGGGATTTCAAGGTTATGCAGTCGGGGGATTGAGTATAGGTGAACCGAAGAATGAAATGTACCGTATGTTGAATATTGCAGACAACATATATCCACATCATAAACCCCGCTATGTAATGGGCTTAGGTTCACCTTTGGATATTTTAGAATCTATTTCACGGGGTATGGATATATTCGATAGTGCGTATCCTACCAGAAACGCCAGGCATGGAACCATCATGACATCAAAAGGCAGGCTATCAATTGAAAACAGCCGATTCCGAAAGGACTATCAACCTTTGGATGAAGACTGTCATTGTCCTGTATGTACTGAGTACAGTCGTTCATACATCAATCATCTTTTCCAAGCAAATGAGTTATCAGGACTACGATTGGCAACCATCCACAATCTTTCATTTATGCATGATCTTATAAAAAATGCTCAATCTGCAATACAAGAAGGAACCTTTAAATCGTACAAAAAAGAGTTCGGGGATAATTACAAATAATTTTATTAGCACCTACATCCTTTACCCAAGGGAATGAGTGAATCCTGTATCCAATGTAAAAAAGATATAATCTCGATCCAGATGATATGTGATGAATGCGCCACAGATTTTTTCTCTGAGAATATATTCTGGATAGCGGCCGAACCGGTTATTGGAGCACCCGTGATAGACAGGTTCCGAGCAAAATCGGAAGCTGTTTTGACCATCGGAGAACACCCCGACGGAGAGTTGATATACAAGGACGGGAAAACTATTATGGAGGAAATCATAGAGTTTTATTCTAGATTAGAAGAGGGTGAAGAAGAATACGATGATATGTTATGGGCGATCGATAACACACTAACCGAGCTAGGTATCTCCCAGGAGATGGAGGTGCAGCATATTTTATTCTCCCCTTCCGACCTGAAAATACTCAGCGAAGTATTTTACTTGATTGAGGAGATACTTCACAGGTATTCAAAAGTAAAAGCTCCAGTGGAGTTGTATCTTAAAATAGCAAATATACTCAATTTCGTTGCCGACAAAGCAGACATCCCGGCGTTTAGTCCAAAATTCCGAGAGAAAGTATGTCAGGATATACGACGAGAAGCGGAAATATACTATGATCTAGCAGTGGATGCTGCAGAAGGAGATATTCACCCATTTTTGTACAAAGCAAAACTTCTCGTCGAGATGGGAGAAAACCAAAGTGCAAAGAAAAATCTTGAGAAAGCCTTAAAAATCGACGATGAGAGTGCTCAAGTAAAGATTGAGTACGTTAAAATTCTTCTCGAGGAAAAGAATTTTGAAAGCGCTGAACGCCTTTTAAACGATCTGCTCGATACCGAGCCGGAGAATGCCATGGTTTGGTTTCTAAAGGCTGAGGAACTCCGTAAAAACGGACGATGGGGAGGTGCTATCCAGTTTTACGACCAGGCCATAAGTAGAAACCAGGAGATGACGGAGGCTTACACAAAGAAAGCAAGAGTACTGTTTGATAATCAGATGGTAGAAGAGGCAAACGAAATATTGGATAAAGCTTTGGAGATTGACTCCAACTTTAAACCCGCGTGGTATTGGAAGGCAAAGGTACTACATGAGATGGGAAGGTGGGGTGGTGCCATACAGTGCCTTAACGAAGTTTTGGCTATCGAGCCACATATGGAGGATGCCTGGGTGCTAAAAGGAGATATATTGACTGAAAGAGACCTCTATGAAGAGGCTCTAAAAGCATATGAAATATCACTGGATATAGTACCGAATCTTAAGGAAGTAATAGAGAAGAAAAAGGTGTGTAAAGAATACATTTGTTGACTTTATACCGGCCATTGCCATTTGGCCAGTTCTATGATGACCAGTGAAGCAACAGCTAAAATCAGAACCAGTCTATGATCCAGTTTGGGTCCTTTGGACTCCTCCTCGTCGAAATAACGCATTAAACCCGCTGATGAGTGAAACCCACCGCCTTTTTGTTTGACCATTGTTTACATATTAAAGGTCCGCTTATTTAAAAATTGTGCATCAAAAAGCTCGTCAAGTTTTGCAAAACTAATCCGAGATATTAGTAAACCCGTACCGAGCCCCGTCACAGGAGAATAGATTTTTAAATAATAAAGTGCATGTTTGTAACATGCGTACAGCCAAGGATGTGCTTAACGAGATTAAATGGACTGAAGGAAAAGATTTGAAAGAATGTGAGATCTTTTACGTACATCGGGGTGCACCTGGTGATTTTAAAGTGATGGATGGAAAGGATATCGTGGAGCTGGGACGCTCTTTTATTTACATCGAGGAAGGTCAGATTCCCTATCACCGGGTTTTTAAAATCAAACACAAAGGTGATATTGTTCTATCTAGAGAACGTTCATAGTAACTCTAAGAGGTTATCCATTTTTTTTCTAAGTCGTTCATTGGTGAGGTAAGTCGCTATGTCTCCTCTGGTCTTCTCTACTAAATCCCGAGCAATATCTTGTTTTGATTTAATAGGCACTATGGCGTTGGGATAATCGAATTCCATCAGCACATCCTTTATATCTTCCATTTTCACCATCAGTTTCTTCGCCCTGTCAATGTCCCCTTCAATAAGTGAGTCCAGTATCATTCTTCGAATCTCGCCGACCACGTCGCCAAGACCTATAAGATAAGATGCTTGTGTAATATCCAACTCTTTCGGCGTTAACGGTTCTTCATCCCTGCTTATAGCCCATAAGATATGGGCTTCGGCAAGTTCCTGGAACCCGTTTCGAAGAATGATACTGGACTCACTTATTGAAGGGGACATTGACAGGGCGAAGAAACTGATGGTGAAAATGGAAGATATAAAGGATGTGCTGATGGAAT
>JAFDUB010000050.1 GCA_019594025.1 Thermoplasmata archaeon
AGCGATTATGTTCTATCCCATACCAGTAGAGATGTCAAGGTCATGGTAAATACAGCCGATG
This sequence comes from Thermoplasmata archaeon, assembly GCA_019594025.1. Taxonomy (GTDB): domain Archaea; phylum Thermoplasmatota; class Thermoplasmata; order Halarchaeoplasmatales; family Halarchaeoplasmataceae; genus Halarchaeoplasma. The sequence continues at coordinate 62 of JAFDUB010000050.1, forward strand.
ATTACGAACGAGATGTTTACTATCTAACCGTAACCGGACTATCCATGGAAAACGGTGACGATGGATCGGTAGGTAGAGGAAACCGAGCTAATGGTTTGATCACTCCCTTCAGACCTATGAGCATGGAGGCAGCTGCAGGTAAAAATCCAGTGACCCACGTCGGTAAAATATACAATCTGGCGGCTAATCAGATAGCACTTAAGATATACGACGAATTACAGGAAGACATACACGATGTATTCGTCAGATTGGTTTCTCAGATCGGAAAACCCATAAGCGAGCCGCAAGCAGCCAGCGTGCAACTGGTGGTACCAGAAGAAACTAGGAATTATACTACCAGTCTAGATACAGCCGAAGCAATCACCGAAGAAGCCTTGGACAATCTGGATAGATTAACAAAGATGATACTAGAAGACAAGATCACCGTATTCTAATCTGAGGTTACTAGAGAAACGAAGACCTTACAGTCGTTCACCATATAGTCTAGAACAGAATATTCATTGGGCTGGTGAGGTACTTCGTCACTGGTAGCCCAAACGGCTGCCGGAATACCCCGGTCCCTGAAATGGGATGCAACAGTTCCTCCCCCTATTCCGCATACTTTGGCATCTATTCCCGTTACACTCTTGATCGCGGATTTGAGTTTTTTAACTACTTCGGCATCTTCGGAAGTACCTGGTGGTGTTACTTTCTCCATGGGAAATATCAATTCTATGTTCGCCCCGGTTTCGTCGGATATTTCCTTGGCTTTATCTTTGAAGACTTTCTTTACCTCGGAAATTGGAACTTCCGGTATCAATCTGCAATCGAAGGATTGTATTTCCTTACCGGGTATGGTATTTGTGTTCGGTACGTTCTTTTCGCGTTTGGTTGGTTCAAAGGTGCAATTCGGAGGTGAAAAAAGTTCGTTGTTTTGGTTGAATTTTTTATGGAGGATAGTGTCTACTTCATATTGATATTTAGCCATAACTCTGTTGGCGTTGATAGCTGTGGCGGGTATTGCTGCGTGTCCCTGTTTTCCGTGTACGATGATCTTAACCCATGTGGCTGATTTTTCAGATATGACTATCTTTTTTCCCTTTTCTTCGCTGTGGTCGGGTACGACTACAATTTCGTCTGGCGATATCACGCCTTCGTTTAATAGATGGTCTACTCCGTAGGTACTGCCGGTTTCTTCGTCTGAAACGAGGATCACTTTAAGGTTGTATTCGGGTGTTATTCCGGAGATGGTGAGCGCTTTGGCTGCGTAAAGGGCGGACATAAGAGCTTGGCCGTTATCTTCGGCTCCTCTACCGTATATCTTACCATCTTTAAAAACCGGTTCGTAGGGATCGGTGTCCCATTCATCAAGATCCCCTTCGGGAACTATGTCCATGTGGGCGATTATGGTTACTGTTTTATCGGTTTTACCCTTCTTTAATGCCACTATATTGGGTCTTATTCCGGAAGATGTTCTTTCGTCCTTAGCGTCGTATCGTTTTATCTCGTCAAAACCGAATGTTTTTATGTGATCCATCAAAAATTTCGCCCGTTCTGCTTCGCCGTCGCCGTCACTGTCTGGGCCGACTGCAGGTATTTTCAGCATCTCCATCAGTGATTCTTTCATCTCATCTCTTAGTTCTTCAACGGTTTGTAAAACATCATTTTGCATTTAAGGACACCTTGGTGGTAATTTCATGCCGGAAGCGGATGTTCTTGATAATCCCGCTTGACATCCTCTCCAGTTATATCTAAGTATATTTGTGTTGTGGTTAGAGATGAATGGCCAAGCATCTTCTGGACACTTCTCAGATTCATACCTGCTTTTAGACAGTGGACGGCAAAGGTGTGTCTCAGCATATGCGGATAAACGTTCTTCTTTATTCCGGAATCTTTCGCATAGTTTTTTACAAGTCTTTCCACCTGCCGTGTGGATATAGGCTCTCTGCGTTCGGATAATATCAAAAAACCCTCTTCGGCATCTTCTTTGTAGAATTCTACCATCGTTAAGGTGTCTGCATCCACCGGGACAACTCTATCTTTACCTCCTTTACCACTGCGGATGGTGATCATAGATTCTGTAAAATCGATGTCTTCGATACGAAGATTTGTGAGCTCGGATACCCTTAACCCACATTTGTAAAGTATTCTCAATATCAATCGGTCCCTTATCTTCTCTCTCGGCGGAGAGTTCAGCAACTTTCGTATCTCGTTCTCTTTAAGATATTTAGGTAATTTTTTCGGCATGATGCATCCCGTCAGACGATTTGTATGACGTTATTTTAACGGTTTTAGAGTATAAAAAGATTTGGGGAGGTAAACGTTTATATTTGACTCATCAATAACCTCCCTCCGTGGGCCTGTAGCTCAGCTAGGTAGAGCGATCGGCTCTTAACGTTCTCATACGAGAGCGAGAGACACCGATCGGCCGGGGGTTCGAATCCCCTCAGGCCCGTTTATAAATCTCCGATTTTAAACGGGTAACGAAAAATCTGGTTAGATTTTTGGTCAAGCCCGTTTCGATATGAGGGGGATGAGAACAATTCTTCGAATTGTGAACGCTTGGAACTCGTTCCGAGCAGAGAACCTTGGTTCTAAAGGAATGAGATTCCTTTTCTCACTCGTCAAGTGTGACTCGTAATCGTGAATCAATCATAGATTGATGAACTGTTAGAATAACGAATGTTTTGAGTCATTCTGACTGGTGAGTGAAGCTATGCTTCACGAACTGTTAGAAAAATGAGTGCAACGAATTTTTCTGACTGGCCCGTCACATTATTTTAAGTTATTATCACGATTCGGAGAAAAATTATAAATACCCTTGTCTTAATCACATCGTGTAAAAATAATGGTGAAATAACCATGATAAATGCAATAAACCATATGGATATATTGATGCAGACCTGGGAAGATGAAACTCTCTGGGGCGGCTGGTGCGCCGGGGCAATGTGCCTTATATGGATCGTGCCCACAATAATCTGGATAGTAATAGCGATCTGGATGTACAAAGACGCACAAAAAAGAGACGAAAATGCTGTCCTATGGCTCATCGTAGGTCTTGTAGCAGGTATAATCGGTTTGATTATTTGGTTCGTTGTCAGGCCGGATATGGCTGAGGTAGAACAGAAGAGACGAGAGAAACAGATGGGTGGATACCAACAACAACACCAACAACCTCCTCAGCAATACGGCGGGCAGCAACAACCACCGCAACAGCCACCACAGCAGCAGCAAGGACGAGCGTGTCCGGACTGCAACGGCAACATGCGATACGTCAACGAATACAATCGCTGGTACTGCGATCGCTGCCAGGGCTACAAGTAAAACAATAGGTCTACAAAAAACCCTTTCTTTTTCATTTCTTTTTTCGAAGTAATATTTATGAAGGTGTAGTAGGATAGACGATACCATGACCTACGGAATCGGCGACACTTCATTGGTACGGGCACCCAAGCTGGAGGAAATGCTGGGGACAGAAGGGATCTACATGAAATTGGAAGGTGAGAATCCCACCGGGACACACAAAGATAGACTGGCCATACAACATGTGGATGATGCTATAATCAGGGGCTATGAAACTATAACTGTGGGGTCCTGTGGTAATTACGGTGTGGCCATGAGCTTCGTTGCCTGCAAATCCGGTTTAAACTGTAAAGTTTTCATTCCAAAAAAGTACTCCGGAGATATGATAGATACTATAAGGGGATATGGAGCGGAGATAATACTCGTGGAAGGGAGTTATGAAGATTCGGTGATCGAGAGTCGTAAAAATGCTGAAAAAGAGGATTGGTACGACGCCAATCCGGGTAACAAGAACACGCCGACATCACTGGTAGCCTACGTGGATATCGCGGATGAGATACAGAACGAGCTAGATACCCCTCCGGAAACGGTTTCGATTCCCGTGGGAAACGGAACCACACTCGCGGGGATCCATCTGGGATACCGTTTATTGTGGAGAAAACAACGCTCCGAAGCTATACCGCATATGTTAGGGGTGTCCAGCAGTGGGAACAATGCAATCATCGAAACCATACTACAGGGAAAAAAGGAGATAATAGAACTGCCGCCGGATGAAATCGTGGAAACAGAAGTCAACGAGCCTCTATTGAACTGGCGGGCTTACGATGGACAGGAAGCTGTAAACGCAATCTACGATACGGACGGTATCGCTTTAGGATTAAAGGATGAAGACTTACTGTATTACCGGAATATATTTGAAGAAAAAGAGCAGGTAAGATTACTTCCGGTTTCCGCAGCACCATTGGGTGTTCTGGAGCAATACTTAAAAGAAAGGAATGATGATGGTGGACCACACGTAGTAATATTGACCTCAGGTGTAAAAAATGTTCGGAATAGATAAAAAAATACCCGCTTTGATATACGCGGAAGGGGAATTCGGTAAATTAGATGGAAAGACGGCGAACGGTCTGGTGAGGTTCTCCGAGAAGTACGAGATAATCGGAGTTATAGACAGTACTAGGGAAGAAAATTATGCTCATGAAGTGTTACCCGATGTTATGGAGCATATCCCGATTTTTCAAAGTCTGGAAGAAACTCTTGGCCGGGTAGAGAAGAAACCATCTGCATTCATCAACGGAATAGCGAGAGACGGGGGCGCATTCCCCTTCGAGGTAAAGGACGTATTCCTGGAAGCCATGAAAAATGGCATGAGCTTGGTCACAGGTACCCACGATTACCTCTCGGAGAACGATGAATTTGTCAGCATCGCAAAAGAGTATGGTGTTGACATTTGGGATACGAGAAAACCTTCGGATAGAAAGGACATGCCTTCCGGTAAACTATTGAACGACGATCTGCCTCCGAGAATTGTTCTAGTGGGTACCGACTGTGCCATCGGAAAGAGGACTACCGGTATAGAGATCTGTAAAGAGTTGGAGCGTAGAGGTTACAGACCCACTTTCGTTGCAACCGGTCAAACCGGGATAATGCAGGGAGCTAAATTTGGTACTCCCTTGGATGCGGTCAAAGGCGATTTTCTCAGTGGTGAAGTGGAGCACGAAGTATGGCTGGCTTCACAAGATTCGGATGTCGTGATAGTAGAGGGTCAAGCCGCCATCAGCATACCTCAGGGTGGAGTTCCACTTGCACTCTTGAAAGGCGCAGAACCCCATGGCGCTGTAATGATACACGCCCCGGGCAGGAAAGAATTGGATGGATTTGAAAACTATCCGCCGCCGAATCTAGACCGAGAGTGGGAGATAGTAGAATTCTTCTATCCTGGTACAATCTTTGCCATGGCTATAAACCATGAAGGAGAGATCGACCCGGATGAGTGGAAGGAAAGATACGAAAAGGAATACGGTGTGCCGGTAGCAGATGTACTGGTACACGGGGCAGGCGTAATAGTGGATCGAATGGAAGAATTGTATTTGAGGAAAGAAAAGAATGATTAGGTATGTGGTCGAAGACACGGAAAATATCGATGCCCACACCGACTTACTTTACCGGCATTTGAAGGTGTACATATCTAAAGAAGAGCTTACTAGAGATATATTATTTTGTTTCGAAAACGGTAGGGCCGTGGGAGCTTACGTCGATGATGTGTTGATCGGATCGGTTGTCGGTGTTTACACACCTTTTTTCGAAAAATTCCACGTAGCACATCTTGCAGTAGAACCAGAGTATCGTAGAGAAGGGATCGGTCGAGAATTGATGGAACGGATAGTTCCCGAAGGAGCCGATATTTCCGTACACCTTAACCAGGAAAATCCCAAAACACTGAGATTTTACGAAAAGCTCGGATTTACAAAGACACACCTAAGGTTTCAGAAATTCGAGGAATAATGATTTTAGCTCTCTTTATTGAGATTCGATTACGGCTTGAGCGGCAGCTATCCTGGCAATAGGAACCCTGTAAGGTGAACAGCTTACGTAATCCAAACCGGCACGATATGAGAATTTGACGGAGGAAGATTCACCACCATGTTCACCACATATACCTATACTCATATTCGGATTCGCCGTTCTGCCTTTCTTTACAGCCATCTCCACCAAAGGGCCTACACCTTTTTGATCCAGTACCTGAAATGGATCGTCCGATAGTACACCTTGTTTTAAATATCCAGGAACAAAGGTGCCAACATCGTCCCTGCTGAAACCGAGTGTCATCTGTGTAAGGTCGTTCGTACCGAAGGAGAAAAATTCTGCTACAGTGGCGATTTCGTCTGCGGTTATAGCTGCCCGGGGTATCTCGATCATGGTTCCTAGTTTGTAATCGATACTGTTTCCATTCTCCTTGAATACCTCTTCAGCAACCGGTAGAACTACTTTTTCCTTTATCGATGATAATTCCTTAACATTACCCACTAGTGGAACCATTATGCGTGGGAGAACATCATATCCCGCATTGGATGTTTCCACCGCAGCCTCAAGTATCGCCCGGACCTGCATTCGGTATATGGAGGGATATGAGATACCCAAACGACATCCTCTATGACCTAACATGGGATTGGCTTCCTCTAAACGTTTTACACGCTCAGAGATCTCTTCCACGGGAATACCTAGTTTATTTGCTAGACTCTTTTGAGATTCTTTATCATTAGGGACGAACTCATGCAAGGGCGGATCTAACAGTCGAATTATGATAGGATGCCCGTCCATCACTTCGAACATTTCCTTGAAATCTTTCTTTTGCATTGGCATCAGCTTGGCAAGGGCTTTCTCTCGATCTTCTTCCTTCTCAGCTATTATCATCTCCTGAACGGTGTCCAATCTTTCAGGATCAAAGAACATGTGTTCCGTACGGCAAAGACCGATGCCTTCCGCACCAAATTCCAGGGCTTTTCTAGCGTCGTTGGGATTATCTGCGTTTGCCCATACGCCCATCTGTCGTATATCGTCGGCCCACAAGAGTAGTTCTTGGAATTCGGTACTGAACTCAGGCTCGATCAGCGGTGCTTCGCCCAGGATGATGTCTCCGGTGGTTCCGTTGATGGTGATCATATCTCCTTTTTTAACCACTACGTTTCCAGCAGAAAACTGTTCCCTTCCCATGTCTATTAAAAGTTCTTCGGCACCAACGATGCAGGGTTGACCCATTCCTCTTGCCACCACCGCTGCATGTGAAGTCATCCCGCCTCTGCTCGTCAGAACGCCTTGGGCGGCGGCCATGCCGTGGATGTCTTCCGGTGTAGTTTCTCTGCGTACTAGTATAACGTTCTCGCCGTCATTTCCCCTTTCAGCTGCTTCGTCCGTATCGAAATATACCTTTCCACAGGCCGCACCCGGGGATGCATTGAGCCCTTTTGCTATCTTTTCTACATCTACTTCGGGGTCCACTTGTTTATGGAGAAGTTTTTCTATCTGTTCGCCGGTTATCCTGGTCAATGCGATTTCCTTCGTTATCAAGTTCTCATTTGCCATATCATATGCGATCTTGACCGCGGCGTTCGGTGTTCTTTTTCCGTCTCTAGTCTGCAAAATGAATAATCTACCGTCCTCTATGGTGAATTCCAGATCCTGCATTTCACGGTATTCCTTTTCTAATATCTTACACACGTAATTGAGTTGAGAGTGAATCTCAGGTAATATCTCCTTTAACTCTTCTAATTGCATCGGTGTTCTAATACCGGCAACAACGTCTTCGCCCTGGGCGTTCATAAGGAATTCGCCGTACATCTTATTTTCACCCGTTGCCGGATCTCTTGTAAAGGCCACTCCGCTACCAGAATTATCTCCGGTGTTACCGAAAACCATCGACTGGACGTTTACCGCCGTTCCCATATCATGGGGCAGCCCATTAATTTCCCTGTAAGTCACCGCTCGTTTATTGTTCCATGACGCAAAAACGGCTTTGGTCGCTTCCATGAGCTGCTGCCATGGATCCGATGGTATATCCTCCACCAGTTCCATGTATTTTTTGCATACTTCCTTCATCCCCTCTACGTCAAGTTCTACATCCTTTTCGACTCCTTTTTGTTCCTTTACCTCGTCCATCTTTTCTTCGAATCTTTCGTGGGGGATTCCACGAACAACTTCTCCGAACATGTTGATGAACCGTCGATAGCTATCGTATGCGAAGCGCTCGTCTGTAAGTTTTATGAGACCTTGAAGTGTGTCCTGGTTAAGACCTAGATTTAAGATGGTGTCCATCATACCGGGCATGGAAAACGCCGCACCGGAACGAACAGATACGAGAAGTGGATTTTCCGGATCGCCGAATTTTTTACTCGTTTGTTCCTCCAAGTCATCCATCTTTTCACGCATCTGGCCGTCTATCTCGGATGGCATACTTTCCTCTTCGAGATACTTCAAGCACGCTTCCGTGGTAACCGTAAAACCAGGGGGAACTTCCAGGCCGATGGATGTCATCTGTGCTAGATTGGCACCCTTTCCACCCAGCAATTTCTTCATGTCTTTGCTACCTTCTTTGAATGAATACACATACTTAGTCATAGTGAACATACTGGGAGTTAAAGACTAGGTATAAAAAAATTCTCATGAAAAAAGAAAAAAATAAGAAAGGGGTTTTTACTTGATGTCGTCCCACGAGAGGAGCTCGATAGAAGTTGGGAGTTTCGGTATGTTGCTTACTTTTCGTGCGATCAGTTTTTTAACTCCCGCATCGACGGCTACGTCTACTAACCGCTGAGTTATTATTCCGTCGAATATCACTTTATCGGCCTTGTGTTTACCGTCACTTAGAGTGTCAGTGAGTTCTCTAGTTTTTACCTGTGTTAATTCCTTATCGTTGTTATCTAGGATAACAGCTTTTTTCTTGCCCTTGATGCCCTGCAAAATGTCTGAGTATTTCGATGTTTTTGGGGCTGGAGTCGCCGGTTTAGGTTCCTTCTTTTCTTCTCGTGGCTTATGCTGCTCTTTTTGTTTATGACCGGGTAGTTTACCTATGTCTATGTCATACATTTCGACATACTGGTCGAAAGGTATTTTGCTCCTAAGCGATTTCATTATCTGTTTCTGAGTCATCTCTTCGACTTCGGTGTTGCTCGGTGCTTTTGCTACATAGTCTATTTCTGCGGTTTCTAAAAGCTCTTTTAGTATGAGAGAACCACCTCTATCTCCGTCTACGAAAACAGTAGTCACACGTTCTCTGGAAAGATTCTTTATGCCTTCCGGTATGTCCGTACCTTCAACTGCGATGGCGTTTTTGATGCCGTACTTTAGTAAGTTGAGAACGTCGGATCTACCTTCAACTATTATGATCGAGTCCGATCCTTTAACGTTGGGTCCGGCAGGTAATTTACCAGAACCAAAATCGGTGATCTCTTCCATTTGAACTTCTGCTCTTACTGATTCAGACAGATTGCTCATGGGTACGCTCCCCTCTTGGAGAACCCCGGAAAGCAATTCTTTGGCTCTTTCAACGATGTGTTTTCTCTTAGATTCCCTAACATCTCTGATCTCATCTACTGTTATCTCTGCACGGCAGGGTCCTACTCGATCGATCGTTTCCAATGCTGCGGCAAGGATCGATGTTTCCACTAGATCTAAGCTTGAAGGTATGATCACAGTTCCATTAGACCTTCCTTTGGAAGAACTAACTTCTACTTCTATACGGCCCATTCGACCGCTTTTCTGTAGATCTCTGAGGTCAAGTTCATCTCCTAATAAACCCTCGGTCTGTCCGAAGATCGCTCCCACCACATCTGGTTTTTCAACTACACCGTTAGCTTTAAGCTTCGTTTTTATCAAGTATTTCGTCGTACTTGGGTCGATATCCATTTTATGACACCTCTTGTTATATTATGAAAACAGTTGGTTATTTCCCTTTATAACCTCTGTGCGTTTTACTCGACTTGCGCATGGGTTTGATATCGATTAGCGTGATAGGGTGATTTCCTTGAAACTATCAATCTGAATCTAACAATACCTTAAGGATTCCAACTGATTTCACTTTAAATAGGAAAGGTCGGGGTATTTATATGTTGTGGTTAAAAAAGTAAAAAGCCCAATGAAAAGAAAAACAATTGTATTCCACATCCGAGCCAGATGATGCGCTCTGTGTTCAATATTTTATACCATATGATGGTGGCTATTACGATACTACAGAACAATAACATAGCGCCTAGAGTATTGAAGTATAAGAGGGGGAAGGATAAAAGTAAAGCCGTTATACCCATGAGTATATATTGGTTTAATTCGTGATATTCAATTGTTAACCTAGAAACAAACCAGAGACTTAATATTACCCACAAAAAAATGGATAAAATCGGTAGAGTTATAGGGGGCATTCTATAAACAACCTCTCTTGTAAAATGAACTTCTGCTTCCCCCACGTAAATTATACTCGAATGCCATGAATCGGGTGAATAAAAGCCTATTAGAAAAGAGAGGATTCCGAAAAAGGCTAATTCTATTTTCCGTATATTCTTATATATTGATTCTGAATAGATAATTTTAGCTGAAAGTAACCACAAGATGGTGATAGCTAAAGGGATATACCCCAGAATATAAGAAAAAAATAGAGCGGTTAATGCGAAAGATAGAGAAAGTTGAACGTAATGGTATTTATTGAATAATGATCCATCTGATTTTTCATCCACCTTATAAAATGACAATTGTTTCACCATCTGATTGAAGAAGAACAATAGAATCGTAATTATCAAGCATAGGAATAGATATGGTAAATGAAGGAAATAGCTAGGATCGATGGCAAAGCCTTTTGAAAAGTCAGGGTCGATTGTGTGGACGGACATCATCCCGACAAATGCTGTGAGAGAAAGAAGTATTGTTTGACCTTTGGGCAATATTTTAGATATTTCAGATATTTTTTTTGGTACGCTTAATCGGAGTATGATAAATGTGCTTATAATTGATAAGATAATGAAAAATGATGAAAATATCAAACGTGTTTGATTGATAATCAAATTATCGGGTAGGCCCAATATGCCCGAGTTTACAGGGGGAAAGACATCGACCATTTCGTAATGCTCCATGAAGAATAGATAATATCTAGAATAAAATGGTACGCGAAAGTAATTTAAAATCAAAAAATGGTCTGGTTTTCTATTCAAAAAGAAAGTGAAGGAACCTATAAACCACACCAATAGAAATATACCGAAATAAGTGCCTATTACCTGCCCACATTTTCTTAAAATGATTTGGAATGATGTTCTTCCGCCTAAAAATTTTTTCAACGTGTCTATTATATTTATTTTTAATGCTACATAAACTGCTGAGCCAAGCATCAACGAAAGGAACATTACACCTTGGCCCCCGCTTCCGACATTTAAAATAAAGGCAGGATTCCATCCGTGTAATAACGTAGGCAATATTTCGCTTACTTCAAGATAGTCGTATCTCACTCCTAACTCTACGCCTACGTCTCTAAAAATAAAGTAATCCACTATCGGAGGTAATAAAAGTAGACCATAACCAAAAAGAAAAACATTCATTATTTTTTTGGGAGATGTTTTTATAATTAAGTAGATAACTAATGTGCCCATCAATAGTTGCGGATAAGATAATATGACGTGTTGAAAAAACAGATGTTTTCCATATCCATAGTAAGAGCCGACTAACGCTTCCACAAGTGTATATAGACCGTATTGATCTATTATATTCGCTCCTACGTTCCTTATGCTCAAGATTTCTCCAGTATTGTTCATTCTTACCAAAACGATGTCCG
>JAFDUB010000111.1 GCA_019594025.1 Thermoplasmata archaeon
AACGACGGAGATTGGATCGATGTTGGGATGGATACCCAGTACACCTTCGAAGGTCTGGATGACGGTGAATATACCGTTACCGTAAGAGCGTTTGATGACTTAGGTAACTACAGCATGGAATCAATACACTTTACCGTGGATACAGGATGGGGGCAATTATGGATACTTCCGGTCATCGGGATAGTGATCGTACTGCTGGCGATGATTCTATCTTTGAAAGTGGACAGGAGGAAGAAAACATCGCCCCTGGCAGAAAGCTCAGCCCGTTAACCCACACAGACATCATACCGAAGGCTCCTGAGGATGCTTCCGAAGATAGTGCGAACATGGAGGGAACGGTCACTTTGTTACCCTGATAGATATTATAAAGAAACGGAGGTCGAATTGAAGTCGACCAAAAACATTATGAACGGATAGAGTATTGGACGTACTCCTAAAGAGGTGCCCTGAAGTGACAGAAAAAAAGCGGCGTATAGGATTGGTTCAGGTCTATACCGGTAACGGTAAGGGTAAAACAACAGCGGCCTTGGGCCAGATTCTCCGGGCAGTAGGAAAGGGTCAAAAGGCCATAATCATACAGTTCATGAAAGGACAGATACAGTACGGTGAACTCTCGAGTATAGACCATTTACCCGGAGCAGAAATAGAACAATTCGGTAGGCCGGATTTCGTTGACAAGGAAAACCCTGCTAAGGTCGACATAGAGCTTGCCGTCGAAGGATTAGAAAGAGCAAAAGAGGTTATAGAATCCGGAGACTACGACCTGGTGGTTTTAGACGAGATGAACATAGCTTTGGACTACAAGCTGCTTGATGAAGATAAAGTTTTAGAGATTATAAACGGCAGACCTGAACATGTAGAAGTACTGCTCACCGGCAGGTACGCACCACCGTCGGTAATAAACATGGCGGACCTTGTAACCGTTATGTGTGAGGTGAAGCATCCGTTCATGAAGGGTATAGAAGCTAGAGAAGGTATAGAATGTTAAGGGGTAATCAAGATGAATGACAAAGATAAGATTACGAAGGAAAAGAAAAAGTGGGAAGAAGAGTGCTTGAAACCGGTGATGGAAAGATGGCCGGAGCGTACGGAGAAGTTCATCACCACATCTTCACAACCCATAGACCGGCTCTACACTCCCGAGGACCTAGAAGAGTGGGATCATCTAGAAAAACTGGGTTTCCCTGGTAAGTATCCTTTTACAAGGGGTGTTCAACCAACCATGTATCGTGGCAGGTTATGGACCATGAGGCAGTTTGCCGGTTTTGGTACTGCTGAAGAAACCAACGCTCGTTTCAAATATCTGTTAAATCATGGAGAAACCGGTCTTTCAATCGCCTTCGATTATCCAACACTCTACGGCTATGATACCGACCATCACATGGCCAGAGGTGAGTTTGGTAAATGTGGGGTGGCTGTTTCGTCGCTGAAGGACATGGAGATTCTCTTCGACGGTATCGATCCCGCCAAGGTAAGTACTTCCATGACTATCAACGGCCCAGCTTCGGTTTTGTGGGCCTTCTACATCGCCATGGCTGAAAAAAAAGGTGTACCTATAGAAAGGCTAAGAGGTACTATCCAGAACGATATTTTAAAGGAATACATAGCCCAGAAGTCCTTTATCTTTCCCCCGGAACCCTCTATGAGACTGATAGTTGATACCTTCGAGTACGGCTCGAAGCACTTACCTAAATGGAACACCATCTCTATTTCGGGATATCATATCCGTGAAGCGGGTTCCACAGCGGTTCAGGAATTGGCTTTTACTTTGGCGGACGGTTTTGAATACGTTCGAGCGGGTATAGAACGAGGTTTGGATGTGGATGAGTTCGCTCCCAGGCTTTCTTTCTTCTTTAACGCGCACAACGATTTCTTCGAGGAGATAGCTAAATACCGGGCGGCGAGAAGAATATGGGCAAAAGAGATGAAAGAAACCTTTGGAGCAAAGAATCCACGTTCTTGGTTAATGAGGTTTCATACACAAACCGCCGGCTGTGCCTTGACCGCTCAGCAGCCCGAAGTAAACCTAATCAGAGTGGCAATTCAGGCCTTAGCTGCCGTTTTAGGCGGCACTCAATCCTTACATACGAACTCCATGGACGAAGCACTTGCTCTACCCTCCGAGAAGGCTGTTAGACTGGCTTTAAGGACCCAACAGGTCATCGCACATGAGAGTGGTGTGGTGAACACGATAGACCCTCTAGGGGGCTCCTATCACGTTGAATGGTTGACCGACCATATGGAGGAAGAAGCCTACAAGTACTTCGATAAAATAGAGAGTCTCGGAGGAGTTATACCTGCGGTAAGGAAAGGATACCTGCAGAAGGAAATCGCCGATGCAGCATCAAGATATCAAAGAGAAACCGACGATAAAAAACGGTTGATAGTGGGTGTTAACGAGTTCGAACTGGACGAACCGCTGGAGATACCTCTTTTAGAGATAGATCCGGAAGGAGAGCGAAGGCAGATAGAGAGATTGAACACGTTGAAACGCCAACGGGATAACGATAAAGTCGAAAAGGCATTGAATCGCTTGAGACAGGTAGCAGAAGGTGATGAAAATACCGTGCCGGCGATACTGGAATGCGCCAAAGACTATGCAACTCTGGGTGAGATCACAGGTGTCTTCAGAGAGGTTTTCGGAGAGTATGAAGAACCTATAGTCTACTGAATCACTCACGAAGTGGTCGGAGAAACTCCTCCGCAGCAGTGTAGGGATCCAGTTCGGAATTTATTATCTTATCCACTATCTGATCCAAACGCTCTTCTCTATTCTTGTCCATAATATAAGAGTAGATGTTGTCTTTGATGATATCCATCAAGCTCTCTTTTACCCTCTCCCTTACCAGTTTATGGAGGGTTCCAGTCTCTTTTAGATGTTCCATGTGTGCTAAAACCGCATGGGAGACTTCTTCTACACCCTCGCCCGATTTAGCCACGGCTTGAACAATAGGTGGTCGCCACCCGGAGTTCTCCGGATTCATATCCAACATCGTATCGAGTTCTCGTGCCGTTTCATCAGCACCTCCCATATCCGCCTTGTTAACCACAAAAACGTCGCCTATTTCAAGTATACCCGCTTTTATGGCCTGTATGTCGTCCCCTAATCCAGGCACCTCTACGATCACCGTCGTGTGTGCAGTTCGTACGACCTCTACCTCGGACTGGCCTGCACCTACGGTTTCAACGAGTATAACGTCTTTACCAAAGGCGTCCAGTATTTTAACGTGATCACCGGTTGTTGCAGCTAGACCTCCAAGATGTCCTCTGGTACCCATGCTGCGGATGAATACGCCTTTATCAAGTGCTACATCGTTCATGCGAATTCTGTCGCCCAACAATGCACCCCCTGTGAAAGGAGACGTTGGGTCCACGGCGATTATACCTACCTTTTTTCCCATCCGCCGAAATTCAAGTGTGAGTTTATCTACCAGCGTGCTTTTACCGGACCCGGGAGGACCGGTGACACCGATGATGTGCGCCTTACCCGTATAAGGATGCAGTTCGGCTAGCGCCTTTCTTGCCGGAAGGGCCTGATTCTCCGTCATGCTCATCAGTCGAGCGACTGCCCGACGGTCGCCGGCCAGTATGTCTGAAACAATATCAGTCAGAAAGAGCCACCTCATTCGTTGCCCGGTACGTTAGCTTTGATGTATTCGACGATCTCGTCGGTGGGTGTACCCGGCCCGAATACCTTGTTGATACCCTTTTCCTTCAATTTATCCACATCTTGGTCCGGGATTATACCTCCGCATATCACCATAATATCTTCAGCGTCGTTCTCTCTTAGGAGTTCCATAACGTCAGGAAATAGTGTCATGTGGGCCCCGGATAACAATGAAAGTCCTATAATGTCTACGTCTTCCTGTATAGCGGCCTCCACTATATTCTCGGGAGACTGGTGAAGACCGGTGTAGATTACCTCCATACCGGCATCTCTAAGTGCCCGGGCTACAACTTTTGCACCCCGGTCGTGACCATCGAGACCGGGTTTGGCTACGAGTACTCTTATCTTACGCTCCATATGAATACACCTCTATTGTTTGAATTAATCAAATGAGGTTATGGTTATAAATTGTTCGGTAGAGCTGTATATTCGTTAAAGAAGCCTGATATCACCGGAAGTGATTACAGCCTTCTCATCCTCGACATTTAAAAGAAGACGTCCCTTTCTGTCTATCCCCTCCACCCGGCCGGTAACGACCGAATCATTCTCATACAAACCTACCTTTCTACCTATGATATCTGAGTTAGCGATCCAGAGATCCCTTATATGACCGAATTCTCCTTCTTTGACCTTAGAATAAATTCTATCCATACCGTGGATAATCTCTTTGAAAAAATCGTTCAGATCAATCGTTTTATCCATTTCAAGTTTCAGCGCGGTGGCGGTTTCACTAAGTCCTGTTGGTATATCATTGTTAACATTGATTCCCACGCCCACTACCATATACTCCAGAACTTTATCTTCAGCGTGTAGTTCCGTGAGCACACCAGCTACTTTTTTATTGCCGATTAGAACATCATTAGGCCACTTTATAGTGGCTTCTAAGCCGTAGTTATTTTTGATCACCTCGGCGATTGAGACGGACGCGGCCATGGTGACGAGCATCGCCTCGTCCGGTTCGAGTGGAGGATAAAGTACCACAGAGAACCAAAGACCACCGGCCGGTGAATGCCATATTCTATTCTTTCGACCGCGACCAGCAGTTTGTTTTTCCGCGAATACGATGGTCCCCTCCGGGCTCCCCTCCTGTGCCATTTTTTTTGCCAATTGGTTGGTTGATGCCGCCGACTCGTAACGAAGGATTTTTTTA
>JAFDUB010000112.1 GCA_019594025.1 Thermoplasmata archaeon
CCATGGATGTAATATATACATTGTCTTCACCATCGATGGAAGGTGACGAATGTATTCTTGAATCCGTGCTGAATGTCCACCGAAGAGTTCCATCGGAGTAGAAAGAATATAACTTTCCGTCGCTGGCGCCGGCATATACGTAACCGTTATCATCTACCATGACTGCGGAATTTATGTTTCCTTCTAGGCTGCGGTTCCATATCTCGGCACCGTTGATATCAACCGCCACCAAACCTGCGTCACCCTCCAACGTCGCCCTGTCTCTTCCGATGTAGATAACATCATCGGATATTGCCGGGGAGCTTGAAATACGACTCTCTAAATCATGCCTCCAGTTCAAATCACCATCAGCCGTAAATGAATATAAGTATCCATCGTCTGAACCCACGTATATGGTACCGTCGTCGCCTACAACTGGGGATGACCTGATTTTATCCTCTGTTTGGTATTCCCACACAACTTCACCATAATCGGTGAACGCATAGAATATACCGTCCTCCGAGCCCACATAGACCTGACCGTTGTTACCTATAGCGGCGCTGGATCTTATTGAATTACCGGTTTGATAGCTCCATCTCTGGAGGCCCGCCGATGAAATAGAATAGAAATAACCGCTTACGGAACCGATGTATACCTCCCCTTTAAATCCAAGGACGGGTGAAGCACTTATAGGTCTTCCAGTGTCGAAGGTCCAAATTATTTCACCCTGATAATCGGATGTACCATAGGGGCTTAGTCCCGTATTTCTTTCGTTTCCTTTAAAGGAATCCCATGGATTGGTTTGATGTCCTCTAACGATGCCCGTCGCTAATATTAAAAATACCAGCGAACAAACGATTAAAATTTGACATCTATTCTTTTCTTTTTTTTTCACAGGCATCGATTTTCATCCCTAGGTGAGTTACTTAACCCTAAAACTTGGTATGATTTTACGTTTTCGGGTGATTTAAATGCCGTACCACCTCGGTCCGGATTCCGTATCCTCTACCTTTATACCTTTGGATTCCAGCCTTTTTCTTATCCGATCCGCCAGTTCGTATTCTTTTTTCTCTCTTAGATTCTCTCTTACCTCGATTAAAAGGTCTATGTAGGGCTCGGCCTTTATATCTGCTTGCTCTCTATCCAGTTTGATTCCTAGTACGTTAGCTAATTCCTTAGTGACTACCACCGCTTCGTCTAGGATTACCCTACGATTGTCTAAGTTGTTGTTGATATCTTTCGAAAAGGCTATCAGCTTGCTCAGTGCCAGCGGTGTGTTCAGGTCGTCGTCCATAGCTTCTTCGAACTCGGTAAGAACCTTATTTATTTTTTCCGATAATGTTTCCTTCTTTCCTCCTTCACTTTCTTTGGCTAATCGTATGGAATTATCCAGCCTACTTAGCTTTTTTTCCGCCTCCTTTAGGGTTTTCAAACTGAAGTCGCTGTGGGACCTGTAATGTAATCCCGCGAAGAAGGTTCGGAGAACCATGGGGTCGTACCTTTCCAACAACTCCTCAACGGTGTAAAAGTTCCCTTTGCTCTTGGACATCTTTTCACCTTCCACGGTGATGTGTGCACTGTGTAACCAGTACTTGATAGGTTCCTCCTTTAAGTTATGCATAGCCATGTTCTGCGCCCTTTCGTTGGGGTGGTGAGGGAATATATGGTCGATACCTCCTGTGTGTATATCGAAGGTCTTTCCTAGATATTTTAAACCCATTACGCTGCATTCCAGGTGCCAGCCCGGGTATCCTTCACTCCATGGTGAGGGCCATTGCATAAGATGCTCCGGCGGTGCCTTTATCCACAAAGCGAAGTCCAATGGAGAATGTTTTTCTTTGATTTCCTCGTCGCTGATCCTACCTCCAGCGCCAGCTTCCAGGTCGTCAATAGTCCTTCCACCGAGAACCGGGTATCCATGCTTTTCTGCGAAACCGGGCACGTCGAAGTACACGGACCCGTCGACTTCGTAGGCGTAGTTGTTCCCTATTATTTTTTTAACAGCCTCTATCATCTCCACCATGTGTCCAGTTGCTCTAGGGTATATATTAGCCCTGCACATGTTCAGTCGGTCCATCTCCCTGTATAACTTGATAACCTGTTTGGTCACTAGCTCCATGGGCTCCAGTTTTTTTTCTCTGGCCGATTTAGCTATTTTGTCTTCCCCCCGGTCGGCGTCATCTGTGAGATGCCCCACATCGGTGATATTCATGACGTGAAAAACACTATACCCCTTCCACTTGAGATACCGGGTGAGTACGTCCCATGCACTGTACGTTTTTGCGTTACCGACGTGCATGTCCTCGTAAATGGTTTGGCCACAGGAGTATATTCTGACCTCATCTTCGATGGGTTCGAAAGGTTCTTTTTTTCCAGTTAGGGTGTTGTAGAGCTTAAGGGTCATATCGATGTTGTATATTGATTGATATATATGAAAGTTATCACCCTCGCGATATAACCAAAATGTGCCACCAAACTTTATTTATGACTTCTTTGTTTAACAACTAAAGTACTCGGTTGGCATAGGAGAAAAATAACATGTTTAATAAGAAGACGAAATGCGGGGTTCTAACAGTTGGAGTGATTTTATTGATGTCATTGTCTGTAGGCTATATCGCCCATTTTGATGATGTCGATACCACTTCTATGACCGCCGCCGTACAAATACGAGAAATGAACGACTTGAATGTAATTAGAAATGCAGGCGGTTCGGTTTTAATAAGAGAGGGAATGAATGTGCTGATTGAAGGAAATCCCACCATATTTTCCTTTTTAGAATCCGAGGGAATGGAGGTAGAGGTCTTCGAGAGGGCTGATGAAGATACCTCGGTTAATTCTACTGTTCAGCAGTCAGAATATCCCTTTGCAGAGCATTATCCTAGCGTTGATGAATTGAATACATGGTACGATGATTTGATTACAGAACATCCAAACCTCGTGTCCAAAGTAAATATTGGTTCTTCATGGGAAGGGAGAGACCTTTGGGTTATTGAAGTGACCTCCGAGGAGGATACACAAGTGGAATACAAGCCTGGTTTTCTGGTTGACGGAGCCATGCACGCAAGAGAATGGTCGTCTGTCCAAACATCATCATACTTAATGTGGAGACTACTTAACGAATACGATACCAACGAGACCATCAACTGGTTGGTAAACAACCGTCGGATTTACGTTATGCCTATGGTGAACCCCGACGGTTATATCTACGATAGTGACGGCGATTATGGTAATCAAAATAATTGGCGGAAGAACAGGAACGATTCAACACCTACCGATAACATCGGCGTAGATTTAAATCGAAATTGGGACCATCATTGGGAAGATGGAAACGATGACCCTAGGGGCACGGATTACCGTGGCGAAGCCCCGTTCTCGGAATACGAGACAAAATCTCTACGGGATTTCATCTTGGATAACAATATAAACACATATCAAAACATCCATAGTTACGCTGGTACTATGTTGATTCCCTGGTGTAACTCAACTCATCCCTCGCCTCATGATTCTTGGTACCGTGGAATGGCGGAACATATGACGTCTCTTACATCTATTATGGGGGACGAAAGTGAGCATTACAGCTATGGTCAGCCAGGTCATGAGATAGGTTACTCCGCACCAGGTGGTGCCGGGGATTGGGTTTACAATAACACTGGTGCCTTTTCCATGGTATTTGAATTAGAAACCGGCGGTCATGGATTTTACCCTCCTCCAGAAGAGATAATGACTATCAATAAAGATGTGGATGATTCCCTTATATATCAAGGCAGGATAGCTGATATCGACCTAGGTGACGGTACTGATCACCTTTACCCCCCCGTACCCTACATAGTCTACGGGATGGTTGAAAATTCTTTAGGTGAGCCAGTTGTTGACATAACTATTAGCATCGAGAACACGAATACCGGTGAAAGCATATCCATCCTTACTAATAACAATGGTTACTACGAGTTGAACTATGGTAGTTTAGTTGAATATGGATACACAATTGACGATACTTTTACCATCACCGCCGATACACACTCGGAGGAATTTACAATCGGAGATGAATGGGGCCAAAGGATAGATATCGAATTAGTGGAGGAAGGTGATCCGCCAGATATAACCCTGGCAAGACCGAACGGCGGTGAAACCTTTACTGCTGGAACAAGTGAGGAGATAATCTGGGATACCACTGCAGGGGACGACCCCATAGACTACGTCGATATCTGGTACAGTACTGATTCGGGAAGTACATGGAACACCACCGCTAGCGGTATAGACGACACTGGCAGTTATATGTGGACTGTTCCAAACGAACACAGCGCAGATTGTTTGGTACGTGTAAGAGTTAGTGATACCCTTGGGCGTACGGGGGAGGATACCAGCGATGGAACCTTTACCATCGAGGGGTTACCGCCTGCACCGCCGTCTAACTTAAACGTCGAACACTACGGGACTAGTTTTACAGCTCTTTTCGAGGATGATGTGGAAAGCGGAGACCTGGGGTACACCACCGGTACTTCCGAATCCCCTGCCAGTGAGTGGGGTATAAGACAGCACGGAGCATCTTCCGGTGTAAATTCATGGGACTTCGGTGACGGCGAGTACTATAAAACCAGCGATTACGGTTATCTAAGCTGGCTGATATCTCCTGGTATAGAGATCCCGGCCGAAGCTGGAAACGTAGAACTCACCTTCGACCACTGGCGTTCATTCGCCGCTCTTGAAACCTATCTAGACGGTGGTAATCTGAAGATATCTACCACCGGCGTAGATGGAGATTATACGCTTATAACACCCATCGAAGGATACGACGGAGTGA
>JAFDUB010000093.1 GCA_019594025.1 Thermoplasmata archaeon
GCGGTTACTTATTTTCTGAAGCTTCCGTTGAAAAAGAAGAGGTCCTTGAGCGTTCTAAGCCGGAAGCGGCTGCCTGTGAAGTATGTGGTGCTTTTAAAACCGATGGTTCAGAACAATGTTCCATCTGCGAAGGTATTGCCTCCAAACCACCGGAGATCCTTTTTCAGGAAGAGAAAAAGAGAGGCGAACTGTTCATCTGCGACGCATGTGGATCCTTGGTTGAAAAAGAACAAGAACGCTGTTCTCTCTGCGGTAGTAAACTTGAGCACGCGAGACGCTCATTGGAAAGAGAGGATGATTTTGCCGATCTAGATATATTGAAGAAACTACCGGGCGAAGGTGGATCTTTACAAAAAGAGAGCAACACTTGCAATAACTGCGGGTCTTTCGTAAGCCCGGAAGCTGAAAAATGCTATAGATGTACAACTGCAGAATATGTGGGAACTATCGAACGACGCGATGCGAACGCTGTCATCGAAGAAATAAACAAATCACTCTTAAATCTGAAATCCATCGATACCGATGTGATAGCTAAAATTCTGCACAAGGTAAAAGGAGACATGTTAGTAGGAAAAATCGAATCGGCGTATGGACTTGGTTTAGAAGCTATCAAAATGTGCGAAGACTTGGAACTCTTTCTCGAAAATAGTAGTAAGCTCGAGAAAGAGTTAAAGTTGTTTAAAAAGAACGGATGGGTTTATGAACCATATATGAATAAGCTGAACTCCGCGCGGAACTTGGTGGAATCCGGTCGCACTAAAAGTGGGATCACCCTGGTGGAAGAACTGCTGAAAAAGGTGGAAGCGAAGAAAAAAAACCGGAAGGAACTACAGCACAAAATAAACGATGCGGTATCGACGTTAAAACCGACTCTAGAAGCGGCGAAGAAACTGAAAATACACATGGAATCAGAAAGAAAATTGATATCAAACGCATTGAGATCGTCAAAAAAGGGAGATCTCCAGAAAGCACTAGACAGAATCGTAGAGGTAAAAAGAATATCGATCAAAAAGGTGGAAGAAAGGATCGCTGAGAAGATAGAAAAAATGCAGAAGAACGATATGCTGACGAAAGCAATGAACGAAGGAGATTACGATAAATGCGCCAGTATAATCATACAGATAAAGAAAAGAGAGGCGAACTCAAAAAATATAGATTCTTTTGGTGGTATGATAGAAGCCGCCAAATCTATCGGTGTCGACTGCAGTGATTGCGAGAAGTATTATAGAAAGGCGTTAAAAGATGAGGATGAAGAAAATAAATTCATATACTTCAACAAAGCCAAGAGTGAACTCGTAAATCACCTACCACCTAAGTTACAAAAGGCGGTGAAAGAAGGGGTGGTAGAGATGGAAAAGGCTAGGGAGGAGGGAAAAAAAGTTTCCAAATCAGTTATGTATTTGAAACAGGCCAACACGAATTTAAAAGATAAAAGGTATCTAAAGGCTTTGAGTTACCTAAGAGCGTTCAGACAAACAACCAAGCAGATGTCTTAAAGAACAAAAAGGTTAAAGAGCGAACGTATTAGGGTTAAATATGGTATCCTTGAAAACCAGCATAGAGGGTTTAACATTTCAACCCCCGTTGATACTTGCATCCGGTATAATGGGCCAGACCGCTGAATCACTGCAGAAAATGATAATGATGGGGATGGGGGGTGTCGTCACCAAATCTATAGGATATGAATCTAGAGAGGGACATCCCAATCCGTCGATGGTGGAAATGGAAACCGGGCTGCTGAACGCCATGGGCCTCCCCAACCCGGGTATAGAAAGGTTTTGCAGGGAACTTGATAAGTTCAGTTCTAGCAAACCGATTATCGGGAGCGTTTACGCTTCAACCACCGAGGAGTTTATTTTGTTATCGAAAAAGATGGAGGACCACGGTGCGGATGCGGTGGAGCTTAACCTCAGCTGCCCACATGCAGAGGGATACGGTGCATCGGTAGGTTCTGATACAGAGCTGGTAAGGGAGATTGTTGAAAATGTGGTTAAAAACGTGGATATACCCGTGTTTCCTAAACTGCCCCCGATGTCGGATATGATCACCATTTCTCAGGTAGTTGAAGACTCCGGAGCTCATGGGGTAGTGGTAATCAACACCGTTAAGGCAATGGCTATTAATTACGAAACCTCTAAACCCATATTGGGGAACTTGTACGGCGGATACAGCGGACCGGGCATCAAACCCATCGGCCTGCGCTGTGTGTACGACGTGTACGAAAGTGTTGATATTCCTATCATCGGTTGTGGAGGTGTAACAATCGGTAAAGATGCTCTCGAATATTGTATGGCCGGTTCTTCAGCTTTGGAAATAGGTTCTTCCATTTATTACCGTGGACTGGATGCCGCAGAGAAGATAAGTTCTGAGATGATGGACCTCTTAGAACGGGAAGGATACGACTCTTTGGATGATATTATTGGTACCGCACATCGGTAAAAAAAGGTGAATCGTTATATACCTGTCTTTAATATTGTTGGACGATGACGGACTTGGATCCCGAGGATTTTGTGGAACAGCAGTCAAGCGGTGATATGGCGACAACCATCGCCCATCTTTACAGAGGAGAGATGCAGCGTTCTTATACTTGGAGAACCAGACTCGATACTTCCACAAATTGGGCTATATTGATTCTTTCCGCATTGATCACATGGACTTATTCGGATCCGCATCACCCACATGAATTACTGTTATTTACATTGCTATTTATCGCTATCCTATTGGGTATAGAAGCCCGGAGATTCATGTATTACAACCTTTGGCACAGCCGAGTTAGGGCTTTGGAGACCGATTATCTCTCTAGAACCCTTGATCCGGATATTGAAGTGACTAGTAGGGAATGGTTGAAATTACTCGCTGAAGATCTTAGAAATCCTCATTTTAAAATTCCCTACTGGCATGCGGTTTCCCACCGTCTAAGGCGAGTTTATGTATGGCTTTTCACATTGACGGTCCTTCTATGGTTTGGAAAGCTTGCTATGCATCCCGTTCCAGCGGGTAGCTTTTCGGAGGTTGTGATTCGGGCGGAATTTCTTACCATATCCGGTGTGGTTGTAGTACCCCTTATATCCTCATTCATCGTAGTCATATTTTTGATTACCATCACTAACCCTCATTACGACGAGGATTGGGATAAGATATTCAAGAGTAAAAAGACCATGAAAGAGTGGAAAAAGAAGATGTGATCTATTTGGTTATAACCCTCGCACCCTTCGACGTGACAATCATCGTATCTTCCTTCTGAGTTATGATCCCGTTGTCGGCCTCAACAAGTATCGGATAAGCCATCACCGACCCGAAGCGTTTTACCCTTTTCAACAGTTTTTGATAGCTCTTTCCGTATCCCTTGCACCAGTAGGATGCAAAAGGCAGTTGATCGAATGTTTTCTCCAACCAGCGATAGAATTCCAAATCCCCGCCCTTTAATCGCCTCTCACCGTTTATACGTAAGATCTCGCTGGGGCTACCGTTAACAACCTTTCCCTTACCATCGGTAGCGAAAGGTTCTACAGCCAGGACCATACCCCTCTTTATCTTATCTCTACCCTTACCTATATTTGGTATGGATAATCCGGAGTGGAGTTCATACCGTTCAATAGCATGCCCGGATAGGTTTTTTATCGGCCGGTAGCCTCTATTGGAGATAACAGATTCTATATTCTTTCCCACGTCCCCGGTTTTCACACCCTCCCTTATGGTTTTAATTGCTACGGAGAGAGCTTCTTCCGCGGCCTCTATAAGGTCAGTGTACCTATTCGTTTCCAACTCCACTGTAGCGGCGTTATCCGCGATGTATCCGTCAACATGACATCCTACGTCGATTTTAACAACATCCCCTCTCTTGAAAATCATACCGTCACCCGGATAAGGCGTATAGTGTGCGCCTACATGATTCACGCTTACATTTACCGGAAAAGCGGGAAAGGCCCCTTCTTCGGAGATAACTTTTTCAACTTCTTTGACCACGTCGAAGTAATTCGTACCGACCGTACAGACCTTTGTTCCCCTTACCAACGCTTTTTTTGCAGCTTTACCGGCTTTCAGGTATTTTTTGATAAGGTCAGCAGCCAACAACATCACCTAGTTCTTCCTTTGAAATAGCACCTTCCCGTAACAGTTCCACTCTTTCGTCAACTTTAACCACTGTCGTCCCCTGGCCTATTTTACAGACCCCACAGTTCAAATACAGCAGTACATCGTCACCCAGCTGTGTTTTTGCGGTACTGATATCTATAGACGAGGGGGCACCGTGTTTGTTCGCACTGGTGGCGGTGATCGGCCCAAAATCTTCGATAATCTTTCTGGTGAGCGGTTGGTTAGGTATCCTGATCCCCTCGGTTTTACCATCTTTTTCTATAACGGTAGTTAAGGGGCCTGGTGTAAATTTCTCTGCCAGCTCCCATGCAAGTTCGGGAATATCTCCCAAAAATTCTGCAGCATGTTCTATATCTAGATATGCGATGGATATTCCCTGTTCCGTTGGCGTACCTTTTACATTCCTGACTTTATCTATCAAGTCCGGCCTGGTAGCGTCGGTACCAAGGCCGTAGAGCGTTTCGGTAGGATAAACTATCAGCTCACCCATCTCCAGCACTTCCTTCACCATGGTGATTATGCTTTCGATGTTCTTCCCCTTACATTCTTCCTCACTGCATTTGATCTCCATAATTTCATTCCTCACAGGTATGATATATTCCTCAAAGATAGGTTGATATGCCTGTTTCCATCTTGCTCGACCACGTATCCGTGGCCCGGGTAGATAGACTTTACATCGTACTCCTTTAACCTTTTTACCGATTCAATCAGCTGTCCCGTATCACCGGTGGGTAGGTCGGTTCTCCCCACACCACCTCCGGGAAATACGGTATCTCCCGATATCAGAATCTTCTCATCACGATGGTAGAGGCAGATACTTCCGCCTGTGTGGCCCGGTGTGTGGATCACTTCGAAGCCCGCGAAAGTTGTTTCGTTCAAGTCTTTAACATCTATTTCAGGCATCCCAGTTCCGAAACTACTTGAAATGATTGTACGGTCGTCCGCTTTTCTCAGTGCTTCAGCCTCCAAGGGGTGAGCGTAGGCGGGTACATTTAAGGCATCCATCATCTTCGCCAAGTTAGCCGTATGGTCGAAATGACGGTGGGTGAGCAAAATACAATCTACGTCAGATTCTATACTATCAACCGCATCGTCCCCCAAGCCGGTATCGACAACGAAGGTTTTCTCACCTTTAACTACGAAAACGTTGGAGGAAAAACCTCTAGCGATAATACTCTCGATCTCAACCATGTATCTCGACGAACTTTGAAAAGGATCGGTCGTAGCTCTTCTCCACATCATCCGGGAAAGCGCATGCGGGAAGCTGATCCTTTGAGAGATGATAGGCGAGGCATTCACAACATATACCTTTCCTAGGGCATCCTGGATAGCTGCAGTTGCATCTTTCCATGTTCTTCTCTTTCTTACATTCCATTATTACCACCTTTGTTAGACCATCGTATCCTGTACTCTTTATTTATTATTTGTTGAAAGTCGGGAGTCCGAGGAACAATGTTAATCCGAAACACTCTATCTATTCTCGTGGTATGAACGGTCAAATACAAAGGAACCTTTCTATTCGTTCAGCATTCTCTACACGGATACGTGGCACCATCATGGCATAAAACCCTGATGGTGAGTGGTGCATTATTTATTACACCGCAATGTGAAGTATCATGCAATAGTCTATTCTTCTTCGTCAAGTCCCAATATCTTATCGAGTTCCTCTTCATCAATTGACTCAAGATCAATATCTTCGTCCAGATCAATCTCTTCTTCCAGATCAACCTCTTCCTCCGCAAGTTCGATATCTTCCGCTTCCTCCTCCAGGAAGACAGCACCACAGGAAGGACACTGTTCGTCATCTTCACCGACATCTGAACCACATACCGGACATTCGAACATCACCTCTTCCTCCTTTGTCGGCTCCGAAAAGATTTTCAACGGGTTCTTTTTGGTACGCTTCATCACGAATAACAGGCCTATAACTGCTATCAACACAATAAGAAGCAGCAGCCACCAGTAGTTACAAAGGGAGCCTGTATCCGACGGTGTTCCTTCGTCCTCCTCTACGAGGACAACCTCTGTTTCATCTGCGAACTCTATTAAATATTCCCCGGCATCCTGGAAGGTGTAGTTAAATTCCCCGGCCTCGTTGCCTTGAGGAGGTACTTCCAGTGTATATAC
>JAFDUB010000002.1 GCA_019594025.1 Thermoplasmata archaeon
ATCGGTTTTGTAGCTAAAGGGTTGAACCGCAGGTTCATGAGAAAAATACGGAGTATTTTGCGAGCGTTTAGAATTACGATGTATGAGTAATTCCGAACTGAACCCCGCCCCCGACATCGGTTTTGTAGCTAAAGGGTTGAACCGCAGATTGAAAAAAGACGTTACTAATATACAATATATAATAGAGGGGTACAGGAAACTAACATTTCTTTATATCTACTTTTGATCCGTCCGGGTCATAGATTATGACTTTTGCTGGATCAGGGTGTATGTCGCGCATTTTTTGGTAGTCGGTTTGGTCCTGCCATGTAGATGCGTTGATGAGTAATGTGCCGTGATATTGTGTCACTTCAGTTTTGTGCATGTGCCCGGTTACGAAGATATCCGGCACTTCTTCGATTACAAGTAAATCCTCTTTTTCCGGAGCAACAGGTGTCTTTTTACCATAGACAGGTACTAGATGCCTTCTTTCCAACATCTCTTTCATAGCAGAACATGGATAATCAGAACTTACCTGAGGCAGCATGTCTGACAGGTCGTTTATGCTTCCTCCATGATAAGCGAGAATTCGTATATCGCCTATATGTATGAGAGAGGGGTTACCGGAAAAAATTACGTTGCCGGGGAACAATGCCTGGACATCGTCTGGTAGCGAAGGCTGAGGTTCCATGTTACGAACTATGTCGTGATTACCGGGTATCGCTATTATATTAATTCGATCTGGAATCCGTTCCAGCATTTTTCCCAAGATACGGTATTGTTCGTAAACATCTTTGATCTCCAATTCGTCTTCCTGATTTGGATATATACCTATACCGTCTATTAGGTCCCCAGCGATTATCAGGTATTTGATATCGCGAACTGTTCTATCATTTGACTCCATCCACGATAGAAAACGCTCCCATTTATCCTTCAAGAAAGTAGTACTTCCGATGTGAATATCTCCTATAAAGGCAATCTTTCCATCAACTTCCTTTTTTCTGTTATTTCCATTTCTAGGAACGCTGGGCCGTATGATATCTTCTATTGAAAAGGTGGTGTCAAATTTGTCCTTTTTACCCCAAACATGTCCGATCGCGATGACGACTTCGTCCTCTAAAATGTCTTTGTTGAAGGCTTTACTATCGGATGATATAAAACCTTTCATTTTGCCGGTAGGATCCTCTAGCGTAAGGAATTTATTACCGTTTGAGGACGTGTTGATATCTCCAACCATTGTTATCATACGTGCTTGACCCTTTCTTTTTTTCACGCTACGAATATTCATTACTCCCTTTGCTTCTCTCCGTTTACCTAGTATAGTTTTTAACTTGTGATACCTGTTTAGAAAATAATTGGTAAAATCTTCCAGCTCACCGGTACAAGTTGAATTACCGGTTATATCTAGATCAATTCTTATTTCACTTACCGCAGGAGGATAAGAACCGACCTTTTTTTCACTCTTTTCATTGGAAGAATTTTCCGATGGTTCCACAAAGGATTCCAAGGAATCACGACCAACTGGAAAGGGTAGTTTTTTTGAGCTTTTTACCATTTTACGAACTAAAGAAACTGGGTCCTCTACTGAATCTAAATATTCCCAAGCACCAGGTGAGAGCAATGTATTCTTCTCTGCGAATTCTTTTAGAATGGTCTCGCGCATCCCAATCGAATCTACCATGGAAGATGAGGTATTAATTACTTTTTAATTAGAGTCTTAGCATATCAAAATAGATTTAGGAGTACACGAATTGATTCAAAGGGGCAAAATACTTTATACTGTCGAGAATATTACATTGGCAAATTATAGAATGATAAATGTTCCAACGGTGACCTATATGACAAACCGCAGAAGCGTACCTATATGCAAGATTTTTGGGCTAGTAATCGTAACCATGCTTTTACTGGGTGTAGTAACACCCAGTATATTGTCGACTGGAGGAAGCGATTTAGAGATGGAATCATCCTCCCCGGATGATTTCTTTCCTTCCGATATAATCGGAGATACATGGTATATTGATGAAAACGAAACTTTAGAGGGGTCTGTAGACAGGAATATATTCTCTCTAGATGCCAACATCCAGATAAATTCAACTGGTACATTATTTATCAAAGACGCCAGCTTGATACTGTTGATAGATGGATATCATCCATGGAGAATAACCGTAATGGGTGGAGGAGACTTGGTGCTTCTCAACGGTACAATCAGTACATCGTTAAGGGACGATACTCTCTTGAGACCGTTCTTGAAGACCAATATAACCGCATATCAAGACTCATCCATAACACTGCTTCAAAACTCTTCTTTCAAATTCCCAGGTTGGGTTTACCTTGAAGGTGCCACCTTAACCATGAGGGAATCTAGTTTTGACCCGTTGGAATATGTACCTGATTTTGATTATACATGGGGTGTGTCCGATAAGAGTTTGGGTATCGAGGATAACAACGATTGCCCCCGGTTGATTGCCAATGAGGGATCACACGTTCTGATGGAATCTTCACAAATCAACAATCAGTATACAAATCTTAATTTAGGCAGTATGTTTTGGGAACCTGAAGAAATAACTGGGGACTATGATATTACTCCTGAAGGAGATTATATTATAGAGCCTCAAGGAAATATACAGGTGGACGTTTGGGAATTGATCAATCAAAAATTCCCGGCACCAGATATCTACCCTTATCTCAACCCCTTTGATAGGGTAAGTGCGTTATACCTTCAGGTTGTTTATCGCACCGGAGCGAATTACACGACTAATGACGGCGTGTATTACGAGACCCCATATGAGGTAAAAGAGGCCTTCACTCTTGAAAACCAAGGTGCGTTCAGCCCCGAGGGAGATAATATATACGAAACAAGCATAAATCAGTTTGGTTTCGATGAAGATAGGTTCATCAAAAATCTCACTGTTACTTTGTCCAATTCGGAAGATTCTGGCGAAACTGATACAGAGATATACATTAGAACTATTCAATTATATTCCGCCTTCGACAACGATATACACATATGGGATTCAACAATGACTGTTATAGATAGCGTTGTAGATATTGACTTTAATCCCAGCGATGTTGACCCACGTCCAGGTGTGACACAGCCTACCGATGATGCCACTTGGATGGCAAACGCGAATCAAAATCATCGAGTAATTAGATTGCTAAGCGATTCGCATCTCAGAGGTTATGGATTACAACCTACCGATGTTGACCCTCAACCCGACGGTGATCCTATAGTGGTAACAGATGAGTCGTCAAAGGTTGAAATTTACCGATGGGCTACCATCACACCAAGGGACAAAACCGGTACCCCTATTTCAGGAGTTCTTCTTAACTACACCAGAGGAGTGGATACTTACAACAACCCGGCTAACAATCTAGAGGCTTGGGATTACCTAAATAGGACCTATAACGTAATATACGATACCGCCACAGGGCATTATGTTACAGATGAAAGAGGTGAAACGGTAATGTTTCTATTGAGTGATAACATCACTCATCCAAATGATTGGCCAAACAGTGAGTTCACTGGCGAATACAAGCTGAGAGCACTTTATGAAGACGAGGAAGGTGGTGTGGATAAGAACGTCACCGAACGCTCCATAAGCCTACCGGCATTCCCCAACCTTAAGGAAGAAGCAAATCATATTGAGTTGGATATGGAATTTGACATGGAGATACCACATCCTGACCTTGCGATAGAGGAAGACGACATAGTTTTCCTGGTTGAAGGGCATGAGGTGAGCTACGTAACCGTTGGAACCAATGTGACAATACAGGTTACCGTTCATAACATAGGAACACTGGAAGCTAACGACATATTGGTACACTACTACAAACCAGGAGAAGGACCGGATGATGTCTTGCCACCAGACCTAACGCTAATAGGGAGCTCAACTATAGATAATATACAGGAAGGAGAATCGGAGGATACGAGTGTTATATGGGCACCAGAGAGTTTCGGTTCCAAAGAGATATACGTTCACGTAGATCCTCATGGAGACATAATCGAACTCAACGAAACAAACAATATTGCATCTAAGGTTTTAACGGTGGGAGAAAAAGCCAACCTGGTAGTCGATGAGATATTCTTTGACCCGTCAGCAGAGGTTATAAACGGAACCGACGTATACATCGCGGCAGAAGTTGCCAACATAGGTGGTACCGATGTTTACGATGTCAACGTTTCCTTTTATCATGATACGGAATACATCGATACTAGGATAATCGATCACCTACCGGGAAATATGACATTCATGATGACGGAACCCATACATTGGGACTATCCCGGACCGGGTGAATACGATATCACCGTGATAATAGACCCGAACGAGGAGCAAGATGAACAGGATCGGGAAAATAACGAGTTAACAAGAACCATCAACATATTAACTGAACCTGACCTCCTACCGGAGGATTTTTACCTTAGTCACGAAGAGATATACGACGGAGAAGTACTTACCATAGCAACGAAGGTCAGGAATCAAGGAGAATGGCCCTCTCAGGAAACTGGTGTTACGTTCTACGTAGATTGGGGTACCGAAACGGAAAATCTCATTGGAACCGTCTATGTTCCTGCTGTTGGAGCTGGTATGGTTTCTGACGAGCTTTCCATCGAATGGGAAGCTAAACTTATAGAATCTGAGCTTAGTGAGTTCCGAACCATTACGGTGATAGTCAACGAGCCACCTCTTGAGGATAGAGAAGTGATACGGGAAAATAATTACGCCAACCAAACGGTAGAAATTCTGAATCCAGCTCACCTTTCCGTGATGCCGGAAGATATTACCTTCTCCACCGAGCTCTCACAAGTGAATCAACCTATGGAGATCTTTGCAGAAGTTTATAACACCGGCGGTGAAGACGTAGAGGTAACCGTGCGCTTCTTTGTAGGCGAAACCGTTATCGGGGACGATGTCATCAACGTTGTCTCACAGGGGAGCTCCACCGCTGTAATGCCATGGACCCCAACCACAAGAGGGAATCATGAGATTACTGTGATAGTTGATCCTGATGAAGAGGTACACGAAGTTGACCGACGTTTCAACGAGGCGACCGTAATCAAACCTATATTTAGTGAAAATTACGAGTACGACCTAATAGTCAACGATGATAACACACCTGTTACCCGTGGAGAATACAAATCTCCAGGTTTTGTCGTTGTCGAAGAAGGAGGAGAACTCTTTGTGCGTGGTGATCGCGAGCGTGTAGCCTTCGATATGACTCAGACCAGAGATAACCAATTCAGTATTATAGTACGAGATCAAGGTAGACTGGTCATAGATAATGCTATGATATTCTCAGAGTATCATTTATCTATACTAGTAATGGGCTCAGGATCTGTCGAGATAGTTAACAGCAGTATAACATATGAGATGGTAAAGATAGATGCACAGGACAGTGCCAATGTACACGTTCAAGGTTCAAGTATTCGAGGAGCTGTATCCATGGTTTCAGGGAGTCTGAATACCTTCAGCAGCGAATTTACCTCTACCGATATACACATCAGTCCGGATGAAATACATGCCGTGAACACTACCTTCGAGGGCA
The DNA here is from genome assembly GCA_019594025.1 of Thermoplasmata archaeon. Lineage (GTDB taxonomy): Archaea > Thermoplasmatota > Thermoplasmata > Halarchaeoplasmatales > Halarchaeoplasmataceae > Halarchaeoplasma. The sequence goes on from JAFDUB010000002.1 coordinate 5,524, forward strand.
ACCTAGACGATTTCCATAACACTGTCGGTTCACTAACGGCGGTTGAAACCGGTGCTATAGGGATGACAGGAGATTCATCTATTGAGATACTCAGGTGGTTAGAGATAAAAACAGTAAGTAACAGCAGTATACCTGTCGGGGGTACTGTTGTTAGTATATCTAGCCTGATTACCGATTACACTGTTACAGGTACCTCCAACCCGGAGGGAGTAGTTTACCTAGCTGCTTTAACGGATATATTGACTCCTGATGAAACAACTTTTGTAGGGAACTACGAAATTACCGCCCACTACGCTGAAAACGTAGAAAACTACACCTATGGACCTGAACAGATCGCTTTACCCAACTACCCCTCCCCGCAGCATGTCATTGAGATTACATTAAGATTCGAGGATTTAAGGATACCTGATTTAGCTGTTTTTGACGGGGAGTTCCAATCCAACATTACAGCGGTTACGGCAGGAAGAAGAGTGAGGTTCACAGTTACAGTACATAACCTAGGGATGGCGGATGCGGAAGATGTCAACGTGCGATTTTATCTTATAGGTGAAGATGAGGACGAACTCATAGGCACGTACAACATAAACAGAATCTCTAGTATGGAAAACCAAACAGCAACAATTCAGTGGACAGCGACCATGACCGACGAGGATATCAGAGAGGAGATAAAACAGGTAAGAGTATGGGTCGATCCTGATGTACTTCCCTTAACTGATCCGAACCTAGGTAACAATGAAGCTTTTACACAGATAACAATAAGGTCGCCACCAAGACCTGAATTCGATCTAACGGATATCATAATTAGGGCCGAGGGAAGACCTATAGAAGATGACACTGTACTGGAAAGGGACGATTTAGACATCAGCGTGCACATAATCAACCTCGGTGGAACGATTCTGAGAAATGCCAGTATAGAATTCGACTTCGACCATGACGGCTTCATTGCTAGAAACGTTACAGACATGCCTGTTGACCATGTTTTGAATGTTACAGAAACGTGGACTATTGATGTGACTGGAGAAGTCACTATTAGTGTTACTATAAACACAACGTACGACAACATGGTCCTAACCCGAACTATATTTGTAGAGGAAATGGCCATGCGCTTTTTGGATGTATCAGTACCTCTCGAAGCTAAAGATATGGGTGAAACCATAACCATTTTAGGGGACCTGGTAAGAGATATCGATGATAAACCTCTCAGAGGCATGACAGTCTTTGCATACCTTATAGATGAAAACGGCAACGTAGTTGCACAAGGTGAGGAAATAACCGGAGAGGATGGTTCCTTCCTCATCTCCTTGGTCACACCGGATAGAGGTGGAGATTACAGAGTAAGGCTCACACCGGACCACCCGAGAGGCGAAGAAGCAGAATACACATCTCATAGCTTCGAAGTTATTGACCCAGCCGAGGGTATACCTTTGTGGATGATAGCACTAATAATAATTATCGTCGTAGCGGGTAGTCTGGTAGGTATGATCCTGTACCTGAAATACAAAGGAGAAGGAGAATGGGTGGAATGCGGCGAATGTGGTTCTACCATACCAGCCGAGTCCAATAATTGTCCGAAGTGCGGCACTGTGTTCGAGATGGATACAGTCAAGTGCAGTGAATGCGGTGAATGGATATCTGCAGATACTCCTGAATGTCCACACTGCGGAGTAGTATTCATCACCACCGGAGAGGAAGTCGAGGATTACAGTGAATCCATGAGAAAACAGTACGCAAAATATGTGAAGAAGAACAGAAGATGGGCAGAAAAAGATCTTGGCAAACGTTTAACCAGAGAGGAGTTCTTGGGATGGTGGAAAGAGCAGCCCAGCTATCTAACCTTCGACGAGTGGCTTGAGCAGGAAGAAGCACGAAGAAAGAAAGGCGGAGTCGAGTGTCCACAGTGTGGAGCGTTGAACAGCGTAGACGATGCCCTTTGTCAGAAATGTGGTACAACTTTAGTGCAATTTACACCCAGCAGGAAGATGGCCGCAGAGCCCGATGAAGATATCCAGCTTCTTGATCTCGACGACATTGAGAAGATGGGGGATGAAGAAGAGCCAGAAGAGGAACCGGAAGAAGAGGAACCTCCAAAACGGGTCGGCAAAACGGTTAAGAAACGACCGAAGAGGGTGGCCAAAAAGGTGAAAAAGAAGGTAGTCAATAAGCCTGAAGAAGAATAAAACCCCTTCCATACCCTTTTTTATTTTTTTACCTAACTTCAGTGCTAAGACCCCTTCGTTCACGGAGGGGATACAGCACGAGTTTTCCACTTTCGGCGCACCCCCTTTTGTAGACTTAAATAGTATCTGATGCATTCAGTATTGACCGACTTAAAGGGTATTATAGAGAATCAAAGGAATAAGATCAATTAACACCTATAAATTCAAGATCAAAGAGCCAAATCAGGGTAAAGCATACAGCATGAATCAAACTGATAGACAGTATAGAAAAAGTGTTAACTTCTATCTTCATAAAATACAAGAAGAGGATGTGTGGTATATCGAGAACAAGGGTGGAAAGGATAAAACTAGGTTCCATAAAGGCAAACTTAAAAAGATTTACAGCGATGCTAGAGAACTCTTCGACCTTCCATCAGCACTCGTACAGACAGCTAGGGATTTTGCCAGGGAACAGTTCAAATCATGGAAGAATAACGATGACAACAAGCGATATCCACATTTCGACTCATTCATTGCCGTCAGGTATGATAAACGTACGATCTTTTTCAAACAGACTGATGGCCACTTCCAGTTATGGGCTAATATCGCTACTAACAACGGCAGGGTTAGAGTTCCTCTGACGAGCTGTGAGGAATACATGTCTGTACTCAAGGATGATATGGACCTATTTAAGTAGGCACATCTCATATTTGAAGACGGTGAGTTCTACCTGAACGTGATTTTTCTTCTCTGGAGATAAATTACAAGAGAAACGTAGAAGGTTCAGAGAGCTTAGAAGAGAATTAGGTAAGAAAAAGCTGTGGGGGAAACTAAGAGAGACCAAAGACCGTGAAAGCAACTATATTAAGGACATGAATCACAAAATCAGCAGGAAAACAGTTGATATAGCTGAGAAGTATGATAATTCAGTAATCGTTATGGAGAAGCTAGAAGGGATAAGGGATAATACTGACAACTCAAAACAGCATAATTGGAAATTACACAACTGGCCGTTCGGTCAATTACAGGAGTTCATCACCTATAAAGCTCACAATAGTTCAATTGCTGTGAGAAGAGTCCATCCAGCATATACTTCCCAAGTTTGCAGGGACTGTCTTGGTAAAACAGAGAGAGCCTCTCAAGCCAGGACAGTTTGTCAATCCTGTAAGAAGGAGTATAACGCTGACTGGCTCGGAGCCAGTAATATTGTAAGAAGATTGTTCGGCTATATGTCAAACAATCTGGGCGGCAGTGACTACTGCCCTGAACATGGTAGTGAAGAAACTAAAGGTGCCACAGGCTCCACCTTTGGTCTGACTAAAGGATTTGTGGCACAATTGCAGGTGAGCTAGCCATGAACCTCGAACTTCCTAAAAGGAAGCCTCTCCATTGAGGGAGAGGAGGATGTCACTGTATTAGAATATTATTTTTTGATTTTGGATGGAATCCTCTTTAAATTAAAAATATTGAATGAAGAAAGGTGCTCCTGCATACAGAAAAAAATGCGACCGCCCTCATTTCCTAAAATAATATGTAGACGTCTAGTTATCGACGTAAGTAGTTTACCTTTTAACAAACATATCAAGATGGGCGGTCGATTATATACTATAATACCATGGGGAAGGTTGGGTTCCGTATCTCAAGCTAAAAATTATTTGTATTCACGGTAAACTAGAACGGCTGAGAAGCCCCCAGTATTGTAACATCTAGTAATAATTTAAGTGGAAAGCTCTATGTGTACCCTGGCTCGTGTAACGGTAAGGTCCGTTACATCTGGAAAATCAATCTCTATGTTGTTACCATCTACTATAAGACCGTCGAGTTCTAAAGTATCGTTAAACCATGTCCCCCAGGCACCCGGGTACGCTGTAATCATTTCAAAACTTACGTCGGTAACATTGGAATATGTTCTCCTGGTAGAGCCCCACAGTTCCGTTGTAATACCGACTACACCGGAACCGCCTGCTGATTCTCGGCGGGATGAGCTAATATCTATCAAAGTAAGAGAGATTGAATACGCCCCATCATACTCATCTATACGTATATGTGGTGGAGCTCTTAGAACTGCACCCTGGGGTTGTTCAAGGATTATAGCACCGTGTTCGTAAGCGATCGTCTGCTCTTCGAAGTAGCGGTTAAGGACCTGTAAGGATACGTTACCTTGACCTTCGTAACTTCTTTGAGTAGCTCCATCAAAAAAGGTAACATCAAAGCCACCCCACCTAGGAGTCGATCTGATAACCCCTGGTGTCTGACTCGCAAACATCGGTACCCCCTCTGAACCTAAACGCATGGTTGAATATAGAGGATAATCTGTATAATCATTCATGATTAGATTATCTATGTTCCCTTTTAGATAAGAAAAATGCTGCATCGCCTCTTCCGAATGATATGCTTCGTTGTCCTCCATCCATACCGGAACATACTGTTGGGTAATCAATGAAAGCAGGCTAAGGAACACCAACAATGCCATTATGGTACCAACGGTGGTAGCTACACCTTCATTTGATTCTTTTAGTGCACTTCTTTTAGGTACTCGTTTCAATCTTTTCATCTAGAACCCTCCTCTTCCATAAATTCCCGAACCATATCCATTACGGATTTTTTGTCCCTATAGTAGGAAGCCGTTATATGGGCAAAGTCACGATAGTTCATGATGTCCTTTTTATCCATATAATCTAAAACCATCTTACGACGTTTAACTTCCTTCTCCATCTCACGGGAGGTCCAATTCTTTTCCTGTGCCACACGGCTGTAAACATAGCTGTGTCCGCTGTAATTAAAAGAATCATCAGCGGGATTCCATGTGTAGGCCTTATTGGTGATCAATTCATCAGTATCCGGATCTACCCCGACTACCTCTGTTATAGCTTTTATTCTCCTTACCATCTTGGTACCGACCTTGACTTTCCCCTGCAAAAGCACGATGTCCAAAGCACCTACCAATGCCCTAGGTAGATTGATTGGATCGTTTTCCATCCTATTTACCATGGTCTGAACATCGTCGGCGTGGAAAGTGGTGTAAGCACTTTTTCCTGTAGCCATCGCCTGGAAAACAACGTAGGCCTCGGCCCCTCTAACCTCTCCTACCATGAGATACTGAGGACGCTGACGCAGTGCGGCCTGAAGTAACTCAAACATGTCGATCTCGCCGGCCTTCTTACCAGTCTCATCGGTCTCACCGAAACCACTACGGGTCAACAACGGTACCCAATTGTCATGGGGAAGGTTCAATTCACGTGTATCTTCAATACTCACTATTTTCATCTGAGGAGGTATGAACAACAATATCGCATTGAGCGTCGTCGTTTTACCTGATGCCGTACCCCCACATATCAACATCGATTGGCCGGTTTCGATGGCAATCCATGCATAGGCCATCATCTCTGGATTGAAGGTTTTAAAATCTATTAGGTTGATTGGTGTATAGGGCTCCTCCTCGAAACGTCTTATTGTGAAAGAAGAGCCTTTCTGAGTCACATGTGTACCAAGGGTTTCTTGAAGTCTGGAGCCGTCAGGCATGGTAGCATCGAGCATCGGATCCGCTACGGATATGTGTTTACCGCTACGCTGGGCTATCCACACAACGAAATTATCCAGTTCTGATGCATCCTCAAAAATCACGTTGGATTTCATGGAACCGTACTTACGGTGAAAAACGAATATAGGAATCCCTACGCCGTCGCAGGAGATATCTTCCGGGTCTAAATCGTTCATTATTACATCGATTGGGCCGTAGCCGAGGAAATCTCTTTTTATGTAATACTGGATTCTGTTCTCAGAAACAGGTCGGAGTTTGATATCCATATCGTTTAATATAGTGCGAACCTTTTTTTCTAGATGATCCTCCCGCCCCTTATCACCTTCTATTTTTACCAACTCAAATTCATCGATTATGCGGTTTTTTACAGTTTCTAATAGTGCCTCTTCGTCCTCATCAAGATCTGGTTCGATGACCTCGTAAATGTACTCGTTGCTTTTATTATCATAGCGTATACGCACGTAGGAATAAGGTTTTTCAATAGGTGTTATCTCTATTTCTTTGACACTCTCTTCGACTATCTTTGGGATGGTAGTTATCGAGTCGCTTTTTGAACCTTTCTTTCCACCGGCCGGCATATAAACCCTTTTAGGCTTATCGGTAACCCCTATCATCTTGAGTTTCTCTTTTATCTTATCTCCTATAGCAGCCATGTTCATTCACCTCATGAGGTTTAATCCTCCAAATAATATCCGAAGGGCGACAAAACCCATCAACGTTAGAATGAAACTGTGCTGCATACCGCTGGCTAGCTTACCTGTCTGTAACACCCCCGCAACAATACCGTCACCTATGCCGTGGGCGAACACTGCAAGTACGAATATGAATTCGATGACAGGTATATTCTCTGTTCTTATTTCCGCTGCCCCTGCTCCCCCTACGGGTGTATCGACATCATCGGTTTCCATGCCACCTCCGGCCTCTGCCATCTGTGCAAGAAATTGTGTGCTTAGGATGATAATAACGACGATAAAAACTGCGAAGGAGATGTAGATTACAGCGAGATAAGAAGTCATGGCAATCTTCTGTTCATCTTCAGATAGATGCACTTGTTTGGTATCCTGAGACACCATACTTAAAACATCAGCCACGTTACCACCGGCATCGTTTGCTTTGATGATGATAGCTACAACCCTGTTCACAAGTGGTGTGTCGACCCGTTCCGAAAAGAGATTTAGAGCCTCAGCAGCGGGAACCCCCCAATCGATTTGTGCGGCCATTTTGTTGATCTCTGGTGTTAATTTACCGTATCTGCCCGATGCGGAAACCACTATAGCGTCTGCTAGTGTCATTCCGAACCTTCCGGCCTCCGCCACATCACGAAGGAAATCGGGCAAGCGCCTTTCGATCCTATCGATCTCCTTCTGTTTTTTATTTATATAAAAACCGGTGGGGCCGAGGAAAAGTATCGATCCGATCATGGCCCAATCGATGGGGTCTAGAGGAATAGGTGCGGCATCTATGGCGTTCAGAACCATTATAAAAAAAGCAGCGGCTGATATGACCGCGGAAAACATTATTACTTCCTTGGTCCTGCCGAGCTTCAACATTTTTTGTAATTGACTTTCTTCTTCGTATGGCATATTTTCACTAATCCTGGTTTATCAACCATATAATAAATATGAACCCTGCCTGGGCTCCGGGTATCATTATACCCACTATAGCGTAAAGGAAAGGTATCGGATCTCCCGCGCCCATTCCCCCCATCAGGGCCATAATGGCCATTATGACCACAAGGAAAAGGGGAAATGCTACAACGACGGTTACAAAGGATTCCGCCATCATACCCAGGGTTTCCATCTTCTGTTGGACTATAAGTTTACGGTTGTCCTGGTACTCCTTTAATTTAGATGTAAAGTATGGTTTCAATTTACCACCAGAACTTGAGGTGGTAATCACACCTTGTAAGAAGTCCCGGAAAGCTTCGGAAGGAGTTCTATCGGCGGCCCGTTGTAAGGCATTCAATATATCTATTCCCAAAAGTTCTGTATCCCTAGTTATCCATTCCGCTTCCTCCCTAACCTCTCCATAAAGAGGTTGTTTTGAAAGTTCTTTGAATATTAAATCAACATTTACATCCGCGGAAGACATGGCCGCGATAAAGCTCATGGCGTCGGGTAACTTTTTATCTATTTTTTTGGCACGTGAACTAGCTTTCATGTTCGGACTAAATTTCAAACCGAAATAAGTACCGACCGGGGTAAGAACCGCCACAAGAATTCCCGATCCATAAAGGAATAATCCACCGCCAAGAAAGACGTCAAGGACCGGGCCTATAAATATACCTGCGATTACCCCTACTACCATGGCAATGATCGTACTCATCCAAACATAGGATAAATACTCCTCTGACCTAATCTTCATATGGGCCTCCAGAAGGTCTTGTTCCAATTGTTCATCTTGTAGATTCTTACTCTTTACTATCGGACCCATTATATGCCAACAAAATTGTTTATAAGGAGATAAACGCAGGTACTCAGGCACCGCTGATTTGGGAAGTCTTACCAAATGAGGACCATAAGTTTCTATTCGATCACTTGGTTTAGCACGTTTTGTGGATATGAACTTATCTTTTTTGAATCGTAATTTCTCAAAGGTATCCTCTATCTCAACCATCAGACCTCACCCCTTATAAGAGCTAGAGTCTCCTCTGGTTCTTTGTAATATGATGTCACTATTTTCGATATCTGTTTATAATCTATGTCCTCCTGTTCCACAAGATGCTCTACGATCTCAACTCTGTTGTTGAACTCGTTGTTCATCTCCTCCTGGGTCATGTTCTTCATTTCCATAATGATATCCTGATTGTAACTGTGTCCTTTATAAATGAAACTGTCGGATTTTCGGTCCCAATCGAAGACAGTATTTGTGACCAATTCGTCACTTTCTGGTTCAAACCCAACCAACTCGGTTATCTCCTGTATACGCCTTACCTCCTCGTCCTGTACCCTCGCAAAAGTCTGAATTATCACGAACGAAAGTGCAGTTAAAAGAACTCGGGGACAGCTGATAGGTGGATTTTCTAATCTGTGAACCATGGATTCAACTGAATCAGCGTGCATGGTACTGTAAGTGGTGTGACCGGTTGCCATAGCCTGGAACATGGTATTTGCCTCTTTACCTCGCACCTCACCCACGATGATATAATCGGGCCGCTGTCTTAAAGCGTTTCTCACCAAATCGTACATGTTGACCTCTCCAGCCGCCCTACCTCCACTCTTCTTCTCCCCACTACCGGTACGGGTAGTACTCGGTATCCAATTTTCGTGAGGGAGGTTTATCTCACGAGTGTCTTCCAAAGAGACTATCTTTAAACCTGGTGGGATGAACAGCGTAGCTGCGTTAAGGGTTGCAGTCTTACCGCAAGCCGTACCCCCGGCAACAATCATAGACATACCGTTTTCAACCATAAGCCACATATAAGCAATCATCTCAGGAGAAGCTGTATTGTATTGTATCAGTTTTACAGGTGTAAATGGTTCTTCCTTGAATCGTCGTATAGTTATAGAGGAACCACGGGTGGATATCTCGTTGGCATAGGTGGCTTGTACCCTATGCCCCCCTCTTGTGGTTCCATCGAGGATTGGGTTAGAAACAGATACTTGTTTTCCACATCTCTGGCCTAGTTGAATTATAAAGGAGTTTAACACCTTTTCATCTTCGAATTTAACATCGGTTCTGATGGATTCGTATTTCGTGTGATAGATAAAAAGAGGTGTGTCCACACCATCACAGGATATATCCTCAACCATATCGTCACTCATGATTACATCTATAGGTCCGTATCTAACGTAATCTCTGAGTATGTAATATATCAAACGTTTTTTAGATTTCTCCTCGATATTCAAGCTTCTGCTTCGGATGTAACTCTCGACACACTCTTCGATATACTCTTCCTTATCTTTACGGGCCATATGTTCCCAATCGTAGGAGAGTGTGCGGTCAAGTGTGTCTTTGATTAGAGAAAGCCATCCTTCTTCCTTTGGGGTTAAACTCGGTTCGATCGCCTGATATATATACTCCTTTGTATTATCGTCATATATTATCCTAACATAACTGAAGGGGGGATGGATCTTAAATATGTCCTTCACCGTAATATTTTCGCGGTCTGTCTCTGGTAGCCGGGTATATTCGGATATCCATCCTCCAGAACCCGCTTTGACCCTGTCTCTGTTTTTAAAATCTTCTTTGGATAACGTAACCCTTCTTGGTTTATGAGAAAATCCCAAAGGAGACGTAACCAAATTTGAAAGTTTGGTTAAGATATTGCTCTTCTTTTTCGAAGTGGTTTTCCCTGTTTGAGCCATATAACATCACATACCTAGTATACCTAATTAACGTTTCTGTCGCTTACCTCGAAGAGGAGCGATGTTTGATTTTCACCTTTGAGAATGCATTAAATGCTATTTATAGGTGTTGGTTATTTTGCCTTTATCCAAGCTGACAACATCTTCTCACTATCGTCAGGCCCTCTCGCGTATAATATATCCCCGGCACTTATAGTTGTTCCTTCGTCCGGACCGTATATCCAATCATTTCCTCTTCTTATAGCTATAACCCAAACACCGGTTTCTGTAGCGAGTTTAACATCACCTAGGGTCCTCCCATGAAGTGTCGAGCCGCTCTCGACTCTGTGCTTTAAAATAACTATGTCAGATTCATCCAAGCTCTTTCTAACAACGGGATGGAGATCAATGTCTCGAAGCACTACATCCGCAATATCTAGAGCACCATCGGCGATCCTCTCAATGGAATCAGATATCCTCATGAGTATCAAACTTCTATCAAATGATTTATTGTCTTTGCAACCACCTAGTGCCGAGCGTATGAGGATCTCATGAAGTTTATCCACCCTGTCTTCAAGTTCGATAACTTCTTTTGCGATTTCTTTATTTTGATATATCAAGGCGGAGTATGCAAGGTCCAGCATAAGCTCTGACGTATTTTTCATCTCCAGAAGCACTCTATCCTCTTTGTTCATCTTATCACCTCGGACCAGGACATCTCCGCGTGGGCGACCTCTCTTACCTCTCTGTAACCTGATTCAACACCTCTTACTATCATAAGATCATTTTGCAACAAACGTGTGTTCGCGTCGGGACCGAATATCCATCTGTTTTTCCTCCTGACCGCTATCACTCGGATACCGGTATAGGATTCGAGCATTAGTTGGCCTATGGTTTTACCGGCCATTTCGGAACCGGAGTATATAGAGACGGTGTGTATCTTTTCGTCGGCTTCAGAGAGTATATGAGGTAAAATCGCCCTCAGGTCTAGGTCCATGTCCAGAAGTTTTACCATGTCTTCGGCGGCGTCCGATATCTTCTCAGTGGCCGACGCCACCTGAAGAATACCTGTCATCTGTTCTGCATCATCCATGGACCGTGCACCGAGCATGCATTTCAAACGAATCTGGTACATCATCTTGTCCATCTCAGATTCAAGATGCCTGACTTCTTCAGCCAGTTCTCTGTTCTCAAAGGCTGCAGCCGCATAGGCTAAGTCCGTTATCAACTCGGTGGTATCCTTCATTAGAGTAAGGAGTTCCCTCACCGATGTTTGTTCATAGGGGATCTCCCCATGCTCTTCTTCTAATTCTTTCTCTAACCTTGCTCTTCTCAAACTATCACCAACCAAATCATGAACACCAGCGCGACTATGCCTATGAAGTCACATGCGGTGGTCACTATAGGGATAACTATGTTATCCGGATCGAGATTAACTTTGTAAGAATATAAAGTAGTGAAGACGGTTATAAAGGTAATGGAAACCGTGGTTATTGCACCGGCACCCAAAATAATATACAACAGCTGTAAGAAGGTGAGGCCTAAAGGAAGTGTGAGGCTTGACAATGAAACCCCCAGCGCAAGTCCGCCAAATACAAAAACACCCATTAGAAGGGTGATCAGTAAGTTATCTTTCACCTCGTCGTCAAACATATCCGATTCGATGTATCCGGTGTGTAAGCCTGAAGATAACCTGGCACCCAGCACCGCACCTAGATTACCACCAACACCGTTTAAAATAGGCACCAGGAATAAGAGTACGGGAAACAAGATCAGCTCTTCTTCGATTGATTCTAAGACATGACCGCCGGCTATACCTATGAAGGCCATCAAAGCCAAGAGTCCGGCACTTTCTTTGAATATGTTCTTCCAGTGATACCTCATAATAACAAACCTCCGAATAGCACCGCATATCCGAACATTATGATCAAAGTCGCTATATCCCCTACGGTGGTCAATACAGGTCCACTGATGTTGTCCGGGTCGATCTTAAATTTGATGGAGAACCAGATTATGGCGAAGGTAACCAGTAGAAGGACTATAGCGGAGGTAACACCGGTCGTCACCGATATCAAAGCGATAACCACTAGGATCCTAAAAGTGATCGTAAAGGGTAAAAAAAGACTGGTCAGCAGAAGGAAAACCGGGAAAAGGACGGAAACGAATAGGCTTAGCGACATCGTCCCTTTGAAGTTTTCATAGGTAACGTCAGACGTTAGACCTCCATCCAAAAGACCGAGATGCATGGCGGAGCCCAAACGGGACCCTAGTGCGGAACATATATTCCCCCTCATGTCGATTATGGCTGGAACTATGATTATAAGGCCCGGTATGAGTTCGAAGATCTCGGCCATACTTCCAAGAAAGTAACCGGCTAAACTTCCCCCTAACACACAAAGAAATAGGACCGGGAGTGTTTCAACCAGTACTTTCTTTCGATTCATGAGCAAACATATAAAATAGTACTAAAAAAGTTTGTGGGCTAGTCCCACGATAGTTGTCTAGCCTCTCTTTCGTCCTTGGTGCTTTTCTTGTACTCCTTCCAGTGTTTCTTACACAGGTAAGCGTTCGGTCCGTCGGCGTCTATATCCAACCCTGCTTTTGTTGAGGCCTTTCCAGCGGGTACCGATTGTTTTTTCTTGCCGTCGCATCCCTTCACATCACACGTTTTCTTACGCCTCTTGCTTTTTCGCTCGTGCTTCATCTTTACAACCCATTTAGTAATACATGTAAATAATATATTATACTTTGCCCCGCCGATCTCTCTTGACTCACTGCAAAAATATTTATATCAGCGCCCCTAATGCCTGCCGCAAATCCATAGTATCAAACAGTATAATGTTCCAAGGAGGAACCACAATATGAAACCAAAAACAACAGGCAAATTGGCTACCGGTCTGATAGTGCTTTTAATAGTACTTTCAGTCGCGATGGTACTGCAATGGAATGCGCGAGCAGAAGAACGCCATGTAGGGGCTGTAGAGGGAATAGTACAGGCCCAAGACGGAAGCCTAATTCCAGAAGGATTCAATATCAATCTTGAAAACCTTAACGAAGAAGAGGTAATATCATCTTATACTCAAAAAGGAGGATATTTCCAATTCTCGGATGTGGATGTAGGTCACTATAGATTAACAGTACCTACACAAACACATCATAGGGCCTACCACGGCAGCGAAACGGATATATTCTATATCGGTAAGGATGCCACAGAATTCCAAGAGATTGACGTGGTATCTAGAATTCGTGAGTACACCATCAACGGTACAGTACTAGATGAACAAGATGAGGTTGTTGAAGATGCTCGGATCCATCTGTTCGATGGTACGAGCTACCACTTCCAAACCGGTATCGAGAATGAAACAACCGGTTACTTTGAGTTTAGAACATACGAAGGTACATTCAACCTCCGCGTTGAAGGCGAGGATCTCGCACCCTACGTGATGTACGATTTAGTGGTGAATGAAACCACTACCGTCAACAAAACAATGACTATAGATGTGGTGTTGAAGCAAACGCCACAGGTCAGCGGCTATTTATGGTCCGAAGAAGGATACGGAATAACCGCGCAGATGGCGGTAACACTTATAGATAACGAGCATGGGGATATGTTCAGGACAACTATGCCTGAAGGAAATCCATGGTTCAACATAGGTGCAACGGCGGGGGAATATACTCTTATCGTTTCCGCCGACGGTTACAAGCCTTATATCAATGAAAACGTAGAGATTCCAAACAACGATACAAACGTTCCTTTGAGTAGAGTGTTCGTAGAAGATACACCCATAGAAAGCGTGTCGACTCATATCGAATTCGATTCTTGGAACGCAATGACCGTTACTCGGGAAAGGACTTTAGAGATAAACAGTCGAATGATGGGTTTGGATTACTGGTACTTCGGAAACCTAAGGATGCAAATCGACATGGTATTCGGTGATGGGGACGGAGAAGTCACCCCGGCCGAATTAGAGGCTTTCAAAGAGTGGATCGAATACCGAGAAGCAAACCATACTACATCTCAGAGAACGCTATGGTTAGAAGATACGGTATACACCCTAGAAGAATACACTTTCGATTCCGATGAACTCGATACTTTGGTAGGAGACGTTACCGATCTTGATGTGAACACGATCACACTAACAAGTACGATGCATTACACCCCAGAAGAAGAGGTGGGGGTAGAAGATGATGATTCTATCCTTTTATACCTCGGACTTAAAAACGATATCGTGATAGGAAACTATCGTAATTACACCTACCAAATAACACTTCCAGATGCTTTCGAAAGAGTTACAACAGACCAGGAAGAGATACCAGCTAATGTTGAGGTACAGGGATATACGGACATATTCATAGACACTCCCGAAGGATTGGGACGATCATATCTGACTTTAGATATATACCAGTCCGAAGAAGGAGAGGCTTCTATAGAACTGGTCGAGGACGTGAACGTTTACCTTATGGACGAGAAGTACTATGCAGTACAGATAGATACGAACGTAACGTGTGTGGCAGATTTGACCGATCCGGTCGGTAGTCCCGAGGACGCAAATTACACCTGGCTCTTGGATAATACGGAGATAGGCAAGTACGGCGATGAGATAACACATACCTTTGAACAAGAAGGCGAAGTCAATCTAACGGTTAGAATTCGTCAAGCAGGTGGTTTGGTAGTTTCCGCTTACACCAATATTCTTGTTGATGGTACAGGGCCTCACGGAGAGATAGAAGTTGCTAACCACACCGTAGATGAAGGTGAAACAATCGAGTTCTCGGCATACAATTTCACGGATGAAAGTGAGATACGAGAATTTAGCTGGAACTTCAGCGACGGAACGGATCACGTCACCGGTACGAACGTTACTCATTCATTCGAATTATACGGTACCTATGAAGTATCTGTAAACGCCACGGATGTTGTTGGTAACTGGAACATAGAGACAATAGAAATAGAGGTAATGGATGTTACACCACCGGTGGCAAGGTTCACCGCAACGTACGATGACCAAGAGGTAGACAGTGAAAACATTACCACCACCGTGCGATTAGAGAGGCATCAAGAGTTTTCACTCGACGCTAGCCGATCCTACGACCCTGAAGGATTCGATGGTGAGCAAGGAGACGTGAGCGTAGTCTGGTGGATAACTGGTGTTGAATTTAGAAGCGAGGAGTTCGAGATATTGAACTATTCATTCTCAGAACTCGGAACCTACGATATACAATTGAACGTCACCGACGAAGCCGGGAATTATGACAACATATCTCGAACCGTTGAGGTGATACCCGGACCTACACCGAACATAGAAGTAACAGAGGTCTTCCTATCTGAAGACGAAGTAAAAAGTGGTGATGAGGTGCAGGTGATCGCAAACGTTACCAACTACGGTACCGCAAACGCCACCAACGTGAACGTCGTATTCAGAGTAGATGGAGAGGTAGTAGCCATTACACCCAGGTTCTACTACATCGATGGTGAAGAGGCTGATGCTTCAATACCCATGGATGAATACAGACACATCAAGTTTGACTGGGAAGCTGAGGAAGGCGAACGAACTTTAACCGTCAACGTGACCGATGCCGATGAACCTGCGGCTTGGTTGTACGACAACGAAGTGGAGATAACTGTAGACGTTGAACCACCAGCATGGCGCACTTTGATAGGCTACATACTTGTTCCAGTGATAATAATCGGAGTAGCAGTAGGACTTTATCTGAATAAAGATAAAGTACAGAATATGCTGCGTAGGTAAACCAAAAAACCTTTCCTTTTATTTTCTTTTTTTACATATACTCTAGAGCGATTATACCCAATGCATCTAATACGTCTTTGAGAACATTCTTTGAAGAGAGAACGAGGGCCAATCTAGGAAGTTCATTATCTTCAGACTGTAGAACGGGATAATCCCGGTAAAACTGATTGAATTCGGCCGCCAGTTGAACACCGTAATTTGCCAGCAAGTGGGGAGAGGTTGTCGAGTCGAGAAGAACACATGGGTACTGCGCTATCTTTTTTACTAACTTTATCTCTCCTTCGGAATCTAAGGATGTAGGATCGACCAGGGCAAGCTCATCTTTATCTCCACCCCATTTCCTTAATATACTAGCCGCTCTAGCGTGTGAGTACTGAACGAAGGGAGCACTGCTTCCCTGGAAATTTAGAGCCTCTTCCCACCTGAAATCGATGGGTTTCTCGGGCTGTACTTTGATCATGTTGAATCTTACCGCACCCGTGCCCACTATTTCCGCAATATCCTGCACATCCTCATGCTTTAGGTCGTCTCTCCTGGCTAGTAACTCGTCCTCCGCACGCTCATGGGCTGTGTCCATCAAACCGTCCAGCCATACGGACCTACCTGAACGGGTCGACATCTTCTCACCCTCGAGGGATACGAAGGAATAGAAGATGAACTCAGGGGGCGGATGAATTTCCAAAGCCTCCAACGCTTTGAAGATGGAAAGTGCGTGCATCTTATGGTCCTCCCCCAGTATGTCGATCATCCTATCTGTTCTTTCCGTTTTCTCTACGTGATAGGCTATGTCGCGGGCGGGATAAAGACTGGTACCGTCGCTTCTAGTTAGATATACCCTGTTATCGCCCCATTCGATGTAAAGGGCACCTTCATCATCTCCGCAGATAGGAGCTTCCCTCAATGCATCTACGGCCCCACGCACCTTACCTCCGAGTATGAGCGACGATTCGGTCTTGAAGCTGTCGTGAGTTATGTTCAATCGTTTTAAGGAAGCTTTGTGGCCGGATAGAACTTGCTTTGAATTGGCTTTGAATGTTTCTATTGTATCGGCATCTCCTGACTCCATCAGTCTGATTATGTCGTGAATCCCCTCTTTAACGTAGTCGTCTCCCATAAGTTTGGATGCCTTCTGGTAGTAAACCATCAGTCGATGGTCCGGTTTATCTCTTTCAACTTTTTCCACATCGGTTTCGGATAGATTTTCCAATCCCCAGGTAAGTATCGCCACCTGACGACCCATGTCATCGACGTAGTACTCGGTTGTAACGTCGTATCCCAAGCGTTTGAATATCCTGGCAACGGTATCTCCGATTATGGGGTTACGGGCGTTGCCTACATGAAGAGGGGCGTTTGGGTTGGCACTGGTATGTTCGATGAGTACTTTTTCATCTTTTTGCTCGAACCAGCCGAAGTCCACCTCTAAGCATTTCTTAATAGTGTTTTTTAATAGATAACTTTCATCTATTCGGAAGTTAAGGTATGATCCCGCCTGCGCTACGTTTCCCATCGTTAGTTCTATCTCATCGACTAGTTCCGAAGCGATCTCATTAGGATTTTTTTTAAATATGGGTGCGAAGGAAAAACACGGTACCGCGTAGTCTCCTCTTTCCTCAGAGGGAATTTCTACAGGAATCTCCGTGTCCTCCCCCAATATACTTTTGATCTCCCTTTTGATCTCTTCTTTAAAATCGATCAGTGCGTAATTCATACGACCCCCTCGCCAATTCTAAATCTTAAAATCGCCGCTAGACCTCCAAAGGCGGTAAGCAATAATTCACCTTCCTCGGACTCATCGGAAATCAGTTCGACCGAAGAGCCGACGCTTTCCGCCTCCTCGTAAAGCTCATCGATGATGTCCCGCTTATCTTTGATATCCATAATATTCTCACATTCAGGGCACTCCGGAGCCTTAACCGGTTTTGTGGATGAGAATTCAATACCATGACCACAATCATCACAAACGGCGTTAACGGTAACTTTGTTTATACCGTCGGATATCAATAAGGTATCTACCGCTCCTATCATTAGTGCCTTCCTAACATGTTCCTCACCGTATGTAGCTAACCCTCCATCAGGTTTACGTATCTCTTTGAGCAAACGGGTGACCAACTTTTTCTCTTTCATTACTTCCAAGCCGGAGAGGGTGTCTTCCGCCATCTGTACTAGCTCTCTGAGACCGTACTCATCGGTGTAACCGGTGTTGAAACGGTCGATTATTTTTTTCTCAAGCTCATGGTGAAGATAGTCACCGTCGGCAAATTCGTCCTTTGTAGCTCCGGGACCGCCTATCAATAAACCCTCTAGGTTTTCGTCCAATAGTAAGCGATTTGCCTTATCACCCACCTTCTTAAAGTATTGATGGGCGGCACCCTCGATCAGCCTCTCGAACCTCTGGGCGGACTGACCTCCTTTGGAGTGCTTACTGGGTATCAGTGATTGTATATTGGTGAGTGATTCAACCTTGTTTCCATTCAACATACCGATCGTAGCTTCGCTGCGGTCTACCACGATTAATCCGTACTTGATTTTGTCTCCAATCATACCCCGCAGTGGTTCGAGGTAGAACTCGGAATCACAGCGATAGAGGAATGTTTCGATGGGGGAAGGAGGTTCTATGGTTTCGGAGATCATCTCCGTTTGATCACCGGAGGCGGATACATGCCCCACGAAGAAAACCAAACCGTTCTCAGGTGGTTTATTGAAGTACTTTAGTTTAGATAATATGGATTTTAACGCAGACTGAACGTGTTTCTTGGTAGACTTCGATTTGATGTTGGAGCTCTGTGACATCTCTTCTCTCAGATAAGATGCTACATCCGATATCTGTTTGTCCGGTGGGATGTAGAGTGAGATTAATTCAGTTCCACGACCTTTTAGTTCCTGTATCTTCTCAAGTGCCTTCTTGAACTCGTACTCTTGTTTTTTGGACATCTCCATGAAGATCAATTCCAGTGAGTAAAAATTCGGTACGATAAATATGTTTTGTGGGTTTTGAGCGATTTAAAGTGAAGTGTTTTTTAAGGTATAGGACAAAGTATAAATATATGTTA
Organism: Thermoplasmata archaeon; assembly: GCA_019594025.1. Taxonomy (GTDB): domain Archaea; phylum Thermoplasmatota; class Thermoplasmata; order Halarchaeoplasmatales; family Halarchaeoplasmataceae; genus Halarchaeoplasma. The sequence goes on from JAFDUB010000002.1 coordinate 24,307, forward strand.
AGTAGTAGTTAACAATATGGAGAACAATGAACTTACCGGTAGGGATAGAGAATACCTTCGGGGTTTATTCCTGTTAAAGGCACATGAAGAACCGGTCGGTCCTGCTGAAATAGCTAAAGTGATGAAAGTGTCACGAGTGGCTACACTCAAGAAGATGAGACGGTTAGAGTACCTGGGATATGGTGAGTATATCACTAGAAAAGGACTGAAGATAAATAGTGAAGCCGAGGAGCTTGTGCAGAAGGATATTCGTAAACATCACCTCCTGGAAAAGTTCCTAGAGACCACTTTGGACATGGGATCTGAAGAAGCTTGTGATGAATCGGCGGCATTGGACATCTCAGTGAGCGGCAACCTATTGGAAAGGATGGATTCTAAGTACGGCAACGATCTGAATTGCGACTGTGGCTGCTGTATTTCAGCCGACTATGAACCTGAGGATCTTTACGACTGCCACTGGTATCAGAAACAGTTCTCCATTGGAATCAGTTGGTGATAAAATGAAAAGTAAAATGATAATTGCTGGTATTGTGATCTTGCTTATGATGGCGGTGTTTTCCACCGGATGTATCGATGAAGATGACGGTGAATACGATCTTCGAGTTGTAGTTTCGATCCCCCCTCAGAGGGAGTGGGTTGAAGAGATCGGTGGAGAAGGTATCAAAGTAACCGTTATGGTTCCACCTGGAAGCGACCCACACACCTACGAACCCACTAGTTCTCAGATGGTGGATGTTTCAGAAGCGGATATTTACTTCAAAGTAGGTGCGGGTATGGAATTTGAAGAGCGGTGGATGGATACGCTGATCGAATACAACGAGGACATGAGGATAGTGGACGGCAGCGAAGGGGTTCATCTATTAGATTACGAGAGTCATCACGACCATGAGTTTGAGCACCTTATCGAAGATATAGACCACATAATTCATGAATGGGAAGACGGCCACATGACTGCTGAAGATGCACTGGAGGCTATCGATGATCTGATACATCAACATGAAGAGGATGACCATGAACAGGAACATCTTATCGAAGATATAGATCACATAATTCATGAATGGGAATACGGAAATGTCACCGCCGAGGGGGCTATGGAAGCTATCGAAGATCTGATACATCAACATGAAGAGGATGAGCATGGACACGAGGGGGACGATCCTCACATATGGTTGTCACCGGTGAATGCTAAGATGATGATAAACGACCTCCTGAATGCTTTAATCGAGGTTGATCCGGATAATGCCGATATTTATAACGAAAATGCCGGGAATTACCTCGACCGATTAAATTCTCTTCACGAAGAGGTAGAGGAGGCACTTCATCCACATCACGGACGTAAGTTTTTGATATACCACCCGTCCATGAACTACTTCGCCCACGAATATGGGTTGGTGCAGATAGGGGTGGAGAGAGAGGGACAGGAACCCGGCGCTTCCGGCTTGGCGGCTGTAATAGAGCAGGCTAAGGAAGAGAACATACGTGTCGTGTTCGTGTCACCACAATTCGACGAGAGCAACGCACAGACGATAGCTGATGAAATCGACGGGGAGGTTATCACCCTTAATCCCTTAGCTGAAAAGTATATTGAAAATATAGAGGATATAACGAGTAAATTAGTGGATGCGTTCAGCGAGTAAACATGACTAAAGCATTGGAAATAAGGGACGTGACGGTCAAATACGATAAAACCACCGTGTTAAAAGACGTTAATCTGGAGTTGGAGAAAGGAGACTTTCTAGGCATCATCGGACCTAACGGCGGTGGTAAGACCACTCTATTAAAAACCATCTTGGGTCTTATAACCCCTGACGAAGGTGAAGTTCTTCTTTTCGGAGAACCTCCTGGTTCAGAAGCCCGGGTGATGGGATACATACCTCAACACACCAGGTTCGACATGAAGTTCCCGATCAAAGTGTTCGACGTTGTCCTTATGGGGCGTTTGGGGAAGCTGGGATTCAGCCCCTTTTACTCTCGTGAGGATAAGAAGATAGCTAGGGATGTGCTGAAGGACGTTGATATGTGGGAGTATCGAAAGAGACACATATCCAAACTGTCCGGCGGGCAGCTTCAAAGAGTATTACTGGCACGGGCATTAGCCACTAAGCCAGATTTTTTGTTACTCGACGAGCCCACAGCCAGTGTAGATGAGAAGATGAAAGGAAGCATATACTCTCTACTCAACGAATTGAAAGAAAGGGGGATCACCATAATCTTGGTATCTCACGACATAGGCGTGATATCCTCCCACGTTAAAAAAGTGGCCTGCTTGAACAAGTATCTGATCTATCATGGAGATGGGGAGCTATCATCGGACATGATAGAGGCGGCTTACGAATGCCCCATCGATCTGATAGCCCACGGCCTACCACATCGAGTTTATGAACATCGTATGCCGGAGGATGAATAGGATGCTTTCAATGCTCGCCTACGCATTCATCAGAAACGCCCTCTACGCAGGTGTCCTTGCATCGGTAATATTTGGTATAATCGGAACTTTTGTAGTTGTAAAACGTATAGTGTTCATCAGCGGCGGTATATCACACGCCTCCTTTGGAGGGGTAGGTATGGCTTATTATCTTGGCTTGAACACGCTGTTCGGTGCGGCGATATTTGCGGTGATATCCGCTCTTGGAGTGGGCATCGTCGGTAAAAAGAAGATGCAGAGAGAGGATACCGCTATAGGGATGGTGTGGGCTCTTGGAATGGCCTTGGGTGCGTTCTTTATGAGTATTACACCTGGGTATCTTCCTGCAATGTCCAGCGTTCTTTTTGGTAATATACTGATGATACGTATGATCGACATACACCTCATGGCCGTGCTAACACTTGTGATAACCGTTACGGTCATACTTCTATATCCAAGGATCCAAGGAGCAAGCTTTGACGAAGAGTTTTCCAAAGTTGTTGGAGTGAAAACTTCCTCACTTTATCTATTCATGCTGGTTCTCGTAGCTCTGTCTATAGTGGTACTCATCAAATTCGTAGGTATCGTGCTGTTGATCGCTATGCTCGCGATCCCTGCCTCTATATCGGGAGAGTTTACAGAAGATATGTCTTGGATGATGGTGTACTCCACCTTACTTTCCTTCGTTTTCGTCATAAGCGGGCTGTACATGTCCGTTATATGGGACTTACCAACCGGCCCCACGATAGTGATCGTAGCCGGAGCTTGTTTTGGAGTGGTGATGATCGGGAAGAAAATCTTTGGAATATTATCTTCGTGAACTCTTTTTCTTGTGGATTACCGTATAAAGTGCTACAGCGGCTAACAGACCTATCGATGAATACAATAGACCTGGGAAAGGAATGTCATCGGTATCCTCTTAACCGTCGGAGGTTAAAAACACCATGGTCGGTACGTACGTAACCTTGAATTTTGAGTTATTAAATATTTTTTGATTATCTTGTAACCTCTACAGAGCGCTTAGTAAATCTTATATAAACAAAACAAGTCTCCGAGTAGTGATAAACATGTCAGGACATTGGGGAAGATTATTGAGAGTAAATCTGGATGATAACAAAGTTAGCACTGAAGAACTGTCGGAAGGCTTTCTGAGGAGGCACATAGGTGGAGCGGGTATCACGGGAAAACTGCTTTACGACGAGGTAGGACCCGATGTGGAACCCTTGTCTCCCGAGAACAAATTGATAATGGCTCCCGGCCTTTTGGTGGGACCGAAGGTACCGACGGCATCTAAGACCTCCTTCGGATTTAAAAGTCCGCTCACAGGAGGTTACGGAAAGGCTATCGTCGGCGGTTGGATCGGTGACCGACTCAAGAAAGCGGGCTACGACGCCCTCATAGTAGAAGGGAAGGCTAAGGAAGCTTCCGTTATAGTCATCGAAGATGACGATGTGAAGGTAGAGAGTGCGGAAGATATGTGGGGTAAGGATACCCACGAAACCGTAGAGATGCTGAAGGAAAGATACGGAAAGGTGAAAACCGCCGTGATAGGGCCGGCCGGTGAAAAGCTATCCAAGATATCACTCATCGAATGCGATGAGAGACAGGCAGGTAGAGGAGGACCAGGGGCGGTCATGGGCGGCAAGAACTTGAAGGCTATAGCCATCAACGGTACCAAGGATTATCCGATACATGACCAGGAAAAGGTTGACGAACTCAACTCTAAATACAGGAAAGTGACGGTGGAAAAAGGAAAAACAGATATGGACTACGGTACCGGTTCTGCGATCCACCCACTGAACGTGGAGATAGGTGCCTTCCCATCCAAGAACTGGGAGGCGGGCTATTTCAAAGAGGCTTATGAGAAACTCGACGATCCAGATGAAGGTAGAATAGATCTAGACCCCTATTATTGGGCGGAGAAGTACAGAGACGGAAGAAGACCGTGTCCATACTGTACTAAACCATGCAGTCAGTACTTTGTAGCCGAAGATACTCCCTACGGAGATATCGCCATCGACGGACCGGAGTACGAGACCCAGTATTCACTCGGAGGCTGCTGTGGAGTCGAGGACGTTGAAGCGGTCACAAAGGCAAACGAGATCTGCGATAAGCTCGGTCTCGATACCATATCGGCAGGTGTCACCGTTGCTTGGGCCATGGAGGCATACGAGAAGGGACTGCTCGAACTGGAAGATTTGGAATTGAATTTCGGTAACCCGCACGCCATGATCGAAGCGGTCAGACAGATCGGGAACAAAGAAGGTGAACTTGGAGAACTGCTGTTCAACGGTGTGAAGGAAGCCGCTGAAAAACTAGGTAAAGATTCGGAAAAATTCGCCATACACATCAAAGGGATGGAGCCTCCGGGATACGAAGCTAGAGGTATGTACGGTATGGGACTCGCCCTTGCCGTGGCACCGAGAGGAGCTGATCATCTTACATCCTGCGAATACGCTTTGGACTACGGTGGAAGTTTCTGGCACTTCGAAGACTACTCAAGGACCGATATAGTATCCAAGGGATATCCACTTAGTATCATGGAGAACCTGATGATGCTGTACGATATGACGGGTATGTGTAAGTTCTCAAGAGGTATATTCCTAGACCATCCACTGCTGGAGTATGTAAACGCCATCACCGGATGGAACATGGGTATCGGCGAGTTGCTCATCGCTGGTGAAAGAGGACACAACGTGGCTAAAGCATACAACGTTAGAGAGGGCTTCACCCGTGAAGACGATACTCTACCGAGAAGGGTTATGGAAGAAGAAGTGCCCTACGGACCAACAAAGGGTAGAAAGATCTTAAAGGAAGAACTGGACGAAGCCTTGGACCGTTACTACACAGCCCGCGGCTGGGACTTGAACGGTGTGCCCATGAAGGCTAAGCTGCAGTACTTGGACCTAGAGGATGTGGCCGAAGAAGTGGGCTCCACCAAGCAATAACACCTTTCCCATTTTTTTTCTTATTTTACATGCCTTAAGAGGATTGAACCAAGCACGCTCATCACCAGTACGTAAGATACTGCGAAGGCGGGTATTGTCTCTGTAATCACAGGGATCGCATATGGGCCGACTGCCTCCGATGCTAGGGCGGCGATTATCAATGAAAACTCACCCCTGGTGATCATGCCTACGCCTACACGGGTAGATCTTACCGTATCCATCTTAAAGAATTTAGCACCGTAATAAGCGGTAAAAAATTTGTAAAGACCGGAAGACAATACAGCTACAAAAAGTAGAAGACCGATGCCTCTGAAGAGAAGAAAATCCGTTTTCATACCTATCCAGAAGAAGAATATTCCTCCGAAGAGATAACGGAAAGGGTATAGATGTTTTTGTAATTTTGCCATGTGTTCCGTTCCCCCGAAGGCTATTCCTACGAAAAAAGCGGCCACCGCCTCGCTGAGCCCCATGACTATGGCGATCCCAGAGACTAACGCGATGATACCTATGGCACGGAGTACAAAGATTTCATCCGACTTAGTTTGAAGTATTTTATCAAAAAGTTCCGGTCTAACCAGCATGAACGCTATGAACACAATAACAAAAAGCATGGCTAGTCCGATGTTTAAAAGGATACTTCCAACTTCTATACCTTCCCCCAACAGAACCGTTGACATTACTGAAAGATAGACCACGATAACTATATCTTCAAAAACCAGTCGCTCTAACATCTGGTCGGATTCCGGTGTAGAATCCCATCCTAGGTCCATAAGTGATTTACTGATCACCGCACTAGATGAGATGTACACTATACCTCCTATCAAAAAGGCGGCCATTATATCTTGAAAGAACCAATACCCCACCAATATACCTGGTGCAAAGTTCAAAAGGTCCATGGTACCGACGAGAGCTATCTTCCCGCTGTGCTTACGAAGTTTTTTGAGACTGAAACTAAGCCCCATAAAAAACAAAAGGAATATTACTCCCAACTCGGCACCTAATTCGATGAATTGTTCTGCTGAAAATGTACTGCCGATATAGAAATCCCCTAATCTCCCAATCCCATAACGCCCCATGATTATTCCGAGCAGTATGAAAAGTGGGATATCAGACTCCTTAAAACGGGATGCTAAACTTGCAGCGATAGCAAGGGCGACTATCATTAGACCTAATTCAAATACTGCCGCTTCTCCGATCATCACTAATCCAACTTTAATTTTTTAATCGATTGTTAAGGGATATCTATGTTGCCAATTATATGCTTTCCGTTTTTCTGAAGGGTTATCGTTTGAATTTACAATCAATACTTCTGATAGGAAGAACTACACCGATCACGAAGAGAACCAAGGCACCGAAGAAGAAGGCGTAGCTGATACCAAAGGTATCGGCGAGAAAACCGAGTATGGGCGCGATGATGATTCCTACGACGGACCTGAGCTGATTTTCACCACTCAACAAGGTGGCTCGTGTTTGAGGCTCTATAGCATCGCCTAGGAATCCAACCACCATCGGTTTTCTTAGGTTGTACAGTGTGAAGAAAAAGAAGAAGGCGGCGATGGAGAGGAATACGATATTGATCTGCAGGAAGAAGGCCACCATCAAAAAGGCGAAAGCCATTATGAAATAAAGTACGTTCAACGCTTTGGCCATATCTCCTACCTTTCTCATAAGTGCGGCGGATTTTCTAGATGAAACGAAGCTGTTCATATATACGAAGAAGTAAACTACTCCCACCAGTATGGCTGTTCTCTGCTCAGGCACCTCGATGAACAGTAGAAGGGGTAAGGTCAGTGCGAAGGTTTCAACGATGGGTGATAGATAATCTTTGGATATCTTGAAGAAGGAGTCATATATGGATGCGTTAACCAGCATCTTGCTTAATCCAGGGTAATTGACCAACTGGCGGAAGCTGGATCTGATGTGATTCCAGGCACTCTCAACGGAGGCTCCTGCGGGTTCACCGTCGAGGTGCTTGGGATAGGTGAGCATCAGGAAGAAAGCGAAGGTGTACGGAATTATGGTGACTAAAAATATGATATTGTAGCTCTGGAAAAAGTAAACTATGATACCGGCTAGAACAGCGGATAAGGCTGAACCGAGCCTGGAAACTGACCGTGTTTTGCCGTAGTACTCCACCTTTTTATCGGACATATCCTCATCGTCGAGGTGCTGCATTATCATGGATTTGTGAGTGCCGGACCGGAAGGTTTCGCCTGAGGCGAACAACAGCATCGCCGGTACGAAGAGGGTGAAAGAGCTGAAGTGATAGAAAACGATAAATGAAGATATGTAAGATCCGAAGGCGATAGATATCGCCTTCCTTCTACCTGAAAGGTCCGCTATCACCCCGGTAGGCGTCTCCAGCAATAGGGTCGCCGTCTCTCTGATCGAGATCAAAACACCTATCTGGAAGAAGCTCAGACCGTTGGCTAAAAAGAAGAGGTACAGGAAGGGTTCAAAGAACTTCAAGTTCTTTAAAAATCCGTAAGTTGAGAACCTGAATAGCATCAATTTGTTGTAATTCCACATGACGAAGTTGGATTATTATCTAATAATAAATCTCTTTTGGTTAAAATTTGAAACCCGGGGAAACAATAACATATAAATATGTAGTGCTCATGGAAGAGATTCACATGGCAAAGAAACCAGGTAGTATGTACAGAGAATTCAAGGGTCAACCGTATACCCGTAAAAAGTACATCGGAGGTGTGCCTCACGTTAGAGTCGGTCAGTTCATGATGGGAAACAGAACCGGGGATTTTGAAATGGAACTGGAACTCATCGCCGAGGAAAAATGCCAGATCAAAGACAATGCCTTGGAATCCGCCCGTGTCGTGCTCACCAGATTTCTTACCAGAAAGCTAGGAGACAAGAATTTCCGAGCACAGATTTTGGTTTATCCTCATCACGTATTGAGGGAGAATAAACAGGCTACCGGTGCAGGTGCCGATAGGTTATCTGAAGGGATGCGTAGATCCTTCGGTAAGAAGGTAGGCAATGCCGCCAGGGTACATGCAAATCAGCCGGTGATCAGAGTGTGGGTTGATGAAAAGGACTTCGAAGTAGGCAAGAACGCTCTAAGAAGGGCTTCCATGAAACTGCCGACACCATGCAGGCAGAGGGTAAAAGAGTCTTGATCTAGTAACTTCCCTTGATCACTGCAACGGTGCATTTAGCATTCTTCAATACTTTATCAGTGGTACTTCCGAGGAACATTTTTGTGAAACCGGAGGCGCCGTGACTGCTCATATAGATTATGTCCTTTTCAGTAGCTAGATCGGTTATAACCGCGTAGGGTTTCCCTTCTCTCATCTTCAACTCGAGTTTAACGTCTTTCTTGGATGCATATTTTTTCAGGCTATTTAGTGCCCTCTTACCTTTTTCCTTGAAACCCGCACGTGCGGAATCTCTGATCGAGTGATGATGGACGCCTTCGTACTCGTTGATATCAACTACGTAGATAGCTACCGCTTTTATCCCTAAGTTGCGTGCCATCTCTATACCTTCTCTCTCTCCAGCTTCAGCACATTCCGAACCATCTGTCGGTATTATGACCCTCTCGTACATACCACGTCTAAAGTAGGAGAAGATATAAAAACCTGACCCCAAACGATCAAACTCTGCTTTCAATCACCACCGAAAGAATAAATTGACCCTCGTCGTTCTCACATTGGTATGAAAGTTCTCCACGTGTGCTCAAAAAAGGCGGTTCCCATGCTGAATATAATCAAGTTATATCAGCGGGAATTAAAAAAACACGGTATACGATGCGATGCAAACACCACTGGGGAGGTAAAGGGAAATTACGACGTAATCCATGGACATTACTCCTTAACAAAACCCGTTATAAAGGCCTGTCTACGGGCCCGAACACAAGGCATACCGTTCATCATTCACCATCATGGAAGTGATGTAAGGAGGATTACGGAGCACGGGCCTAAGAGGTTGCCTCCACATCACAACCTTATCGGAGCTATGATAAGGAGAGGTGCGGACGTGACTTTATTGAGCACCCCGGACCTACATGAATGGGTAGAAGGTCTATACCTGGCAAATCCAGTGGATCTACAGAGGTTCCGTCCTATGGAGAGAGAGAAGAACGGTCGTGTACTTATCTTTGGAAGTTTTGTGTCGAAAAAGGCACTATTACCTCTTTTGAAAGATGATGAAGAGTACGATATGCTTAACTGGGGAGTTGATATGGATATGCCAAATAACGTTAGAAAAATACCCTTCCGTCCAAACAAAAAATTACCAGAACTTTTCAACAGGTACGAAAAGATGATAGGCCCGCTAGTCGACCCTGTTTCCCTAGGAAGATTAGAAGCCATGGCATGCGGATTAGATACGTACACCAACTTCCCTAAAAAGTACGAAGTATATTATGGATTCGAAAATCCGGACCACGCTAAAGAACCACGAAAGTTCGTAGAAAAGTACCACTCTCCGTCAAAGATAATAGACGTACTGCTCTCTATATACCATGATATCAGCCGGAGATGAGTTCCACTATTCTCCCGGCCGCTCGGCCGTCTCCGTAGGGACACTCACCAGGTTTCCATCCCCTTTCTTCGAAATCGTCAATGGCTTTAAGAATATCTCCGCTATCGGTACCAACCACTTCGGCGAAACCCGCTTCTACAGCCTCGGGACGTTCGGTGGATTCACGCAGTACGAAAACCTTCTTCTTTATGTTGGGAGCGGTGGCCTCCTCCTGTATACCTCCTGAATCCGTCAGTATGTATCGAGCGTTCCTCATGAGCATAAGGAATTCCAAATAACCCTGGGGTTTGATCAGGTGCATACCCTCTACATTCTTCAATTTATCGTACAAACGTGTTTGCTTAAACATCTTTTCAGCTCTGGGATGTATGGGATATACCTTGGTTAGAGGAATATTCTCGAACACCTCGATAAACTGCTCTAAAATTTCACGATCGTCAACGTTTTCAGCACGATGAGCGGTGATAAGCACGTACTCGCCAGGAAGGTCCACGAGGGCCTTATCCTCTGCAATCCCCATATTCTGAATGCATGCGTCTATAACGGTGTTACCCGTAACGTGTATGTCTCCCCATACATTCTCACCTTTGAGAATGTCGGCACTGTTCTCGGTCGGTGCGAACAAAAGGTGAGAACAATGGTCGGTGAGCCTTCTGTTGTGTTCTTCCGGCATGCGAAGGTCGTAGCTCCTGAGGCCGGCTTCAACGTGGCCTACCTTCAACCCCATCTTAACGGCGGCTAGAGCACCTGCCAAAACGGTATTCGTATCCCCCTGCACCAGCACAGTGCTACTGTCGAACTTCTTGAACGCCTTTTCCAGTCCTATCAACGCTTTACCGGTTTGCTCCCCCTGCTCCCCGGAACCGACACCGAGGTACGTATCCGGGGAATTTAGATTCAGTTCTTCAAAGAATATATCGGATACCTCATGGTCATAATGCTGCCCGGTATGGATCACGTTAAAATCCATCCCCCTCTTGTCGAGCTCTCTTATTATAGGACTCATCTTGATTATCTCCGGCCTAGTGCCGACGACTACAGCTACGCGCATATTTGACGATATGATATAACCATTATAAAAGCACTGCTTCTAGCAGATGTGATAAGAGGTAGTGTGCGGCGTAGTATAGGCTGCCGGACAAACTTTAGTTGAGAATCACCATGGCCTTCTTCTTTTCTTCCTTCTTTTCAGATAATAGAGAACGAAGAGTACACCGGCTATCACCATGATTATTGGCAGTGCATATTGCCATGGACCTGGTTCTCCTTCAACGTAAAATGTCTTGCTTAGTAAGAGCTCACCTTTGTTGAAATCCTCACCAGGCCTGAATCCATAGTCAGCCCAGATTTCAATAGTATGCTCTCCTTCTTCGAGTTTTTCCTTACCCCACATAAACTCGATCATCCGTGTCTCATTGGCCTCCAATCTATCGACGGTTTGTGTGACAAACAATTCGTCACCGATGAACAAGCCGACTATAACTTTATCGAGATCATACTCTTTAGGATTGGTCAGGTCTACTCGGGTTATGATGGGTTTATAAGCGTCGATATCCAAAGTAGATTCTCTATACCGGATCTCCAAACCATCGGAACAGTACCCTACTACCCTAAATGAATAACTACCCTTTTCCACAGCTGTTACGTTAATCTGAAATATGCTGCTCGTGGTAGACTCATCGGATAAAGGTTCAATGTGAAGACCGTCTGGTACATCCTCAACGTTTATGCTCCAATTAAGGGCCTCTTCTGCAAAACTACCACGTACCTCTACAAAAAAGTGTTCTGTGTGATTGACGAACACTTCGCTGGGACCGTCGACGTATATACTCACTCCGGTCTGAGAAAATCTGTCTGCCCTTACAGGTACTGCTAAAGATGCCAGTAGAAGGACCGAAATTGTAAAGATGATTATTCTACGTTTCATCTATACCACCATCCCTTCTTTCTGGTATAATACAAAGCAGCAACTACTGCTAAAATGACTAAAAGAACCCAGTGACCTGTTCCCATCTCAAAGGTGTCTTCTTCAATAAGTATACCTTCACCTTCAATCGCAAAGGAATCCTCATCGAGGTAAAGGTGGGGAAGCTCAATGTCGTAGTATGCGGTATCTTCAGTGGAAGGATCACTCATCGAGGTAGCCTTGATTTGAACAGCGATATCTGAAGAGGGTTGTTGTGAATCGGGTGTAAGTACCAATTCGACCTCGGCTGTAGAGTCCTCAGTAACTTCGCCTGTCTGACTATCAATTGAAACATCCCATCCCTGGGTTTCCAACTGGGCTTGATTCTGTATAAGTAAATCGAAGGTATCCTTTCCATTACCCGTATTCTCTACCAGCAGAGTATATATTATCTGGCCGTCCCTGAGTGTTCTTCGAGATACATCTGGAAGCAGGCGTACTCCATAGTGTTGGGCTACGTTGAAATTTAGCTCCTTGCTTTCAGACTCCTCTGAATTAAGGGATTCGACCATAAAGTTCATGGGAGGTGGGTTGACTATGGCGTCTTCGGGGACATAAAGTGTTACCTTCACCGTTCTAGATTCTTTGGGTTCTAATTCTATTGTAGAGGGTTCAAATTCCATATCCCAGATCGCATCTGGAGCCTTGGATAATTGGAATACGTCATCAGTGTTCCCAGTGTTTGTTAAGGTGATGTAGTAGTCGAGAACGTCATCGGGTTCAGTATCTTTAACCGGTATGGTACCTATCTCGATCCCGTATTCTTTGACTTTACTTAGTTCTAAGTTTTTCACGATATTGTAACGTAAGTCTATTTCCTGCTCATCCTTATACCTGATATCTCCGAGTTCTTCATCGGTATAGGTTGTCTCCGCACTTAACCGATAACGGCCTTCGGGTAGTATCAAAGTATAACTACCGTCCTCTTCCGAGCTATCCTCTAACTCCATGGCCTTCTCTAACTCTACGATGCTTATTTCCGAAGATGTAGCCACACCGTTCCTACTCACGGTGCCGGTTAGTTTAAAGGCCGAGTCAAGCGTTATGTTCAATACCTCGTCTGTTTCACCCATGGCGAAGGACTTGAAAACAGCATACATGCCTACTCTTCCCTCGTACTTTACGTAAATCGAATACATACCTTGCGAAATAGGTAAAGAGAAGCTGCCATCACTGGTAGTTTCAACCGAGGTAGAGACGGCCTCAGGGGTTTGCCCGAGAAAGGTAATAGTCGTATCGGGAACTGTCTGATCGTTAAGCCGAAGATTTCCGCTCAAAGTGGGGTAGATCATTTCTCTTTCTAGGGAAATATGTGGCGAAGTTGATACCGTGAGATCATAAAGGTCGGAATAAAGATATCTAACCTTTCGTAGAATTCCATCAACGGGCTCCGTTGTCTGATAATCCACCTCCACCTCGTACTCACCTGAAGCGAGGTTTACGGAGAAAGTTCCGTCCTCATCGGTTACCCTGGTAACCGAATAACCGCTGAGTAAGTTCTCAAAGGTCATTTGTATGTTTTCTCGGGGCTCGCCTTCATAGGTCACTAGAGGTGAAAATGTAACTGCGGGTTCAAGAGTAATATTGTATTCTGTTGGACTATCAAGGGTAAGCTTATCGGTAACTACCAACTCACCGTCTCTATCTGCGCACCACATGGAATAGGTTCCGACGGGGAGGTATAGTTCGTAGGTGCCGTTTTCCACTATCAGTTCCTTATCCCAGGGACCCCTTAATGAAAGAATTGCCGACAGTTCGTTTCCATCTTCATCTAATACAGTTCCATACAGTCTAACCGTGTGATTGACTGTGAAAGGTAATTCTAACGATTCCTCCATGGGTTCGATGTTTATTCTCTCATCAAGATGATAGCTGATTCCTTCCTCTGGAGAATGATCCACTATGGCATTATATTCGCCCGGCTGTAGTTCAATTTCGTACTCTCCGTTTTCAACTACAGTTTCGGCATCCACTGCACCTTCTCCAACTGCCTCGAATCGAATGGAAACCTCGTGTAGTGCTTCACTATCAATCTCCAGACTACCGTATACGTTTACGTTCTTTGCTTCCACGGCAAAGTATGGTCCAAATTCATCTTCCGGGTCGTAGTAAACCTCTTTTTCATAAAAGCCTTCTTTGGTGAAACGTGCTACGACTTCCTCGTTTGGAAGAACCGCTGTGAATCGTCCATATCGCGAGGAGAGCAGTGAAATTGAGTGGCCGTTGGTCATTATCTCTATTTTTGCGGAGATGCCTTCGCCTTCATCATATTCTTCATCAAAGTTTAAGTCGCGATATATACGGCCTTCGACAGAATGGCCGTAAACTGCATCGAACCGTAAAGTTTTATCGGAATCGAGAGTGAAAGAATCCCTATAATACAAATCCGCTTGTGGAGTGCTCTTCCATCCGTAGACCGTGTAAGAATCTCTTGGTAGGGAAGCACTGATGTAGCCTTCTCGGTTACTCTGTGTTTCAAAAATCGTACCGTCGGAATTAAGAATCTCTACTTGGAGCTTATCTATAGGGATTAAATTCAGAACCACTAGGGCTTCGACCTGGTGTCCTTCGCCGAACTCTGCAACATAGTCTGTGTCTTCGGGAACTGATACCGTACCAAGGTGCACCAGTTTTTCATTATCTTTCCGATAAATACCGTATACGGTATAATCACCTGTGGGTAATTTGACGGTGAATTCTCCTTGAGCATCAGTCACCACGTTGTGAGAATATTCTCTTCCGAGGGTACCGGTAAAGGATAAACGCTGGTTGCTCAGTTTTGTACCTACGTCACTTTCAGCTACACCCTCTACAACATGAGCACGTGAGATATTCACGGTAAATTCTTCCTGAGCATCGGGTTCTAAACCCAATACTTTGGGGCCTGTGGATACGGTATACTCGTCCTGTTCAACCCCGATCATATAATCTCCGGATAAGATATGTTGGAAGGTGTAATTCCCACCAGGCTCAACAAGTTCAACATATCTTTCTCCAGTTTCAATGTTATCTAGATACAGCTCTACACCTTCAATTCCAGGATCGTCCATTATAGCTTCCCCGCTCAGTGAAGCAACCTGAATCTTTAAACCTTCAGTAACATGTTCACCGGACTCCAGCGTTACATCAACTGGAGAAGTACCGGGAGTATCGGAAGAAATGGTATATTTACCTGGTATAAGGTCGGTAAAGGTATAGCTGCCATCGGTTTCCACCTCCATTTCACCTCCGATACCATCTAGTTTTATGGTAGATTCAACGAGGGTGTCGTTTCCAGGGATATACTCGCCACTATCGTCTTTATCGATGAAAACTTGGGCGGTCAATTCGCTGGTATCAACCTCAAAATCCTTTCTGATCAAATAATCCCATCGTCCGTCTCCGTTTCGATCCGTCCTTTTCCTCATGGCCTGTTCATCAGTCACTTCAAATTGTTCCATCCCCAGATATATAGATTCCGTTTTTGTTACTGCTTCCTCGTCTCCACCTGTGGAAACCACCAAGGATAGTTCTCCTGCCGGGGCCTTTATCTCGTACATGCCGTCTTCATCGGTATAAGTTACCTGATGAGGAGTCCCCATTTCATCCAATATGGTAACACGTGCATCGGGTACTGGATGACCGTTAGAAGTATCCACTCTTCCTGAAACCAGTGCGCCGTGGAAGTATTCTATGAAAACCACTCCCTGACGCATGTAGCTTCGGGCACTCATATCAACGGTACCGTTTTCTTCTTGTTGATATCTTATCGCATCCTGAAGGGAAACAGCTTTCCAAGCCTCTGGGTGGTCACCCACTTCTTCCCGTGGATAAGGATTCCAATATGCGGTTCTAGTTGCCAATCTAAAGTTCTCCATTCCCCAGGCGGGCATGGGTTGTACCTCTTCGATGTCTACTCCAGGAATCCCCTGTCCTTCACCGGCGTCTTCTCCGGAAAGTCCTGCAAAAGTACGGTAAAGAACCGTGTTATAGAATGCGGGTTTAAAGTTCATCTTGAAATCAACTATCTGTACTCCAGGTGGAATCTCATCAGGATCCTCGTATTCGTTACCCTGCATATCAACATATACAATATTGTAAAAATCGATTGGAGTTCTATCGACTATCCTGTGTCCAGAGAGCTTTGCGGGAGCGTAAAATATTCCTGTCTGTCGAGCATCGAATGGGAACAAACGGGTATCCACCGCGATATACTTAATAAGTTTATCCAGCTCTTCAGTGAGTTCATGATACACATCAACCAGGACATCTAAATCCTCATAGGATAGTAATCCCATAAGCCTGGCGTACCTCACATTCCCCGGATGTATATCATCAGCTCGATGATGGTATCTATCGGGATCGGAAAGTACTTCGTCCCTATAATCTTCGGGGTTCAAAAATGCGTCCTCGACTAAGTCGGTTTTTTCCTCACCGATATTGCGAACCAATATCTCTCTAACGTCCCCGGATATCCCACCGTCTTCTTTCACAGGCAGTTCAAGCACTCGTACGATGAGCAACGACATCAACTCGGATTCGTTCTGGGCCATCAATACGTTACCTGCAAGTCTGTGCCCTGATAGGAAGTTATCGGCTACAGTTGGATTATGGGCCCTTTGGGCCGATTCGAAACCGTAGTCCCACCAGCTCAGGACCCCGGGACGTTTCTCTGGAGGTAAGTGTGAATTTTCTTCCTTAAGCCACTCCCAAGCAGCGGGCCAGTAATCAGTCGGTTTATCGATTCCAAAGCCAAAGGCACCAAGATGCCAGTTATGTGCTTGTGCATCGTCATAATCCTCTGGACGAAGTAACTCAGGAAGAGCTTGATTTATCTGCTGATCATAATGGTTTTTTTCTTCGAAGGGTATACCGGCATCAAACCCATATAAAACGTTGGGCATGACTATTAAAAATACTATGAAGAGGGCCGTGAGTACGTGACCAACTTTGATCCCCCTTTTCAGACCAATGAAAAAGCCTCCTCGGAAGCCCTTTAGCCTACGGTATATAGTATGGAATTGTGCTTTATCCGCCGCTAATGCAACCAGCCAACCGGCCATCAATGCGAAGGCCGGTGCTCCGTTGAAGATAAATCTCGCCGCGGAGGTCGCCATGTATATGGCGAAGGCTGTCCATGTTAATATGAAAAGAAAGTTCGTGGTCCATTTTTCTCGAATATGCCATACGCCTAGACCGACAGCGACAATAGACAGGAAAAATGACACAGGGCCGAAAGAAAAGACTAGATTACTGAATTCGGGGGCCTGCGCCTCGGCAATGGTCTCGATAGTCTTGGTACGGGTGAAGTAACCGGCTCCGCTTGTCAGAGCATTTATGAAACCGGGTGCGAAATAATATGCAAATACCACTACACCGGCAACTATCGCAAATAGTGCTGAGAGTACAAGCACCCATGGGTAATCCCTCGTTACCGTAAGAGCTACACCACCTATCAATGCAACAGTGGTAAGTATCAACGGTACATCGAACCATGTACCGACTGCATGGGGCAACATAGTGCCGACGCCTGAGACCAGATAGAAGGGAGCGGCTATGGCTAAACCCAAAACAAGTGTTACCCCTACACATGCGGTGACACCTAATGAATCTCGGTATCTGAATTTATCTAAGAACAACTGTATGTAATAGTATGCAAGAATTATAACGAATACGTATGCGTAACCCTGCCAGCTTAAAGCGACTGACCCGACGCACATACCGGCCATGGCGGAGTATAACAACGCCTTTTTATTCTCATGGACGAAAGTAGACAAACCCTCTTTAATATCCGCACGTTGCGTCCAATCCTTAACCCATTTCCTCTTCTCCGGTATGTACTTTAGGGCTTTCATGAGGAAATAAAAACCGGTTATAGCGAAGAATAGATAGATCGCATCGTGGTCGGCATTACCTATGGGACTTCGCTGAAGATGTCCCGCACTGATTGCTAGTAGGAAAGCCGCGGCTACACCCGCTTTTTTACCGAAAATGTCTCTACCTACAAGATAAACCGGGAATATGGTAAGAGCACCCCAGAAACCGGTGGATAAAATCAAGGTGTAATGTAATGATCTGGTAAGGTCTCCGACTAAGGGAGCCAATATATGGCCAGTTAAAGCGACCGACCAACCGTATAGAGGGGGACGTGGATTGACCCTTCCAATAGGATAATTAAGTAGATTATCGTGAAGTAGATGACGGTTATTAAAAGCAATATATTCTACAATTCTTTCGTAATAATAAGCATCGGAACCACCTGTTAGTAAGAAAGGAGTTCCAAATTTGGTCGATAATTCAAACGCAAAGTATGTTCGGATGAAGAAAGCGAGTACGAATATGGCTCCAAGACATATAGCGATACCCCATTTATCCTCTAATATCGATTGGCCTTGGGTGGTGTCGTCCCGCTTCTTCAATATGTTAGGCATACGTAACCTCATTTGAGTTCACCTGAATCGAAATGTAGAACAAACTCATGATGCCTCCCCTATATATAGCTTATTCATGATGTCAGGGTGTTGAAGTGGGTAATGGGTGTTTATAGAATTAAAAAAGTTGTACCTTATTTTTGAAGAAACCTTTTATATTGCTCAATTTCATACCTTGATAGAGGTAAGATTATGAGAGCATTAAAGGAGCTAAATGGAAAAGATGTTTTGAGCAATGACGGAAGATTGATGGGGAAGGTAGAGGATTTTACCTACAATCTAGATTATGAGGTAGAGAAGATTGTTGTTAAGATGAACAAAGACGTCTTGGACGAGCTCGGTGAGGATAAACCGATTTTATCTTCTGTGCAAATGGGTATTCCACTCGACCAGATAAAAGCGTTCACCGACAACGTCATCCTATACAAACCTATAGACGATCTGCACGTGCACTTCCATGATATTTCCGAAGACGACCTTCTATCGTCGATCAGAGGTATGGAGATTTCCGGAAGCAACGGAAGGGACGTGGGTAAAGTAACCGATATATTGATAGATGTTGAAGGGTGGAAATCATTGTCACTTTTAGTTAAATTGAAAAAAGAAATACTCCAGACATTGGACGTGGAAGGCTCTCTTCTCTCGAAGACCAAGTTGGCCGTCTCTATAGAACACGTTGACGGTATAAGCGACAGGGTGATGTTGGACACTTCGGCGGAAGAGATGGGAGATATAATTGAGAAGAACCCCGTGAAGAAGGTATAGAGGCTCAATCCGTTAGTAGAAAATCCTCTAGAGAATCTCTAGCCTTGCCTCTACGCTCCTGATGCTTCTTTAAGAATGATTTGATGTTGTCCTTGAGCATGCCTTTACACCCGCCGCACAGCAGGTCTCCAGACCTGCATCTTTTAGCTATTGATTCTACCTTTTTGTCGTCCGCTTCAAATAGATAGTACCTGTAATTCTGGACCGCGCATATGTCCGGGTTACCGCCCTTTTCTCTCTGCTCCTGTGCCGATATTCGCCCGCCGGTAAAGGCCTCCGATACCTTTCGGTCCACATCTTCGGGGGAATCGGTGGTGAATATGGTGGTCTTGGGTATGCTGGCCGACATCTTGCCTGTACCGTCCAAAGACGGAGCGAGTTTGTTGTGCAGAAGCGCCGGTTTGTAGTATCCGATGGTTTCCGCCACATCTCTAGTCACTCTAAAATGAGCATCCTGGTCTATGCCGCAGGGAATGACTACAGGAACCTTTTTTCCTTCTCTGTCTGACGGCAAAAAGCAGGGGGCGGATTGGATGGAAGTGTAGAAGATACTGCCCACGTTAGTCGAGTTGTCAAAACCGAAGACCGCCTTTACGGTTGAGAAGTTAACGCGTTTTGCCACCTTTAAAGCTAGTGGGTAGAGGGTGTGTATGTAATCCGTATCTATGAATATGTGCGTTTTTTCGGGATCAAATCCCAAAGCGATTATGTCCAAAGCGTTTTCCAAAGCATAGGAATGGGTGTCCTCCATCTCTAGGTCGAAATTGAAGAGATACTTCTCGTCGTCCGTCAATTGAAAGTAAAGATCTACATCGAACCGGTCCTGTATCCACTTGGCGAATATCCACGGCATCAGGTGACCTACGTGAGTGTGACCCGACGGACCTCTCCCTGTGTAAAGAGCGAACTTGTTTCCTTTCTCATACTCATCAAGGATCCACTTCATATCTCGATGTGAGTAAAATATGTTCCTTCGAAGCATGAAATGGACGTCACCTGCTATTTTCTCTATACGTTTTTTTAACTTATCATCTACTCGGGATGTACCAAAACGCTCAACGAGATCCTCATAGTCTATATCCCCGCTTACTTCCCAGGGTGTAACTGTATATCTCTCTTTTTCGGAGCCGGTCATATTCACAGCAGACATATTACAAATATAAAAAACCTACCGACTTTCGGCCATCCCCTAGGTATATTATTAAAATAGGATTGTTACTTTGATTGTACGTCATGCGAAAAAATACACACATCATAGGGGCTATACTATTCGGGATCCTAGGATTTCTGTTGATTGAATCTATCCGCCGTTCGGCTTTACCATATATCGGTTGGAGTTTGTATCCATTATCGACGAAGGGTTACATATCACTGATGTTGATGATACCCTTTTCTACGGTCGGAGGAGTATTGCCGGATATAATCGATCCACCTTTCACGAAAAAACACAGACGTTTTGCCCACTCGAAAGCGTTGTTGTTTGTTTTATTAGTCCTCTGGATCATCAGCCTCACGGCTCTTTTGAATCGGGATCCGTTAGGAATCATAGTATTATATTATTTTGTATTAGGGTATATATCACATCTTGCATTGGATTCTCTAACTCCTAGTGGATTGTGGTGAAAAAAAAGTTTTCCACACGCAGACCTGTCTGATGACCAGACCGAAATGTAAACAGCAGTCCGAACGTTTAGTAACCGTGGGCTGAATACGTCGCCGAAGCTTCGTACTTACACCCCGATTCTATCAAACCCGTCTTCTACGGGGGTTCTCAGGTACCTCGTTTCAGGAAAAGTTTCAGGCTTAGATGCTTTCAGCCTTTATCTTTATACAGCGTGGCTACCCAGCGTATGCCCTACCGGACAACTGGTAAACTAGTGGCTGCGAAACCCTGTTCCTCTCGTACTAAGGGTTCCTTTCCCTCAGGCACCATTGCACTTCTACTAAAAAGCAACCAACCTGGCTCACGACGGTCTAAACCCAGCTCACGACCCCTTTTAATGGGCGAACAACCCCACCCTTGCCAGATGCTGCACCGGCAGGATAG